>DASZCA010000249.1:0-24808 GCA_035943555.1 Verrucomicrobiia bacterium
CGGAAGTGATATTCGTGTCTGCCTGGATCATCCCGGTGGTCAAAAACAAAACCACCAGGCCCGCGTAAGGTCGGAACGCTTTATACATGATTGTAATTCGTGCTAAAATTAAATGCCCGCGTTAATTGCCCGCAGCGACGCCCGAACGGTTGCCGGTCACCGGCAGCCAGTTTAACGTGCCCACATCCGTCGTGATTTTCAGCAAACCCGTCTGCGTCGCCACCGTCATCCTCTCCGGACGGAGCGTCAGCCAAAAACCGCGTTTCTCGCCGGCATCAAAAGAGGGCATGCTGTAGGTGTCCGGCAAGTCATAAGCGGCGGTGGTGACATTCGTGTCCGTCACGGCCCGCAATACAAACGCCAGGGGCAACTGCGCGCCACCGGCCATGTTTTGTACCTGCACATTGAGCGGATTCGGCGAATTGTTCAGCAAAACCATCCCGGCGGAATCTCCGCTCGTGAGCGTGAACGTCGTGCCGCTCGGCGGCTGGACGGCTAGCGGTCCCTGGTAAGCCGATGCGCCCGTGCAATAGATCCAATACGCCTCACCGGACTGCATCTGGGTGTTCTGGGCGTTGTCCAGTTTGATCCAGGAATCATTCTGTAACCGGTAGATCTGATAAGGATGATGCGCGGGGGAGCCGGCGAAAAATTGATCAAAGGTCGGTGGCGACACGTCATCCACGCCGAAGCCGGTCAACGTGAAAGCATTCGGTTTCCACGTCACCGTGGCCAGCCGCGCGTTACCTGAAACGCTCCAGACATAATCGCTCTCAGCGTAGAGCAAGTAAGGCTTGTTGCCGATCAATTGAAACATCTGGGTAAGAAACGCATCCTGACGGCTCGGCGCGTACCAGACGCTCCAGCCTTTCTTCTGCGTCAGGCTGTTGGTCGAAGGATTCTGGACGTATTGGATGCTCTTGCCCACCCCGGTAAAGGCGGCGGCGATGGTCACCGGCGTGCCTTGAAACAAATCCGCCGGCTTGGGATCCGTGGGGTCAACCTGCAAGAAAACGGCATTCCAACCTTTATGCAGGCTGATGGTCTGCACGCGCGTGATGTCCGCGCTGGCCAGGTTGACGGCCAAAATGAGTATTAAAAACTGCCCCGCCAAACCGGCCACGAAACGGTTGTATTTCATAATGATTCAAAAAAACTGTTCGAATCCATGGCCTGACGTTGCATTACGCAACTTGCTCCACTCCATGGATATCTGCGTTCCGCTGATTAATTCCCCCGACCGTTGAACATTTTTCCAACGTTTAATCGGCCATTTTCCGACCGCGCTTAAAAAATATTCCGATTTATTTAAATGAAAAAACCCGATGCTGACTGATGGATGCTATTGCTGGAGAAACCGTGAAGTTATTTTTAAAATCAGGAATTAATTCCCAATCAAAGAAAAATACACACAGGCTCACGCAACAAATGCATTCATTTCAAAGAAAGCAAATGGGAACGTCATGCCATCCGGATTGCTCCAGTTGGTTTTCGTTAGGTGAGGAACCTATATGTCTTTGTCGGCGGCACTAACCCTGAGACTGAACCTGCCGACATGCGAGATAGTGCCCATGTCTGTTAGAATTGCAAGTTTTTTTGTGAATAACTTGTGAATTGGTCGCGTAAGTTATTAATAATCGATGACTTAAAACCAATCAATATCGGTAAAGCTGTAAAATTCAAGGTGAAAACCGACTTAAACCTCTCGGATTTAGGTGTTTTTCCATATCGGAGGATAGCGCTTGCGATTAACAGGACTGGTATGCCCATGCCCTGAAAGTGGGTTTTTCCAACAACATGAATTAGCTAAGTCGCTCTACGGTTGTTCCTTATGCTATTTTTTGTCCAAGGATACAGCCTTATACCCACCACGTGATTTGAAGTACCCAAACAACGCCAGATAGCAGCAGAAGGTGAAGAGCGGGAACATCGCCATCTTGCCGAGGGCGCTGAATTTGCCGGTGGTTTCGGCAGATTTGAGTTCTGCCAATGATTTTTCATCCGTGACGGCAGCCTTCTTCACTGGGTCAATCGCCTCGTATGCGCCGAGGAGGTACTTGGGACTCGGATCCATCTTCACCTGTTCGTAAAGCGCTGAATCTGCGGTACGCAACTGTTGGGTGGTGGTGGACTCTTGCATGTAACCCAAAAATGGCTGGCCCAAAATGCCGACCGCCAGCATCCCGATGCCGCCCATCGCATTCAACGTGAGGGCGCCGCCTTTCGGGCATTGTTCCGAAGTCAGGCCCAAGATTGTCGGCCAGAAAAAAGTGATGCCAACGCCGAACAAGGTGGCTGCCGCAAAAATGGTGCCCATGCCCGCATGAGCCGTTTGGGAAAGGGCCAAAATACCCAAGCCGGACAGCGCGGAACACGTGAGCAGCAAGCCGACAGGTGAAAATTTATGGATCAGCGGCCCGGCGCAGAATCGCAAGACCAGCATGATGGCGGAGGTATAGACCAGCACCCACGCGGAATTGTATCCTGCGGCTTTCATCGGGTCTTCCATGAGCGCGGTGATCCAGCCGTTGGTGCCCAGTTCCGTCGTGGCTTGCGGCATCATGATGATCATGAGAAACGCCAATAAAAACCGGCCAAACGACTTGGTCACCACCGCAAATAACAGCACCACGGCGCCGGTCAGCACCCAGCTCACGGCCTGCGACCAGCCAAACACCTGACCAAGCTGCGCAAACACGAGACCAAAGCCCACAAACGCACCGAACACTCCCAATTCCTTGAGCATGGTCAGATAGCTGACACCGGCCTGTTCGCGCTCGCTTTTCGGAAATTGTTTGGCGATGAGGATGAGAAAAAAGAGGATCGCCGGAATCAAGACCAACCCGACGATGATGCGCCAATCCGCGTTATTCGCCAGCGCGATGGTGCAAAGACCGCCGAGCACCAGTCCGCCCGGCCAGCCCGCGTGCAGCCGGTTGAGCCATTTCGTCTTGTCGTTGCTGAACATCGTCGTGACGATGGGATTGGCGTAGGCCTCGACGCTACCGTTGCCGAGACCGAGGATGATACTGCCCCAGTATAGCAATTGATGGCCGTGTTTTTGAGCCGCGGCGAGCGCCAGCGGATCGGTGATGCCATGAGTGGCTTGATAGGCCATAAACGCCATCGCGGTGTAGATGAGATAACTAATGAAGGAAAACACCATCGCCACCTTGTAACCGATGCGGTCGATGAACAGGCTGAACACGATGATGCTCACGCCGAAGGGCCAGATGCCCGCGCCCACCAATTCGCCCACGGAAACTTTGTCGAGGCCGAACTCAACGGCAAATTGCGGGCTCGTGCATAGGATAATGCGGCTGATGAAAGCGTAACTCGTGGTGATGATGGCGATGAAGCAGCCCCAGAACAGGATTTTGTCCGTTTTATTATTCATGGAATCGCACCCATGCTCCCGACTGTCGCGCCTCAGGTCAACGGAAAATTTATAGGACAAGCCACCGGCAAGCCTGCCGCCCTGCCCCACTTGCACATTTTTCAATGCGCCTTGCCGAAAGTCAGGTTTCCTCCGGCAACGCTTCCGGCTAACATCCGCGTATGACCACCCGCAAAATGTTCCAAGGAATGATGCTTGTCCTGTCGGCATTGCTGGCCACAAGCTGCGCGAGCCTCGCCGTCGATACGCACGGCATCGCCCCGCAGCCTGCCGCGCCGAAGATTCCCGCGAACGTGGTCAACTTTGCCGATTTTGGCACCGGTGACGGCAAAACGTTGAACACAGACGCATTCGAAAATGCGTTCGCCAAGCTCGCAGAAAAAGGCGGCGGCAAACTCATCGTGCCGCCCGGCATCTGGCTGACCGGCCCGGTCCATTTCCGTAGCCATACTGAACTGCATCTGGAACGCGGCGCACTCATCCAGTTTTCTCGTGATTATAATCTATATCCGCTGACGGTGATCGATATGAAAGGCGAGAAGGAAGTGGATTCCATTTCGCCCCTCTCCGGCCAAGACCTGGAAGACGTGGCCATCACCGGTGCAGGCATCATCGATGGCGGCGGCGATGCGTGGCGTCCGCTCAAAAAAGACAAGCTCGGCGATGGCGACTGGAAAGCGCTCGTCAAATCCGGTGGCGTGACCGACGACAAAGGCGCGACGTGGTACCCGAGCCGCGCGGTCATGAACGGGGCAAAAATTGTCAGTGATCTGCGAAAAGCAAATTCACTGAACCTCGCCGACTACGAACCGGCCCACCAATTTCTGCGTCCGAAAATGTTGCGCTTCATCGGCTGTCACCGCGTGCTGCTGCAAGATGCGACCTTTCAAAACCCGCCAAACTGGACGCTGAACCCGGCGCTGTGCGACGACGTTTCCATTCTCAACGTCCAAGTCCGCAACTCGCCCAATGCCCAGAACAGCGATGCGCTTGACCTGGAATCCTGTCGTCACGCCATCATTCGTAATTGCACGTTTGATGTCGGTGACGACGGCATTTGCATCAAGTCCGGCAAGGATGCCCCCGGACGCCGCATCGGCGCGCCGACGGAAGATGTGCTGGTCGAGGGCTGCACGGTATATCATGCGCACGGGGGCTTCACCATCGGCAGCGAGATGTCCGGCGGCGTGCGCAATATGCGCGTGGACAACTGCACGTTCATCGGCACGGACATCGGATTGCGTTTCAAAAGCATGCGCGGCCGCGGCGGCGTGGTGGAAAAAATTTACGTCTCGAACGTGCGTATGATGGACATCCCCTCCGACGCCATCAATTTCGACATGTATTACGGCGGTCGCTCGCCGCTCGATGCGACGGCAGGTGACACCGACACCAACCCTCCCCCCGTGACCGAAGAGACGCCGCAGTTCCGTGACATCCACATCGAAAACATCACCTGCCGCGGCGCCCGCAAAGCCATCGTACTCGAAGGTCTGCCGGAGATGGCCATCCGCGACATCACTTTGAAAAACGTTTCCATCACCTCGCAGCAAGGCGTATTCGTGACGGATGCGGAAAATATTTCATTTGAAAACGTTCACGTGGAGAACAAGACTGGCGAGGCGTTGAAAACATTGCATGTGAAGAATTCAAAATTGGATCTGGTGAAATGACCGGCTTCGGAAAATTCCGCTGGGTCATCTGCGCGCTGCTGTTCTTTGCGTGCCTGATCAACTCCATGGACCGGCAGGTGCTCGGCCTGCTCAAACCGGATCTCATGCAGATCTTCGGCTGGACGGAAAAAGATTTCGGCATCATCAACATCTGCTTTCAATCCGCCTACGCTTTCGGTCAGACCGCGTTCGGCCCGCTCATTGAATTCATCGGCACCAAGTCCACCTACGCTTTTGCCATCGCGTTCTGGAGTTTGGCGGCGATGAGCCATGCGCTGGCGCAAGGCTTGTTCGGCTGGGGCACGGCGCGCGTGGCGCTCGGCCTCGGTGAATCGGGAAATTATCCCACGGCCATCAAGACTGTCGCCGAATGGTTCCCGCCCAAGGAGCGCTCCGTTGCGAATGGCGTTTTCAACGCGGGCTCCAACGCCGGCTCCATCTTTGCGCCATTGCTCGTGCCGTGGCTGTTTTTGATGATCGGCTGGCGGGGCGCCTTCATCTCGATCGGCGCGGCAGGGTTTGTGTGGCTGATTTTTTGGCTCGTATTTTTTCAATCGCCGGAAAAATCCAAACGCGTATCCGCCGCCGAACTCAAACACATCCGCACCGGCCTCGCAGAAACGGCGGAGGAAAAGATTCCGTGGACAAAGTTGCTGGGTTACCGCGAAGCGTGGGCATACTACGGCACCTGCGTGCTGGTCGGGCCGGTCTGGTGGTTCTATGGTTTCTGGCTGCCGGGATTTTTTCATGACCAGTTCCATCTCAATCTGAGCAAATTCGGCCTGCCACTGGCTTTTGTCGCCACGGCGGCGGCGCTAGGCAGCATCGGCGGCGGCGGCCTGAGCGCATGGTTTTTGAAACGCGGCTGGCCCCTGAACCGTGCGCGCAAGACGGCATCCCTGCTCTGCGCCCTCTGTACCTTGCCGGTGATCCTCGCGCCGCACGTCAGCAGCGCATGGCTGGCGGCGACATTCTTCGCCTTCGCCGGCGCGGCACATCAAGGCTGGTCAGCCACGATGTATTCGGTGGTGGCGGATATTTTCCCGAAACGCGCCGTGGCCTCCGTGGTGGGCTTCGGCGGCACGCTGGCGTCACTGGTGTCGCTCGGCTTCTTCTGGTACGTAAGCACCCAGTTGCAAGATAGCGGTTCGTACAAGACCATCATGCTCATCTGCGGCAGCGCGTATGTGCTGGCCTGGGTGATTTTCCAGCTTGGCGTACCGCAGATCAAAGCGGCCAGAATCAGATAATCTCCGTTTTTCCAACAGCTTCCTTCCCATCTTAACACTTTCTTAACGCCGTCGGCGGGCATCTTGATTAGCCCCGGACGCGGGTATGCCCCAAGGTTCTGGCAGGTAAAAACAGAACCTATGAACGACCTTATTTTCATCGCCGCCCTCGCCACGTTCTTCGTGGCGACCGAGCTTTACGCCCATTGGTGCTCAAAACTTTAACCGCTTATGGAAACCATCCTTGTCGGCTTCATTGCCGTCGCGCTGTTCGCCTATCTGTTCATCGCGATGGTTTATCCCGAAAAATTTTAACGCTTTATGAACTCTTCCGGCTGGATACAACTCGCCCTGTACGTCGGCGCACTCGCGCTCATCACCAAACCGATGGGTCTGTACCTTATGCAGGTGCTCGATCCGAAGGGCAAAACGTGGCTCGATCCGTTGGTGCGCCCGCTCGAACGCGTCTCCTACCGCGTCATGGGCGTTCGCGCCGGGCAGGAGCAGACCTGGCGGCAATACACTTGGGCCATGCTCTTGTTCAGCTTTGTGAGTTGTGTGTTCACTTATGCCATCCTGCGCCTGCAAAATTTCTTGCCGCTGAATCCGCAAGGGTTGCCCGCGCTGTCACCGCATCTCGCGTTCAATACTGCCGTCAGCTTCACTACCAACACCAACTGGCAGAGCTACGGCGGCGAATCTACGATGTCTTATCTCTCGCAGATGGTCGCGCTCACGATCCACAATTTCGCCTCCGCCGCCACCGGCATCGGCATCGCGGCGGCGCTGGTGCGCGGCCTCTCGCGGCACTCGACGCAATTACTCGGCAACTTCTGGGTCGATCTTGTGCGCGTCACCTACTACCTCCTGCTGCCCATTTGCCTGGTGTTTGCGGTGGTGCTGGTGTCGCAAGGCATGATCCAAAATTTCAAGCCGTACACCACGGCAAAGCTCGTCGAGCCCTACACCATCCAAGTGCAGAAGACCGATGACAAGGGCCAGCCGGTGACCACGAACATGGCGGTCACGGTGTCCTCACCCAAGTTCAATGACAAAGGTCAGCCGCTGATGAACAACGGCGTGGCCGTAATGATCGACGTACCGCAATTGGATGCGAAAGGCCAACCGGTTATGACCAATGTGCCTGTCATGGTGAATCAAACCGTAGATGAACAATCCATTGTGCAGGGGCCGATGGCATCGCAGGTCGCCATCAAGATGCTCGGCACCAATGGCGGCGGTTATACCAACGCCAATGCCGCGCATCCGTTCGAGAACCCAACGCCGCTCTCCAATTTTCTGCAGATGCTGTCCATCTTTGCGATCGGCAGCGGCCTCACCTATTACCTTGGCCGCATGACCAAAAATCAAGCGCATGGTTGGTCCGTGTGGGGCACGATGATGGTGCTGTTCCTCGCCGGGACGCTGTTTTGCTGGTGGGCTGAATCCGGGGGGAACCCAATTCATCAGCAGCTCGGGGTGGCTGTGGCTGACGGGAACATGGAAGGCAAGGAAGTCCGTTTCGGCATCTTCAATTCCGCCCTGTTCGCCACGGTCACCACCGATGCCTCGTGCGGCGCGGTCAATTCCATGCACGATTCGTTCACGCCCTTGGGCGGACTGGTGCCATTGTTCAACATCCAACTGGGCGAGATCATCTTCGGCGGCGTGGGCGCGGGACTGTACGGCATGCTTGTATTCGTCGTGCTGGCGGTGTTCATCGCCGGCCTGATGGTCGGGCGCACCCCGGAATATCTCGGCAAGAAAATCCATTCTTTCGACGTAAAAATGGCAATGCTCACGCTGTTGATCCTCTGCCTCACGATCCTCGCGTTTTCGGCCTGGGCGGTAGTGAGCGATTGGGGATTGGCGGGGCTCAATAACAACGGCCCGCATGGCTTGAGCGAAATTCTCTACGCCTATTCGTCCTGCGTGGGAAACAACGGCAGTGCCTTCGCCGGCCTCTCCGCCAACACGCCTTGGTACGACACCACGCTGGGCATCGCCATGCTCTTCGGCCGCTTCCTGATGATCATCCCGATCATGGCGCTGGCCGGTTCGCTTGCGCAAAAGAAGCTCGTCCCGGCCAGCGCGGGCACCTTCCCCGTTTCCGGCGGCACGTTCATCCTTTTGCTGATCGGCACGATCTTGCTGGTCGGTGCGCTCAACTTCCTGCCGGTGCTCGCACTCGGCCCGATTGTCGAACACTTCCTGATGCTCCAAGGAAAATTGTTCTAATCACTTAAGAATTTATGACGCATAAAGCTCCCTCTCTTTTCGATTGGAAAATCGCCGGCCCGGCGGTGGGTGACGCCTTCAAAAAGCTAGACCCGCGCCTGATGGTGAAGAATCCCGTCATGTTCGTGACGCTGATTGGCGCCGCGCTGACCACCATGGGCATTTTCACGACCGCGACGGATCGTGGCTTCATCGCGCAGCTCGCCGTCTGGCTCTGGTTCACCGTTCTGTTCGCCAACTTCGCCGAAGCCGTGGCCGAAGGTCGCGGCAAGGCGCAGGCGCAGGCTTTGCGCGGTACGCGAGTCAATACGGTTGCCCGCCGCGTCGGCAAAGACGGCCGGGTGGAAGAAGTCAGTGCCAACGGCCTGCGCAAGGACGATGTCGTCCTCGTGCGCGCGGGCGAAGTGATTCCCGCTGATGGCGACGTCATTGAGGGAGCGGCCACGGTAGATGAATCGGCCATCACCGGCGAATCCGCGCCCGTCATTCGCGAAAGCGGCGGCGACCGCAGCGCCGTCACCGGCGGCACGCGCGTCCTGTCCGACGAGATCAAGATTCGCATCTCCATCAATCCCGGCGAGGGCTTTCTCGACCGCATGATTTCGCTGGTCGAAGGCGCGTCCCGCCAGAAAACCCCGAATGAAATCGCGCTGACGATTTTGCTCTCGGCGCTGACGTTGATTTTTCTGCTCGTCTGCGTGACGTTGAAACCGTTCGGCCTGTATTCCGCCACCGTGTTCTCCGTGCCGGTGTTGATCGCGCTGCTGGTCTGCCTGATTCCCACGACCATCGGCGGGCTGTTGAGCGCCATCGGCATCGCGGGCATGGACCGGCTGTTGCAACACAACGTTCTCGCGATGAGCGGGCGCGCAGTTGAGGCCTCGGGTGACGTCGATGTCTTGCTGCTCGACAAGACCGGCACCATCACGCTCGGCAACCGCATGGCGACGGATTTTTTACCGGCCCCCGGCGTCTCCGTTGAAAAGCTCGCCGATGCTGCTCAACTCGCCTCGCTCGCTGATGAAACACCCGAAGGACGGAGCATCGTGGTGCTCGCGAAGGAAAAATTTGGTTTGCGCGGACGCGAGGTCGCCGCCTCGCACGCGCAATTTGTTCCATTCACCGCGCAGACGCGTATGAGCGGTGTGGATTTCGCTGCCACCGGCGGCCAGCCCCCGCGTGCTATCCGCAAAGGCGCGGCGGCGGCCGTCAAGGTTTACGTGGACCGTCTGGGCGGGCAATTTCCCGAAGCCGTTAACCGCATCGTGGAGAATGTTGCGCGCTCCGGCGGCACGCCGCTGGTCGTCACCGATGGCAAGGAAGTACTGGGCGTGATCCATCTTAAGGACATCGTCAAAGGCGGCATCAAGGAACGCTTTGCACAGCTCCGTAAGATGGGCATCCGCACCGTTATGATCACCGGTGATAACAAACTCACCGCTACCGCCATCGCGGCCGAGGCGGGCGTCGACGATTTTCTCGCGGAAGCCACGCCGGAGGACAAATTGGCGCTCATCCGCAAAGAACAGGCGGACGGTCGCATGGTCGCCATGATCGGCGACGGCACCAACGACGCCCCGGCGCTCGCGCAGGCGGATGTCGGCGTGGCCATGAACACCGGCACGCAGGCCGCCAAGGAAGCCGGCAACATGGTGGATCTCGATTCGAACCCGACGAAGCTCATTGAGATCATCGAAATCGGCAAACAACTGCTCATCACGCGTGGCTCGCTGACGACGTTCAGCATCGCCAACGACGTGGCGAAGTATTTTGCCATCATCCCGGCGATGCTGATGGTCACGTTCCCGGCCATCGCGCCATTGAACATCATGCGCCTGCACAGCCCCAACAGCGCGATCTTGAGCGCCATCATCTTTAACGCCCTTATCATCGTCGCTTTGATTCCGCTCGCCTTGCGCGGTGTGAAGTTTAAACCGGTTGGCGCCCTCGCCATCTTGCAACGCAACCTGCTTATCTACGGCCTGGGTGGCATCATCATCCCGTTTGCCGGCATCAAGGTCATCGATGTCCTGATCACCACGCTCAAATTTATTTAAGGTTATGAAACAATTATTCTCCGAATTTCGCGCCGCCTTGATGGTCACGCTGCTGTTTGCTGTCATCTGTTGCGGGCTGTATCCGCTCGCCGTATTTGGCATCTCGCAGGCATTGTTCCATGACAAGGCGAATGGCAGCCTGATTATCGGCAAGGATGGCACGATCCACGGTTCACAATTGATCGGCCAGCAGTTCACCGCCGACAAGTATTTCCATTCGCGCCCCTCCGATGCGGGCGCCAACGGCATGGCCTACGACCCGACCAGTTCCAGCGGCAGCAACCTCGGCCCGACCTCGCAAAAACTGAATGATGCCATCAAACAAAACATCTCGGACTATCGCACCCAAAACAATCTGGACACCAACGCGCCTGTACCGGCGGATGCCGTGACGGCCTCGGCCAGTGGCCTGGACCCGCACATCAGCCTGCGCAACGCCGAACTGCAGGTGTCGCGGGTCGCCAAAGCGCGTGGCCTAGGTGAAGACAAGGTGCGCGAACTCATTCGGGCGAATACGGATGGTGCCAATCTTGGTTTGCTCGGCGAGCCGGGCGTCAATGTGCTGCCGCTCAACCTGGCGTTGGATGCCTTGACGGCGAGATAATACGCCATCGTGGATCCAGAACTCGTCAATCTGTTAAAAGTGGTGGCCTATCTGATTTTTGGCACCATCGGTATCGCCCTGTTGGCAGGCTGGGCGATGAAGCGATTCGGTCCGCCAAAAAAATGATGCAGCAACCCGTGATCATGGCCGCCGGCCTTTTTAAGGTGAATTCCACACCGGATTCATTAAGCTGGATTTGTGATGGAGCATGACCGCCCCAACCCTGACGCCCTGCTGGCCGCAATCCAAAGCGAGTCCGCCCAAAAGAAGCGCGGACGGCTCAAAGTTTTTCTCGGCATGTGCCCGGGCGTCGGCAAGACCTACGCGATGCTGGAGGCGGCGCAGCGGGAGTTTAAAGGCGGGCGCGACCTCGTTGTCGGTTACGTCGAAACCCATGGACGCAAGGAAACGGACGCGCTGGTGGCGGGCCTGCCAGTCATCGCACGAAACACACTCACCTATCGTGACCTGCCATTGACGGAGATGGACTTGGACGCCGTGCTGACGCGGCATCCGCAACTGGCGCTGGTGGATGAACTCGCCCACACGAATGCCCCCGGTTCGCGCCATCCCAAACGCTGGCAGGATGTGAACGAATTGCTCGACGCGGGCATCGACGTTTTTTCCACGCTGAACGTCCAGCATATCGAAAGTCGCGCCGACACCGTGCGCCAGATCACCGGCGCGGAAATCCGCGAGACCGTGCCTGACGGCATCCTCGACGCGGCGGAATTAGAACTCGTTGACTTGCCACCTGCCGATCTCGTCGCCCGCCTGCAACAGGGCAAAGTGTATCTGCCCGAACGCGCCGCCAGCGCCGCGCAAAATTTCTTTCGCGAGGCCAATCTCACCGCACTGCGCGAACTGTCGCTCCGGCTCGTGGCCGACCATGTCAGCGTGGACACGCAGGAATTTCACCGTACGCAGGCGGGTGCGGGCGCATGGAAGACCGGTCACCGGCTCATGGTTGCGGTGAGTGCCAGCCCGCTTTCCGAATCGCTCATCCGCTGGTCGCGCCGCATGGCCGACAGCCTGCGATGCCCCTGGCTGGCAGTGCATGTGGAAAATTCGCGTGTCTTGGATGAAGCCGCGCAGGCGCGCTTGGAAAAAAACCTCGCACTCGCCCGGTCGCTGGGCGCGGAGGTGATCGATACGGCGGATGAAAATCTGGCGTCCGGCCTGTTGCGCATCGCCCGGCAGAACAACGTCTCGCAGCTCATCATCGGCAAACCGGCGGCGGCAAGTTTATTTGAATGGTTCCGGGCCGGAAAACTATTGCGCCACCTGGCGCGGGAAAGCGGTGATATCGACCTGCAGATCGTCCGTGCTGAAAAAGGCGGCGCGCCAGCACCCAAAAAGTTTTCCGCGTGGCGACCCCAAACCAATTGGAAACAATATCTGCTGGCGGCGGGCATCCTGGCCGTGGTGGGCGGGCTCAATTTTTTGCTCATGCCCTTCACCGGCCCGCGCGTGCCGGGCTTCGTGTTCCTGCTGGTGGTGGTGTTGCTGGCGCTTTTTCTGGGTCGTGGCCCCATGCTGTTCGCCGGTGCTGCCAGCGCACTCGCGTGGGATTATTATTTTCTCCCGCCTCGCTTCACTTTCATCATCACCAACGCCGAGGACGGCATCTTGTTCGGGCTTTATTTCGTTGTGGCCATCGTGCTGGGCCAGTTGGTTGCCCGCATCCGCGCCCAAGAACTGGCCGAACGCCAGCGCGAGGAACGCGCGACGGCGCTCTATCAATTGACGCGTGAATTCGCGCAAGCTGGCACGCGCGACGAGGTGGTCTGGCAGCTGGTCGCCGAGATCAGCCGCGTTTTCCACGCGACAGCCGCTGTGGTGTTACCGGGAAAAAACTCTTTGGCCGCACATCCGGACAGTTCGCTCGCGCTGACGGAAAAGGAATTGCATGTGGCCGAATGGTCGTTCCTGAACCGGCAGCCGGCGGGGAAATTTACGGACAACCTGCCGGGCGCGGAAGCGCTACATCTGCCGCTGATGACGGAACGCTCAGCCGTCGGCGTGCTCTCGGTGCAATTGCCGGAGAAAAACCTCCCGTTCGCGCGGCGCGACCTGCTGGAAGCCTATGCGCGACAAGCCGCGCTGGTGCTGGACCGCGTGGCCTTGCGCGCGGCGGGCGAGCAAAGCAAGCTGGTGGCGGAATCCGAACGCCTGAGCAATGCATTGCTAAATTCCATCTCGCATGAGTTGCGCACACCGCTGGCGGCCATCACCAGTGCCACCAGTGCGCTGGCGGAATCCAAAAATGCAGATGGCGGCTTCGACCGCAAAATGGTTGGTGAAATTCAAGAGGCTTCCGCGCGCCTGAACCGGTTGGTGGGCAATCTGCTTGATGTGACACGGCTTGATTCCGGCCATGTCCGGCCCAAACTGGACTGGTGTGACGTCGGTGACCTCGTGCAGACCACCGTCCGTTCGGTGAAGCGTGAACTGGTTGGCCGTGAGATTAAAGTCGAACTGGCGGAAAAAATCCCGCTTGCGCGGCTGGACTTTACATTGATGCAACAGGCGCTTTCCAATCTGCTGTTGAATGTCGTGGTACACACGCCGTCCGGCACGCCGATTTTGTTTCAGGTCCGCCATGAGAACCGCCGGCTCGTATTCAGCGTGGCCGACGAGGGGCCGGGGTTGCCGCCGGAATTGTTGCCGCGTATCTTCGACAAATTTTTTCGCGCCCCGGCCGCGCCCGCCGGCGGCAGCGGTTTGGGACTGGCCATCGTGAAAGGATTTGTGGAAGCTCACGGCGGACAGATCACCGCCGCCAACCGGCCGGGCGGCGGCGCGGTTTTCACCATCCTGGTGCCGCAAATAGAAGCGCCGCCGGAAGAACCATTGCCGTGAACCAAAACAGCCAACCCGCAACCAACGTGCTCGTGATCGATGACGAGCCGCAGATCCGGCGTCTCTTGCGCGTGACGCTGGAGGCGAACGGCTACGCGGTCTTTGACGCGACGACCGGACAGGACGGCATCGTGCAGGCGGCGCAACGCCGGCCGGAAATCATTTTGCTCGATCTTGGTTTGCCGGACTTGGACGGGGTGGAAGTGTTGAAACGCATCCGCGAATGGAGCCGCGTGCCGGTGATTGTCCTGAGCGTTCGCGACCGCGAAGATGACAAGATCGCCGCGCTGGATGCCGGGGCGGATGATTTTGTGACCAAGCCGTTCGGCAGCGGTGAATTATTGGCGCGATTGCGAACGACGTTGCGCCGCGCCCAGCCGCAATCAGCGCAAGCGGTTTTTCGGGCGGGGCACCTCGAAGTCGACATGGCGGCGCGCATCGTCCGCAAGAACGGGCAGGAAGTGAAACTCACACCGACGGAATACGCCCTCCTCCGCTTGCTGGTGGTCCACGCCGGAAAAGTTTTGACCCATCGCCAACTGCTCACGGAAGTTTGGGGACCCAATGCGGTGGAGCAAACACATTACCTGCGTGTCCACATCGCGCATCTGCGTGAAAAACTGGAGGCAGATGCTGTCAAGCACACGTTCATTATCACCGAACCCGGTGTGGGTTATCGCGTGATGGAACCGGATTGAACACGGGCCTCAGAGATGCAGGCGGGAGAGCAACCGCTTCGTAGCCACGAGCAGGTAGAGATCGGTAAGGTTGTCTTTCACGACAAACCCTGAGGCACCGGCATCGTAGGCGGCGCGGCGATAATCCGGCTGGTCGTAACTGGTGACACAGATCACGCGCGCGGCGGGATGCGACTCGCGAATCGCGCGCATCGTTTTGAAAGCGCACAGGCCGGGCATGCTCACATCGACGGTCACGCAGTCCGGCTTGAACTGGACCAGCATCCGTAACGCTTCATCACCGGAACCGCACTCCACCACGCTGTCGCCGGGCGCGGCGATCAACTGCCGGATCGTGGCGCGCATCCCGTCGTGGTCATCGATAATCATCAGCTTCATTGGCATAACAAAATAGAGTTTTCCCTTCGTAATATTACTTCGCGGACTTTCCCTTGGCCGGAGGCACCGTGGCGGCCGGCCGGACCGGCTTGCACGCCAGCCGTTCGGGCGCGGCGAGCAAAAACAATTCGGAAAGATTTTCGGTGGTCACATAACCGGCGGCGCCCGCTTCGTTGGCCGCGTGCCGCAATTCCGGTTCCGGCAGGCTGCTCACGGCCAGCACGCGCATCTCGGGGTAGGCTTTGCGGATCTTCCTGATCGCTTTGAAAGCGCCGGGGGCCGGCAGGGAGACGCCCATCATCACACAGTCCGGCTGGAACACACCGATGGCTTTCATGGCTTCCTCGGGCGTCGCGCATTCGAGCACGGTGTCATGCGGGGTGGCGGACGCCTGCCGGACGAGGTGGCGCGAAACCGCGCGTTCATCAACTATCATCAATTTCTTGGCCATATGTTTCATGTGTCAAAGGTTCACAAAATCTAGCGTACATGAGGGCGCGGCGTAATTGTTGCCGCCGCATATATTGGAATAGGTGGAACCCGCTATTTTTTCTAGGTAGTCCTACCTAGAAGCGAAGTCGGAACCGGGGGACAGATCAGAGGGACGAACGGTTTTCGAGGGCGAATTGAAGCAGGCTATGGCTGCCTTGCAATTCCAGCTTGGTGCTGATGTTGGCGCGGTGCGCCTCGACAGTGCGCGGGCTGATGAAGAGTTCCGCGGCGATCTCTTTGCTGGTTTTTTTATCAGCGATGAGCTTGAGGATGCGACGCTCGGCCTTGGTGAGATCGTCGAGACCGGGCTTGGCCGCGGACAATGATTCGGCGCGGTTGCGGCGGCGCACAAGAAAACCGGAAACGCTCGGGCTCAAATAATGCCCGCCCGCCGCCACGGCGGCGATGGCATCCAAGATGTCCGCGACGGCATTTTCCTTGAGCACAAAACCGCCAACGCCCGAATCAAGCGCGCGGTTGATCATCTCCTCTTCCTTGTGCATGGTGAGGATGATGATACGCGTGGAATTTTTTTTGGCTTGAAGCTTGTGCGCGATCTCCAGGCCGGTGAGCCCCGGAAGATTCACGTCCAGCACGGCGACATCGGGTTTTTTTTCGAGGATGAATTTCAACGCCTCCCCGCCATCCCCCGACTCGCCCAAAAGTTCGAAACGTGCATCCGCCTCGATCACCTGCCGCAGCCCGCTGCGGAAGAGCGGATGATCGTCCACGATCAAAACCTTTGTGCGCCCAGCCATGAGGAAGCAAACATTATCAAAACAATTGCGGCGCGTCAGCGTGAATTTTCTGCAAATGTGTTAAAAATTGTGAAAGCCCGGCTACTCCGGCCCGGCTGCGACCGGAATGAGAACCTCGATCCATGTACCACCGCCCGGAGCCGAGTCAACTTTCAAGGTTCCGCCCAGCATCCGCACGCGTTCCGGTATGTTCTTCAAGCCGAGGCCTTTCTTGTTATTTGCCAGGTGGCCCGGCACGAAACCGCAACCGTCGTCCGTGATCCGCAACTGCACCTCATGGATGTCCCGTTCCAGATTTATACGCGCAGTTTTGGCGTGGGAATGTTTCAGGACATTGTTCAGGCTTTCCTGGACGATGCGGTAAACATTCATCGCCCCTTCGGAGGAAAACAGTTCATCCACGCCGTCGATCTTCCATTCAAAATGGATCACGCTCGCCGAGGAAACGCTTTCTAACATGGATTCCAAAGCGCGCTTAAGGCCGAGGTGATCCAACTGGTGGGGATGCAAGTCGCGTGAAATCTGACGCGTCTCGGCGATACACTGCGCGGCCAGATGGTCGATACCGGCGACCCTTTCGTAGGTGGCCGCCGGGTCCTGATCGCGCAAGGCCATCTGCGTCAGGTTCTTTATCAGCAGCAGGTTTTGGCCGAGGCTGTCATGCAATTCAGCGGCGATGCGTTTGCGCTCCGCCTCCTGCGAGGCGATCAGTTGAAACGTGTACTCGATGCGCGCCTTCTGCTCCCGCGCGATGGATTGCGCACGCTCAGCCTCCGTGTTTTGCTTGCTGATGCAGATGGCGGCCGTATGGGTGGCCATGGCGATCAACTGCTGGTGCCGCTCATCCGGCAGGCCCGGCTGCCGGTAATAAATGGCAAAGGTGCCAACCACCCGGCGTTGCGCATCCATGATCGGCGTGGACCAGCAGGCGCGCAGGCCATGAGGCAACGCCAGATGTTTGTAATCCGCCCACAACGGGTCGGTGGCGATATCGGCGACAAAGACCGGTTCCTTCCGAAAGGCCGCCGTACCGCAAGATCCGGCGCACGGACCAATGGCCAAGCCTTCCAACACATGCATGAACTCCACCGGCAAGGAACGTGCGGCCCAGTTCCGGAAATGGGTGCCATCCGCTTCCAACATAAGAATGGAACAAAGCATCTCCGGTGATTGCATCTCCACCATTTGCAAAAGGGCTTCAAGCGTCTCCTGCAACGGGCACCCGCTGGCGATCATCTCCATCACCTGCCGTTGCGAACGGCCCAGATTTTCCGCCCGGATGCGGTCCGTGATGTCGTGGGAAACCCGCAAGATGCACTTGCGCCCGTTCAACTCGATCATCTCGGCGCTATGAAGAATGGTGATCATTTCTCCCTTGCGATTGCGGGCCTGCACCTCCAGGTCGCGGACTGAACCGGTGGCCCGCAACTGTGCCAGCATCTTTTCACGCGGCTCGGGGGACAGCAAAATGCCCAGTTCCAAAGGCGAATGACCGATGACTTCTTCGCGTGTGAACCCAAAAACTTTTTGGTGCGCCTCGTTGACGTCCAAGTAATGGCCCGTTTCCAGGTCGGCGATGGACATCACATCCGGGCTGGTGCGGAACGCCTTGGAAAATTTTTCTTCCGACTCACGCAATGCTGCTTCGGCACGCTTCTGCTCGGAGATGTCGCGCACGAGGGAGATGATGCAAAGCCGGCCTTTGATCTCAACCAGGTCCGCGCTCGCCAGGCACTGAAATAATTCTCCCGACCGCATCCGGCCCACACTGGGAAAGGAACGGATTTTTCCGTCCTGTTTGAGCATTTGAACCAGCTTGTCCCGCTCGGCGGGATCACGCCACATGTTCAACTCAAGCGAGGTTCGCCCGATGAGTTCTTCGCGCGCATATCCGTATAGCGGCGCAAAGCCGTCGTTCACATCCAAAAACCGGCCGGTGGCCGCTTCAGTGATGGAGATGGCGTCCGGGCTGGAATAAAAAGCCTTGGAAAATTTTTCCTCCGACTCACGCAAGGCTTGCTCGGCCTTTTTCTTTTCGGTGATGTCCCGCAAAGCGGTCATGCGTACGAACTGGCCATCCAGTTCGACATGCCGCGACTGGGCTTCCGCATAGAATATGCTGCCGTCCTTGCGCTGCAACCCATGACCGTAAATGGTCTCCCGCTGCGTACGAATGGCTTCCGCCACCTGCTCCCGTTCGGCGGGTACGACCAGGCTGACGATTTCCTTGCCGATGAATTCATCCCGCCCATAGCCAAACATTTTCATCGCCTGGTCACTGGCATCCATGATGCGGCCATTTACGCTGATGACGACGCCTTCAAATGCCGCCTCGGTCAGGCTGCGATAGCGGTTTTCGCTGTCACGCAATCTCATCAGCGCACGGTCGCGTTCGGCCAGTACAATCGTCGGCACCAAGCCCACCATCGCCGCCACAGCGACAAAAACCTGCAAGGTGAAGATATAGCTGCCGCTGGCGACTTCATCCGCCGACAACCCTTTCACAAAATGCGTGGTCAGATAGGAGGCGATCATCGCCAGCAGAAACACCATCACCGAAGCCCCGCGCAGGCCGAAACGCAGGCCCGCCCACAGCACAAAAATCAGCACCGGAATTTTCGGGGAACCGATGCCGCGTCCCTCGGTCAATACAAACCACAAAAAACCCGCCATGCCGCCAAACACCAGCACCACCTCCGCCAGCCGCAACACATTCCACCTGCTTGCCCTGCGTGTCCGGGCATCGTCAAAGGCCAGCACCACGGGGGTGAGCACCAGCACCGCCATCACGTTGCCACCCCATAAAATTTTCCATGACTCCACGAAGGATCCGGCGAGATGGAACCGCGTCAGCATTGTCGCGCCGATAGTGGCGCCGACCGCCGAGCCGGCCCCGCCGGCCAAAATCATCAGCCCAAAAAATTCTTTCAGCGAAGCCAGCCGCGGAGTTTCGGTGATGAACCGGCGGACCAGCCACGCACCAATGCCCGCCTGAAGGATGTTCGCCAAGCAAAATCCGGCGATGATCTGAAAATCAGGATGCGGGTCATGCAATACATCGAAGCCGATGTTCGCCGGCAGGATGGCCAGCATAAGCCATGGCCAGTCCCGCGTGGGGTTCACCAGCAACACGGCCACGAAGAAGCCGCCTGGCAGCCAGTAACTGACAACGGTGCCGCCTGCCGGCGACAAGAAATCACCCAGCCAGGCGCAAAGAAAAAAGGCGAGACATAGCAGCCCCGCCAGTTGCCAGAGCGGCAAAGGAGCCCGTTCAAAACCGTTGCCCGCCGGTTCTTGGAACATGTCGCTGTTATACACCAAACTGTCCGCAGGGGGAGAAAAATATGCAACCCGCCGCCATTCCATCATGCGCCCCAATTTTACTCCGGCCCCGCGCGGACCGGAATCACCACCTTGATGCGCGTGCCCCCGCCGGGCGTGGAATCCATCTTCATGCTTCCGCCCAGCATCCGCACGCGTTCCGGTATGTTCTTCAAGCCCAGGCCCTTCTTGTTTTCCGCCAGCCGGTCTGGCGTAAAACCACAGCCATCATCCGTGATCCGTAACCGCACCTCATGGATGTCACGTTCAAAATCCACCCGGGCCGTTTTGGCGCGGGAATGTTTCAGGATGTTGTTCAAGCTTTCCTGCACGACACGGTACAAATTCATCGCCCCCTCGGCGGTGAACAATTTATCCACATCGTCGATCTTCCATTGAAACCCGATTCCGCTCGCCGCAGCGACGCTTTCCAACATGGATTCCAAAGCGCGCTTAAGCCCCAAGTGATCAAGTTGGTGCGGATGCAGGTCGCGCGAAATCTGCCGCGTCTCGGCGATGCACTGCGCGGCCAGATGGTCGATGCTGGCGACCTTTTCGGAGGCCTGCGCCGGATCCGGCTCCCGCAGCGCCATCTGCGCGAGATTTTTTATCAGCAGCAGATTTTGCCCGAGGCTGTCATGAAGTTCCGCGGCGATGCGTTTGCGCTCCGCCTCCTGCGCGGCGATCAGCTGGAAGGTGTATTCGATGCGCGCCTGCTGCTCCCGTTCGACGGCCTGCTGGCGCTCGGTTTCCGCGCGCCGCCGCCGGGTGATGTCTTGCACCTGTCCTACCATGAAAAGCGCCTTTCCTTGCTGGTCGCGGACCACCGAGCCAACCAGAAGTCCCCACACAGTCGAACCGTCCTTCCGGACATAGCGTTTTTCCAGCAGCAGGGGATTTTTCTTCCCGTCGATGAGCAGCCGGATTTCGCTGATGCACATCTCGCGTTCCTGCGGATGCGTGACGTCAGCAAAGGTCAGCCTGGCCAGTTCCTCCCCGGAATAGCCGAGCATCCGGCAGAACGCCTGGTTGCCCGCACGAAAATACCCGCTCAACTCAACGATGATCATGCCCATTTCGGAATGTTCGAACACCCGCTGAAACTGCTCTCGGCTCAAACGCAAAGCCTCATACCGTTCCTCCAGCAACCGGAACATTTTCGCGAGGGACGCACGCAGGTTTTCCAGTTCACCCCGGAAGCGCGGCCCTTGCAACATCATGCTCTCCCCGCTCCCCGTGCTGACGATGGCGGCGTGATGCTCCAGGGTTTTCAACGGCCTGAGCACCAGCCACCAGAGCAACAGGTAAAGGCCGGCGATCAAAACCAAGTCGATTGAAACGATGTTAAAAACGGTCCAGATCAAAATGGAGTGAATTGTCACGTCCACGGATTTAGTCGTCCCCAAAAGTGTCACGGTGGCCAGTTTCTCGCCGGCCAGGGTGATATCCCGTTTCTCCACGAGGAATCCGGCGGCGGGCAATTCTTTTTCCAACACCTTGATGTGCCCCTGGAGGTCGCGTTCACGCGCGCAAAGGACGGCCTGATCATCCGCCGATCTGACCTCCGCAGCCTGAAGAGCAGGATCAAGCATCATGCCTTCAACCACTTTGGTGATTTCCAGACGGTCAAAATTCCAGACCGGCAGGTCAAGGCTGGGCGCAATCTGATCGGCGTCGAGCGCAAGATCGAACCGCACGCGTTCCAGCTCGCGGCTTTTGGCGCCGCGATAATTGATCACGCCCAGCGCTCCGAGCGCCAGCGTCGTCGCTGTCACCAGCGCGACGGCCACGATGAAGGCGATGGATGTCCGGGTGCGAAACATGGTGCGGTCTATTTTGAAACCGGCCGGTACGTTTCCGGGTCAAACCACAGCCGCTTGTCCGCAAACGGCGTCTCCGGACCGAGAAACGGATTTTCGATGCGAAAGATTTTACGCTCCTTGAGCTTTAACTTTCCAATCTTGTAATCCTGGTACTCGGAAAAGATTTTATCGTAAGTCCCGTCGGCGATCATCATCCGCATCCCCTCCTCCGCACGGGCGGCGAGGCGCCGGCCGGCGTCGGTCTTGGCGAACCAGAAATACATCGGCATCGGATAATAAAAAACGATGTTCGTCTCGATGCAAAGGCCGGGCATGGCGGTTTTACGCTCCTCATATTCGTCGATGACCTCGACCGCCGCGCGCAGGGCGAGATCCGAACGCCGGTGGTTCACCATCTCAAACAGGCAATCATAACAGGACGCCGTAACCACCTGAAAACGGTTCGAGCGCAGGATGTCCACGTCGATCCAGCCGAGCCCCAGTCCGAATTTGAATTTTCGCAGATCATCTAGCGAGACGATGTTCGTGAACCGCCCCTGGTTTTCCTGGCGGATAAGAAAAACACAATAACCGCCGAGGTCTTTGTCCACCGGAATACGGATGGGAACCAGGTCGCGCTCCATATCTGGCGTTGTGCCCAGATACATGACCGATATTTTTCCGGCGGCGTTCTTGAGTTCAAATGTCTGTCGTTTCTCCGTCATCGATTCGGAAGGCACCATTTCGTAAGGGCCGTATTGGGGAACGGTCTTTTCCAGCGCGGCTTTTAAAATCGTCCAATGGTAGAGATACCGTTTATCGAGGCTGGATTCCGGGGCGTTGTAAAGATACCGCATCGGTTCGCCGGCGAAACCGCGTGCGAAAGCCGGCCCAAACAGTCCGACGGACAACACAAACCCCAACCACCCGTGCCTCCACGCGGTTTGACGAAACCAGGTTGTGGCCATAAACCTCATGTATCGATGCGATGTAATCACAAGCAGTGCTCCAGTGCCAGCGTGGATTTCAGCAGCTGCACGGCTACAAAGAATCCGCCCGCAGGCGGCAACTGACAAGCCACGTGCCTTGATCGTTCGATTCCGCCGTCTGCCGGTGCGTTCGACGACGGGGACATCTCACCGCGATTGTCCCTACCACACCCTGCGCTTGCGTCAGCCGATTTTTCTGCTGAAACTTCCTGCACATGGACTGGCTTACGCGTCTCGCCCACTTCTGGCCGCACTTCGCGGCCGGCTTTGACCTCGTCGCCTGCCTGCTCGCCTCCAGTCACGCACTCTTGCACAAGCGCGATAATCGGGCCGCGATGATCTGGATCTTCATCATCTGGATGTTGCCTGCGCTGGGGCCACTGCTCTATATCACGCTCGGGGTAAATCGCCTCCGCCGCCATGCGGTCAAGCTGGGCGTGCACAAGACTTTTAGCCGTCCCGTGCCTGACAATCTCGGCGAGCCGGAACCTCAATGTGCCGAACATCTCAAACACATCGCCCGCGTGGTCGGCCGTGTCGTCAGCCAACCGCTGACCGCCGGCAACAAGATTGAGCCACTCATCAATGGTGACGAGGCCTTTCCTGCGATGATCGACGCCATTAACGCGGCTAAAAAGTCCGTCACACTTTGCAGCTACATCTTCGACAACGATATCAGCGGGCGGAGATTCGTGGCCGCACTCAAACAGGCGTGCGACCGCGGCGTGACCGTGCGGGTGCTGATCGACTCCGCCGGGACGCGCTATTCCTTTCCTCCCATCCAATGGAGATTGTGGCACGCGAAAGTTCCGTATGCCAAGTTTCTGCCCACGTCCATCTTCACACCCTGGCGGCTGGCTACGATCAATCTCCGCAACCACCGCAAGTCGCTCATCATCGACGGACAAATGGCTTTCACCGGCGGCATGAACATCCGCCACGGCAACGTGCTGAAGGAAAAGCCAAAGCATCCGGTGCAAGACCTGCACTTTCGTATCACCGGGCCGGTTGTGGAAGAGTTGCAAGAAGCGTTCGCGAACGACTGGGCGTTTGTCACGCAAGAGGTTCTCGATGGCGAACTGTGGTTTCCGGGGATACCCGAGACCGGCAATGTCATCGCGCGCGTCGTGCCGGACGGACCGGACAGTGATTTTGAGAACGCCCGCTGGACGTTGCTCGCCGCGCTGGCCGAGGCGCAGCATAATGTACAGATCGTCACGCCCTACTTCCTGCCGGATACGGCGCTCATCACGGCGCTGAACCTCGCTTCATTGCGTGGCGTGCGGGTGGACATCATTCTGCCGGCGGAAAACAACCTGCCGCCGGTGCATTGGGCCTCACGCTCGCTCTGGTGGCAGGTGCTGGAGCGCGACTGCCACATCTGGCTCACACCACCGCCCTTCGACCATTCCAAGCTGATGGTCGTGGACAGCCACTGGGTGCTGCTTGGCTCGGCGAACTGGGATGCGCGCAGCCTGCGCCTAAATTTCGAGCTGAACGTGGAATGTTACAGCCGCGATTTTGCACAGGCGATGGAACAGCTCATCCAGCAAAAAATCCGCAGCGCGCATGAGGTGACATTGGCGGAGGTAGATGCGCGCCGGTTCACGACAAAGTTAAAGGATGCGCTGGCGCGGTTGTTTTCGCCGTATTTGTAAAATTACGAGCTAACTGGGAGAGGATGGTGGACTGAAGTATGTCACCACCCTTTTGCATTGTAACCTTATGGCGGGTAAAACATCCTTTCTACCATGAATCCCTTCAAGTTAGCCATGGCGGCCGTGTGTTTCGCCCAGGCCGTCACCTTGCTGCAAGCGAAAGAACCGGTTTCGAACATCAAACTCATCCCTTTGGCCGATCGCGTGCGCGTGGAGATCGCGGGGCAGCTTTTCACGGAATACATTTATGCGGACGGGGCGACCCGGCCATATTGCTATCCCATTCTCGCCACCGATGGCACACCGATGACGCGGAATTTTCCAATGAAGAAGGTCGCCGGCGAGGATACCGATCACCCGTGGCATCGCTCGCTCTGGTTCGAGCATAGCATGATCAACGGCGTGGATTTCTGGAACGAAGGCAAGGGCGATGTCGGCCGTTCGCCGGCGGATAAAGGCCATACGGTTCAAGACAAGTTCACGGCCGAGGGCGACACCATCCACACGCACGATAATTGGGTCGCGCCGAGCGGCAAGATTGTCTGCACGGATGAGCGGACCATCCGTTTTTCCGGTACCGGCGATGCCCGGACCATCGATTACGCGGTGACCTTGCACGCGCCGACCGATGAGCCGGTATTGATCGGCGATA
>DASZCA010000250.1:0-40964 GCA_035943555.1 Verrucomicrobiia bacterium
GAATGTAACTGGCAGATTTATGCCATTTATTTTCATTTTTCCCGGGTGGGAAAGGGGTCCGACCCGAAAAATCCCAAAAAAATCATAATCCCTCATTTCTATTGGCGATAACCGAGGTCATGAAAATGGTAACCACCCCACTTTTTGCGTTTTTACTGGAAAATTTGAAGATTTTCAAAAAAACAAAAAACGTTCTCACTCATACTCTTGACCTTCCTCGCTGCCATACCTGACTCGTCTTCAATGGGCGGCGGCTGTGTTAGGGAGAAAAGGACCAGCCGCAGCGGCCGACCTGCAACCACGACATCCGTGTTTAAAAAATCCCTCATCCAATTCATTCCCTACTCTGAGCCTTCGTTCCTTTGTTGTTCAAATGCCCCAAGCTTCAGCTTGCCCAAACGCGTGATTCTCACGCCCAATGCGCGTCCCTCACGCATATTTGCCCCCTTGCCCCGCCAAAACCCCAATAAATCCGCTCGGCATCCCTGATGCTATAACACTGGCATATGCGTATTCGTTCTTCCACCCAAACGAATCAGGGCCTCACGCTGATCGAAGCCATCGTCGTCCTCTGCGTCATTGCCCTCTTCGCCATGGTGATTGTGCCCACATATTTAACTCCGCATCATTATCGCTCCCGCATCGGTTGCACAAACAACCTAAAACAAACCGCCCTCGCCTTTAAAATATGGGCCGGTGACAACAACGACCGTTTCCCCATGCAAGTCTCCGTCACCAACGGCGGTGCAATGGAGGCGACTGCCGCTGGCGACGCCCTAAAAGCCTTCCAACAGATGTCCAATGAACTAAGCACCCCAAAAGTCATCATTTGCCCCAATGACTTTCTACGCCACTTTGCCGCCACCAACTTCACCACGGACCTGACCAACAAAGTCAGCTACTTCATCGGCGCCGATGCAACCGATGCCAACCCGCAAATGATTCTTGCTGGCGATAACGATTTGCTCTTCAACCAATCCCCCGTCCACCCCGGCATCATCAGCGTCACCGTGTCTTCCCAACTCGAATGGAATGCCGACCGTCACGGCGGCATGGCCGATCAAGGCTGGTTTAAAAAACCCAAAAAAATCGCCGCCGGTAACATCGCCCTCACCGATGGCAGCGTCCAGAGTTGCTACAACATCGGACTCTCCAACTACCTCAGCCAAACCGGCCTCACCACGAACCGCCTCTTGATCCCATGAAACTACGCCAAAACCGCCAAACAAATCAGGGCATGACTCTGGTCGAAGCCGTCGTCGTCTTGTGTGTCATCGCCTTCCTGCTCACGCTGATGCTGCCAACACTTTCTTCCTCCAGATGTAACAAGTGTCAAAAGATCAGTTGCGCCAACAATCTGAAACAGCTCGGCCTCGCCATCAAAGTATGGGCTGGTGATAACAATGACCGCTATCCAACCGCTGTTTCCACCAATTCCGGCGGCGCCTTGGAATGGATGACCACCCCCGAAGCTTGGAGAATGTTCCAAGTCATTTCCAACGAAGCCAGCACACCCAAGATATTTTATTGCCCCGAAGATCATTGGCACGCCCGAGATGCCACCAACTTCACCGATGACCTCAAAGATCATCTCAGCTACTTCATCGGCATCGACGCCACCGATTCCAACACCAGCTCGCTGCTCGGCGGCGATGACAATTTTGTTAATCAAGGCGCATCAGTCAAACCCGGATTATTTACCACCGCCTCCACCGCCACTTTCACTTGGGACAACTCCCGCCACACCGTCGAAAAAGATCACGCCTGGATTTATCTAAAGAAACCCGCCTGCGGCAACCTGCTCATGGCCGATGGTAACGTCCAAGCCGCCCTAAACTCAGACCTGACCAACTATCTCAGCCCTACCGCCCTCGCCACCAACCGCCTCGTCATTCCATGAAACTGCGCCAGGCCAAAAAACAAAACCATGCGCTGACACTGTTGGATGTATTGGCCGTCATGGTCATAATAGTGATTTTAGTAGCAATGTTTTTACCCGTCAGCAGCAGCGGTAAAAAAGGCCTGAAAATTGTCTGCACAAATCATCTCAAACAAATCGGCTTGGCTGAACGAATCTGGGCGGGTGATCATGGTGATTTATATCCGCAAGATGTTTCAGTGACCAACGGCGGCACCAGGGAAATTTTCACTGATGGCAGTCCGTTCAAAAACCTCGCATCCCTTGATTTTATGACGCTGTCCAATGAGTTGGTTACGCCACAAATTTTACACTGCCCAACTGACACCACCAGCTTCGCCGCCACCAACTTTTCGCCACAATTCTGCAATCAAAACGTGAGTTATTTTGTCGGGCTGGATGCCAACAAAGCTTTCCCGCCAACCCTCATTTCTGGTGACGGCAATTTTGAGATCAACGGCGTCCCGGTAAATTCCGGCTTGCTGGAATTTACCACCAATCCACCCATCAGTTGGACAAAGACCCGCCACAACCCCACCGGCAACATATTGTTGGGCGATGGCAGCGTTCAGGGCGTAACCACCAGCGGACTTCGCACCGCCAAACAGGAAACCACTCTGGCCACCAACCGCCTCGTCATCCCATGAAACTGCATCGCCATCGCCAACTCCATCAGGGCATGACCTTATTTGAGGTGATATTGGTGATTTTAGTCCTGGCATTTTTGGCCATGATGCTAACGCCCACGCTGGCCCGACCACGGAGGCATATTTGCCCTACCAGCTGCGTTAATAATCTGAAACAAATTGCCCTCGCCTACAAAGTTTGGGCTGGCGACCACAACGACAAATTTCCCATGGAACTTTCTGTGGCGAATGGAGGCACGATGGAATTAATGAATACTCCGGACGCTTGGAAAACTTTTCAAGTCATGTCTAACGAGGTGTGTGACCCAAGAATTATTGTCTGCCCACAAGATTCCCAGCATGGATACGTCACCAATTTCAAAGACCTGAAAGGTAAAATCAGCTACTTCATCGCCGCTTCAGCAACCGATGAAGATCCGCAACTTTTCCTCGGCGGCGACGACAATCTTCTCCTAGACCAAAAAGCCGTCTGCTCCGGTTTGATAAGTGTGACTTCCGCTAGCAATCTTATATGGGACGGCGATCGCCATGGTGGCTATATCAAACAGGGCTGGTTCAGCAGGTCTAAAAAGTTCGGTGCTGGTAACATTGCCCTGACAGACGGTAGTGTCCAGAGTACCGAGGACTCCAATCTCGCCAACTGGCTAAATGAAACAGACATTTACTCCGGCCGTGCGGCTCTGATTACAAACCGCCTCGTCATCCCATGAAAGTAAGCCTTTCTCGTCAAACGAATCAGGCGTTGACCCGGGTTGAGGTTTTGATGATATGCGTCAGCTTTATCGGCATTGTTCTCATACTCGGAATTTTGCCAATTAGACAGCACCCAAAAGACTATGGACGCGTATATACCGACGTTGAACGCCTTCACGAGTTCAGCAGCGGCATAAAAATTTGGGCCGGGGATCACAATGATAAATATCCAATGCAACTTTCCGGCGTCTTCGGCGGCACCTTGGAATTGATGAACACTCCCGACGCCTGGAAGATATTCCAAGTCCTTTCCAATGAGGTTAGCCCTTATGATCTCGTTTGCCCGAAAGACGCCTCGCGCCCCCGCTGCGCCACCAATTTCACCAATGACCTGAAAAACAAAATCAGCTATTTCATCGCCGCTGATGCTACCGACGAAGACCCTCAAACGCTCGTCGCGGGCGACGACAATTTTCTCTTGAATCAATCACCTGTTACGTCCGGCCACCTTGTCAACGTGACTTCGCCCACCCAGCTCGAATGGGATGGCCACCGCCACGGAAGTTTCAAAAAAATCTGGTTCACAAAGCCAAAAAAATTTGGCGCCGGCTATGTTCTGCTCGCCGACGGCAGCGTTCAAGAAGTCACAGACACTGGCCTGACAAACCTACTTTATAACAGCCATGCTGGCACCAACCGCCTCTTCATCCCATAGCTCATGTAGGGCAGGCTTTGCGGTCCGTTGTTGATACATCGCCACCTCCGCCACCTTCCGAGCCTCCACGTTTCCCTGATTTTTCCCACAGCAATTTCCCAATCCGTGTTTATCTGTGTTTATCCGTGGTTAAAAAACTTTCACCCCGGAGTTTTGGCGTTGGGCATTAAATGTTGAGCGTTGAATGTTCCTCTCCCCCAGCCTTTAAATAGTGCGCCAGCCCTTAAATTCAGGGGTCCCCTATGAAAGGTCGCCTCGGTTCACCTCACCTCCGGATGCGCCGCCAACACCCGCTCCAACTCCTCCTTCGCCCCCGCCAAATCCGGTTGCAATCTCAACGCCTCCCGCAGATGCCCCACCGCCTCGCCGAACCGCCCTAGATTGCCTAACGCCACCCCATAATCCCGCTGCGCCGACGCGAAACCCGATCGCACCGCAACCGCATTGCTGTAGCAATTCACCGCGTTGGTCCAACTCCCGTACTTAGAAAAATAAAAACCCAACGCAAACTGCGTGTCCGCATCACGCGGCACCAGCAACGCGGCCGCTTGCAGATGCCCGATCCCCTCGTCCGTCTGCCCCAGCGCAAACAGGCTGAGCGCGCAATTGTACTGGCTTTGCGGAAAGCGCGGTTCCAACTTCACGGAATTTTCGTAAAGCACCACCGCTCGCACCTGGTCGCCGTTCCGTTCAAACGCTTTTCCCAGCAAGTTATCCGCGACATAATTGTCCGGCGAAACCTCGATCGCATGCATGAACAGGCTCACATTGTCGCCCCAGTAAGAAATCTGCTTCGCCGTGACCAAAGCACACCCGAGCAACACACCGCCCGCCACCACCACGGAAATCTTCTTCCACTCCGGACGGGCCGCCACCCATTCCGCTCCGCCCCAGACTAGCGCGACGAATAACCCGATGCTGGGAATGTAAGTATACCGGTCCGCCATCGCCTGCGCGCCCACCTGCACCAGCCCGATTGTCGGCACCAGCGTGCCCAAAAACCAAAACCAGCCCATCGCCAAAAACGGTTTGCTCCGCCGGCACCTCATGACCGCCATCGTTCCGACCGCCAGCAAGGCCGCCGCCCCCAGCGCCAGCAAAACCGGCCAATGTTTCGGAAGTGCATAGATCACCGTCAGGTGCGTCGGATAAAAAATCTTGATGAAATACAGCGCATACGCGATGACCGCATTTGCAAGCCGCTCTGGCAACGGCGCGTGCCACACAGCGCCGCCGCCCGCCTGCACCAGATACGTCACCACGCTCCCCGCCACCGCGAGCACGAAAAACGGGATTTTTTCCAAGATCAATGTTTTCCACCCCGGCCCCTCAAATTCAACGGCCGCCATGCGTTGCAACGGCCAGAAATCCAGCAGGAACAGCACGCATGGCAACGTCACCACCATCGGCTTGCTCATCAATCCGCACGCGAACAGAACCAACGCCGCGCCATACGCTACCCAGCTCCGCTGCCGCACGTAACGCCCATACGCCAGCAACGTGAGCATCCAGAAAAAAGTGCTCAACACATCCTTGCGCTCCGCCGCCCACGCGACCGATTCCACATGCAGCGGATGCCACGCAAACAATGCCGCCACCAGTGCGCTGCGCCACAACGCTCCCGTCACCCCGCGCAAAAAAATAAAAACGAGCAATGTGTTGGCGATGTGAAACAGCAGGCTGACCAGATGATGCCCGCCCGCGTTCAGTCCAAAAAGGGTGCAATCCAGTTGATGCGAAAGCCACGTCAGCGGATGCCAGTTCGCCGCCTCGCCCGTGGTGAAAGCCCACTTAAAATTCTCCCAGCTTAACCCGGTCGTGACGTGTACGTTCGTGGTGATGTACTGTTCGTCATCATATAGGATGAAGGGATGGTTCGTGATCGGCCAGTAAAGCGCCGCCGTTCCCAGCGCCAGGACAAGGCAGATGAGCGCGAAATGCTTTGGCGAGCGTTCCGCCGTCATAGGTCAAAGCCAGACGGACTCGCGCTGCCGTTGGCGAAAGCGGCACGTTTCCGCATACCCGACATTGCGCGCCAGTTCGATCGCCTCTTTGAAATTCAACCCCACCTCCTCCGGCGCATGCGCATCCGAGCCAAAGGTGATCGGCACATGTTTCGCAAACGCCAGTTGCAGCAGGTCGCGACTGGGATAAATCTCTTTGCAATCCTTCCGCAACCCGGCGGTGTTCAGTTCGATGGCCACATTCGCCTTCGCCGCCGCTTCCAAAAATTTCTCATACAACGGCGTGCAATCCTGCACCGGCCGGATGCCAAACTTTTTCGGCAGATCCGCATGACCGATGATGTCGAACAGCTTCGATTCCGCCGCCTGCGCCAGCCGTTCGAAATAAACCTCCCACACCTCAAATGCATCACGCTTCTTCCATTCCGAAAGCTTGGCCGGGTTGTCGATATCCCACGACTCGGAGACATAATGGACGCTGCCGATGAAATAATCCCATGGATGCCGCTTCGCCAACGCCCGTATCCAGTCCTCGTGACCGGGCAGATAATCCACCTCCATCGCCAGCCGGATGGTCAGTTGCGGAAAAGTTTTTTGCGCCAGGCGGACCTTCGCCACATAGTCGTCCAGTTGGCTGTCGAACATGCGCCAGTTGTCAAAATCATCGCGCGCCATCGGCGAATGATCCGAGAAACCGATCTCATCCAGGCCGATCTCCAACGCGCGACGGGCGTAATCCACCGGTTCACCGGCCGCATGGCGGCACAGCGGCGTGTGCATGTGATAATCCGCGGGCAACTGCATCCGCGCAGTTTCAAGTTTCGCCTTTCAACTATCAAGCGCTGAATATCAGGTCGAACGGCGGGAACAAATTGTCCATGCCCGCCTCTAACATCCATGCAGGCGCCGAAACGTCCCCTCTCCACTGCGGTCTTAATTCTTTATGGCATGGTTTTGCTCCTGCTGTTGGCCGGCGATCAACATCTGTACGCCGCCACCGTATGGACCGGCCCCGTGATCACCTACACCCAGCCTGCCCCCAATCCCACCCAGGCCGGCAATCAGGACCGGATCACGCCGGATGTCTGGCTCACCCGCGCCGCCTCCAAGGGCCTTTTCAACGCCTTTTACGAAACGAGCGCCACCACCTTCAGCCCTATGAACACGGAATGGGCTTTCGGTTCCCTGGCCAGCTATGCATCGCTGAATTACACCAACTGGCTCGTGTTGCTGAATGGCGCCTCACCCACCACGCTGATCGGCCAGCCCATGGTTGTGCATCTCATTTCGGATGACATCTATCTGTCCATCAACATCACCGCTTGGACCGCCGGCGGCAGCGGCGGGTTTGCCTACCAACGCTCCACGCCCGAACCGGCCATCAATCTTTCCGGGACAGGTTTGCACGGCAACCAGTTCACCTTCGGTTACAACACCGTCACCGGGCTCTCCTATGTCGTTCAAAGCTCGTCCAATTTCGAGAATTGGGTGCCTTTGTCCACAAATGTCGCCAACGGCGGACAAACGCTGTTCACGAATGTTGTGAATCCGACCGGCACCGGATTTTATCGCATCAGCCGCCTCCTCAATCCTTGATTCGATCATGTTGCAAAAAGTGTCGGGAACAAAAAACGGTTTCGCGCCTCAAACATGGAGTGAAGACATTTAAACCGACTTCCCTGCTTTTCATGCGCGCAATGCTGATGGCGTTGCTTGCCGCCATCCTCCCCTTGGCACATGCTTCCACGCTCTGGAATGGCCCCAATATCGGCTTCTTCCATTCGACTCCGACCGGCAATCTGGTTGATCACCTGACCACCGGCGTTTCGTTCAGCCGCAGCACCGCTGGCGGCGGTTTGTATAACGCCAGCGCGGAAGGCGGCGCCACTTCCGGCACCAGCCCCTCTGATACCAAATGGGCCGTGGGCTCGCTCGCCAACTTCAATACGCTGACCTACGGTGCCTGCCCCTTGGAGGCCGGCAATCGCCCGCCGAGTGATATCAATAAAACATACGTGGTGCATCTGGTCGCCGAGGATATTTACTTTTCCCTCACCTTGACCAATTGGGGCGGTGCCGGCGGCTCTGGCGATAAAACGTTTGGATATATCCGCTCCACCCCTGCCGTGGCCGCCCCCGCTCCGACGGTCGCCATCACCAACCTGCCCGGCGGCACGATCTTTGCCGCTCCTGCCAATGTGACCATCGGTGCCAATGCCGCCGTCAGCAGCGGCACGGTGACCAATGTGCAATTCTTCACCAATAACATCGCGTTCAAGTCGGTCCAGTCGGCCCCGTTCATCATCACGGCGAACAATCTGGCGGCCGGCGCTTATGCCCTCACGGCGGCAGCCACGGCGGCGGGAATTTCCGCGACTTCCACCGTGGTGAACATTATCGTCGATTCCCCGCCGGTGGTGACCATCACCAACCCCTTGAACAACGTCACCCTCAGCGCACCGGCCAACGTCACCATCCACGCGTCCGCCTCGGATAGCGACGGAACGGTGGCCGCAGTACAATTCCTCGTCGGCACGGCGAATGTCACCAACAATAGCTCCGCACCCTATTTCGGCACGACCAATGGTCTTGCCGCGGGCACCTATGTGCTGTCGGCCATCGTCTCGGACAACAACGGCGTCAAAACCACCAATTCCATCTCCATCAATGTGGTGACTCCGGTAACCGTTTCCTTGGACGGCACCGTGAAACCGTCCGGCACCAATTTTCAGTTCAGCTATCCGGCCAACATTGGTCTGACATACGTCATTGAAAACTCGACCAATCTGCTGTCGCCGAACTGGACCCGCCTGGCAACCAATGTTGCCAGCAGCAATCCGGTGGTTTTCGTGGATGCCCGCGCGACCAATACACCCGGTTTTTACCGCGTGGGACGGTTGCCCAACCCTTGATCCGTCCGATGGGCGGCCATCGGACTTCAGCGGGAGCGACTTTGTAATTTTAATCAGATGTGGCTGGTAAGAATAAAGCGGCTTGGGTGGCTGGCCGGATTGGCGCTGTATGCCGGCGTCGGTATTGTGCTGTTCAATTCCTGCTCCACCCCGGACCGCACTGTCGTGGTGCCGTTGCAGATTGAAGGCGCGGTGTTCGTCGGCGACAAGGCCTGCGCCGACTGCCATGTCAATATCACCCGCGCCTTCCCCGCCAGTCCCCACGCCCACCTGCATCTGGAAAACGGCGGCGTGCCCGGCCAGTTTGCCTGCGAGTCCTGTCACGGCCCGGGCAGCAAACATATCGCCATGGGCGGCCTGGGCGGCCTTGATAAATTCATCATCAATCCGGGCAAGGATCCGGAAGCCTGCTTCAAATGTCATCTGGATACCCAGGCTGAATTCCATTTTCCCCAGCACCATCCCGTGCTCGAAGGCAAAATGAACTGCATCCAGTGCCATGATCCCCACGGCTTGGACATCATGAAACCGGCGGGCGGGCTGGCCATGGCGCGCTTGAATGAAAGCTGCGCCCAATGTCATCGCGAACAGACCAAACCCGTGGTCTACGAACATCCGGCCATGCGCGAAGGCTGCACCACCTGCCACAGCCCGCACGGCTCCATCAACGCCAAGATGCTCATCGCGCCGGATTCCAACCTGTGCCTCCGCTGCCATGCCCAGGTGGCCGGGCCGGCCGCTTCCGGCCGGATTTTCATCGGCGGCCGGGATCACACCAGCAGCCTTGCCGCCGGTTCCTGCTGGACCTCCGGCTGTCATACCGCCGTTCACGGCTCAAACATCCATCCCATTCTTCTCTATTGAAATTCAGGCCGCATAGCGCGCTGACGCCGGGGTTCGTGCTCCGGTGCCTGCCGGTTTTGATTTGCTGCCTCCCCGTTGCCGCCGCCGAACCGGATGTTTCCAAGTTGCCGCCGCCCGCCCCGCAACCGGTTGATTTTACCCGCGATATCAAACCCATTTTAGAAACCGGTTGCCTTCGCTGCCATGGCCCGGAAACCCAAAAAAGCCGGTTCCGCCTCGATAACCGGCCCGCCGCGCTCAAAGGCGGCGAGCAAGGCGTGGACATCGTGCCCGGCAACAGCGTCAAAAGTCCGCTCATCCATTTCGTCGCCGGATTGGTGGAAGATTCCGAGATGCCGCCATCGGGAAAAGGCGCACCCCTCACCACCACCCAAATTTCCCTGCTCCGCGCCTGGATAGATCAGGGCGCCCTGTGGGATTCTGCCAGTCCGTCCAACCATCTCGAATTTTCCATTTCACCCACTCTTGGGGGCACCGCCGTAAGCGGTGATCGGCAAAAATTCCGCGAACATTACTGGCAAAAGGACGGAATCAATGGCGGCGTGGAACAGTTCGAACTGCTTCAGCAGACGGGCACGGACACCCGCTGGCTCCTCACCGGCCACGCGTTGCTGGATGATTATAAGATCAACCTCGCCATCGACCGGCATGACTTTGGTTTCATCCATTCAGGCTGGGAACAGTACCGGAAATATTATGATGACAACGGTGGTTATGCCCCTTTGCTGATCCCCGCCGTACCAAGCCTTGGCCAGGACTTGCATCTGGATATCGGCAAGGCTTGGATTGATTTCGGGCTCACCCTCCCAGACTGGCCGCGCCTGGTGCTGGGTTATGAATACGATTACAAGCAGGGCAATGAAGCCACCACCGCCTGGGGCGCGGTGGGCACCGATCACAACACCACCCGCAGCGTCGCCCCGACCGGCAAATACCTTGATGAAGGCACCCATATCATCAAATTTGATCTGGACGCCGAAGTCAAAGGCGTCACGATCGAAGAACGCTTTCGCGGCGAATTTTACCGGCTGAACACCAGCGGCACCAACATCGCCTTCGACCCGCTGCCGGAACACACCGTCGAGGGCACGACTTACTTCCAAGGTGCGAACACCATCCGCGTGGAAAAAAAATTCAACGACTGGTTCTTCGGTTCCGGCGGCTACCTGTACAGCAAACGCGATGAGAATGCGGCCTTTCGGATGGACGCCCCGACCCTGCTTCAGATCACGACCGCCCCCGAAATCGATCTGGAAAAAGAGTCGCACGTCGGCAACCTCAACGGCCTCTTCGGCCCGTTTGACGGCTTGGTCATCGCCACCGGCGTGCAAGCGGAATGGACCCGGCAACACGATCGCGGAGAAGGAACCTTTGACCAGCAAACCCCGCCCCCGCCGCCCATCATTGATTCTTTCATTCCCTTCACCCTCGCTTCGGACTATGACCAGACCTCCTTGTCGGAAAATGTGAACCTGAATTATTCCAAGATTCCGTTCACCAGCCTGTTTGCCGGGGCCCGGTTGCAACAGCAATACATCCGCCAATACGATCAATTCGCAGCGCCGGAGAACGTTCTTAACAAGGCTGTTTTCCTCCAACAGACCGATTTTTTCAGCCGTTCGAGCGATCTCCGGGTCGGCTTCTGCACCTCGCCCTGGCGCAGCGCCGCATTCAGCGCCCACTATCGCCGTTCGGAAGACGACAGCTATTATGACAGCGATCCGCTCGTGCAACCGCAACCGACCGCCTATCCCACCTTCATCCGGTCACGCGATATGATTACCGATGAAGTCGAGGCGAAGCTGGTTTTGCATCCCACCAGCCGTCTTCACACTACCTTGTCCTATCAATACCGCGCCACCGAGGATGATTTGAACACCCTTCCTTTTGTCTCATTTGGCAACGTCATCTCCCCCGGCGGCGCACTGGTCGCGGGCCGGGAATATTCCCACGTCTTCGCCATCAGTTCCACCTACACCCCCATGGCCCGGCTCTTCCTGTCCGCCATGTTTTCCTACACGGCCTCCACCCTGGCCACGGTGGCTGCCGATTCGCCGGCAGTCGTTCCCTATCACGGTGAGATCTGCACCGCCCTGGCCGATGCCACCTATGTTTTGAGCAAAACCACCGATTTGTTCGCCGCCTACGCCATCAGCGAAGCGGAATACGGACAGAATAATTTTGCCGGCGGCCAACCCTTGGGCATTCAGTACCAACAGCAAAGCGCCTCCCTTGGACTCAGCCGCCGCTTCAGCAAAAACGTCTCCGCCAAGCTGCAATACCGTTTCGCCCTGTACAATGAGCCCAGCAGCAACGGGGCGAACAACTACCAGGCGCATTCCATCTTCGGCACCTTGATGATGCAATTTTGACGGTCGCATCCCGGTGCCTTCCATGCACTTCCTGACCGGCGTCACACGGCCTCCCCACAAATTGTATTCCGGGGGATGAAACCTATATGCGGTTTGCGCCGTCTATCAGCTTGTTATGCTCAAGCCGCTTGCCGAAAAGGATTGGAACTATTCCACCGCGGCGCACCTGCTGAACCGCGCCGGGTTCGGCGGCACGCCGGAGGAGATCAAAAGCCTCGCCGACCTCGGCCCTGAAAAGGCCGTCGCCTCCCTGCTCAACTACGAAACGATTCCTGATCCGACCGTCAATCCCGAATGGGCCAAGCCGAACCCAGAAGAGATTTCCAAATACCGCGATATCATCCGCACCGGCACGCCCGACGAAAAAAAAGACGCACAACGCGAGCAGCAACAGACCTATCAACGCCGCATGCTCGAACTGCGCGGCTGGTGGATGCACCGCATGGCCTATGGCCCGCGACCGTTTCAGGAAAAAATGGTGCTGTTCTGGCACGGCCATTTCGCGACCAGCGTGGACAAGGTCCGTAATCCCTATTTCATGTGGCGGCAAAACGACCTCTTCCGCCGCCTCGCCACGGGCAACTGGCAGGACATTCTTCTGGAGACTGGCAAAGACCCCGCCATGCTTGTCTGGCTCGACCAGGCGCAAAGCCGTCAGGCTCATCCGAACGAAAATTACGCCCGCGAGGTAATGGAATTGTTCGCTCTGGGTGAAGGCCATTACACGGAAAAGGATATCGCCGAGGGCGCCCGCGCTTACACCGGCTGGTCCATGAATTTCGAGACGCAGCAGTACATGTTCCGCCCGCGCACCCACGATGACGGCGATAAAACCTTCCTCGGCCACACCGGCAATTTTGACGGCGATGACGCCATCCAAATCATCGTCTCCCAGCCGCAAGCCGCCCGCTTCATCACCGGCAAACTGTGGAACTATTTCGCCGGACAGGTGCCTTCCTCCGAGTTAAACGATGCACTTGCCGCGACTTTCCGCGCCGATGACAATAATTTCAAGCCCTTCCTGCACACCCTGTTTCGCAGCCAGGAATTTTACAGCAACGACATTATCCGCAACCAGGTGAAAAGCCCGTTGCAATGGCTCATCGGCAGCGTCCGCGTGCTCCAATGCGACTTGCCCCCGAACATCGTGAGCTGGGGCATGACCCGTCAACTCGGTCAGGACTTGTTCGCCCCGCCCAACGTCAAAGGCTGGGATGGCGGCGTCACTTGGATCACCACCAACACCCTGCTCACCCGCTACAACGATGCCCAATCGCTCGTCGAAGGCACGCTCCCGCCGCTAGAGGCCAATGACTTCGCCAAAAAAGCCGGCGGCGGCGGTGGCGGCAAAGCCGTCAAAGCCATGCAACGCGTGCGCATGGGTGGTGTGAACCTCGATAAAATTTTGACACCGGAAGAGCGCACCGACAAAGACGCCATTGTCCGCTCGCTACAAAACCGGCTGTTCCAAACCACCCTGAAAAAAGACCAGCAAGAAACGTTGCGCGATTTTCTCGACGAAAAAACCAAATTGAACGACGCCGACATCGTCACCGCCATCCGCCTCATGATGTCCACGCCGGACTACCAGGTCACCTGACATATGAAAAACGAAATCACCCTCCAGACGCGCCGCGAATTTTTGCGCCGCACCGTCCTCGGCAGCGCCCTTTCCTGGACCGTCCCCGTCTTTCTCGCCGACACCTTTTCCGCGCTGCAGGCGCAGGCCGCCGATTCCGCCACGCAGATCACCACCGGCAAGGACTCCACCATCCTCGTAGTGCTCCAGATGGCCGGCGGCAACGATGGCATCAACACTGTCGTCCCTTACTCCAACGATTTCTATCACCGCGCCCGCCCGAACATCGGCCTGAAAGCGGACAATGTTTTGAAAGTGAACGACGACATCGCCTTCAACGGCGCGATGAAAGGCTTCAAGGAACTTTACGACGGCGGCGAACTCTCCGTCATCCAAGGTGTCGGTTATCCCAATCCTAACCGCTCACATTTTCGTTCCACCGAAATCTGGCAGACCGCCAGCGACTCTGACAGCGTGGAAAAGTATGGCTGGGTGGGCCGCTACTTTGACAACGCCTGCGCCGGCTCCGATCCCGCCGTCGGCGTTACCATCGGCAGCCAGTTGCCCCAGTCCTTTTTCGCCAAACATCCGAAAGGCGTCTGCTTCAGCAACCCGCAGAACTACCGCTTCATGGCCAACGGCGAAGCCACGCAAGAATCCTACAAGAAGCTCAACGAAGTGGATATGTCCGGCGACATGCAGGCCGATGGTTCCACCAATGACCTCTCCGGCGACATGCTCAATTCCGGCGGCAGCATCGGCATGTTGCCTGCCGGCATGCCCATGACCGGCGGCAAAGCCGTCGATTTCATTTCCCGCACCGCGCTCGATGCCCAGCACAGCTCCGACGAGATTCGCGGCATCGCTGCCCGCGTCCAGAACCAGGCCATCTACCCCGGCTCGCAACTGGGCAACGGCCTGAAAATGGTCGCCAAACTCATCGGCGGCGGCCTGCCCACGCGCATCTATTACGTCTCTCAAGGCGGTTACGACACGCACACCAACCAGGTCAACACCCAGACCCGCCTGCTCGGCGATCTCGGTGATTCCATGAAAGCCTTCGTCGAAGACATGAAAGCCCAAGGCAACATGGGCCGCGTGCTCGTGATGACCTTCAGCGAATTCGGCCGGCGCGTTTCCGAAAACGCCAACGGCGGCACCGACCACGGCGCGGCCGCCCCCATGTTCATCGTCGGCAATAAAGTCAAAGCCGGCCTCCTCGGCAAATATCCCAGCCTCGCCCCGCAAGATCTCTATCAAGGCGATGTGAAATACAACGTCGACTTCCGCAGCGTCTACGCCGGCGTGCTGGAAACTTGGCTAAAAACCAAGAGCGCCCCCATCCTCGGCAAAAAATTCGAACCGCTACAAGTCGTGTGAACCGTTGCGCTTACTCGCCTTCAGAACGTGCAATATAACCCACGATGGTAGGGCGCGTCGCTCCGCGCGCGCCGGGCCTGCCAACCTACGCATCAGACCTCACCAAAACTGTTCAAATTGTGAGGCACACCCTAACCGCGCGCCAGCGTGTCTTGGACTGCGGTGGCAAGGCGGGAGCCGCGACACCGCTTTCGAGCCCACAGAATCAACCTGGAACAAACCAACCATTCATCCGCATCAACGTGATAAAGTACCAGCACACTCCAAAACCTTGTCGCACGGATTGGCACTAGGATAAAACGCGCCAGCGTCCTGGAGTGCGCCAGTCCCCTGGCGCTTTGTCCTGCGTGCCGCAATAAATTTACGCTCGACATAAAAGAGCACCCCGCGCAGTCTCATTTCACGAAGTGAGATAGGTTTTAAAAACGACTCTGACTGACCGAAAACATGCCGAAAAGAGCTGCCATAATAGACACTGTGTTTTCGATTGATGGTATCGGGACGGTGGTTGCGCTGCCAAATGAAGATTGGCGGTCGCTTAATCCCAAGGAAAGAATTTTTCGTCGTGAACGGATTCAGATTCGAACGCCTAGCGGCAGTTGCCTTTCGACATTCATCAGAGCCATTGAGATGATCAATCGAGTTCGCGAGCAAGGTGGGATAGCTTTTAGCCGCCCGAGTTCTATCATGCCTATGGACATTCCTGCGGGCAGCGAGCTTTGGCTGGAACGAGATGGAACTGAGCCTTTGATTGAGCCAGAACTTTAATCAAAATCACTGATCTTCCCGAACAGAATTCAATGTCGCATGTGTTGCCTTCGCCCCCATCACCAACGCCTTAAATTTCCAAACTCCACGCGGGTCAAGTGAGGCAACATAGTCCGACGCCAATCCAACCGAAACTCCATTAGAATCCGCCAGGCTAAACTCCGCCTTAACCCCAAACCGCTGCTTGTCCGTCAAATTACTGACCGTCCCCATCACATACACCAGCGAACTGCCCGGTGTCTTTTCCAGTTTAAGCTTGGAGACAACAAACCCGTTGGTGGTCGCTCCCTCAGGCACTTTGACGACCGGGTTAGTGGCCGCCACCGAAGCCTTGTCCGGAACATTTTCCGCCACCGGCCTCTGAAAATGATGCTTCAGTATAAAAAGCACGATGCTCGCGGTTATGATCACTCCCCAAATGACGACATTCAGCCAACTTGATGTGTAGCTTGATTTTGTCGCCACCACCTCCCCCCCCGGCAACACCATCGCCTGCCCGCAATGCGGACACGTGATCGTCTGCCCGCCCGCTTCGATGGGAAACTCCACCGGCCCCGCACAATGGCGGCATTCACATTTTGAAAAGTCAGGATTTGTCATGTCTGGTGCTACAACTGCCAATGATTTCTGCCGATAATACCTCGATTTTCGAAACCTGCCATTAGCAATCCACGTCGTATGTATTATACTACAAACTATGAACCCGGACGAACACAAGCAAGTTGACCTGGAGGATCATTTTTTGACGCGCCGCCAGTTCTTGCAGCGCGCCGGCATGGGCTTCGGCGCCCTGAGCCTCGCCTCCCTTTTCGGCGAAGGCCTGTTCTCCATGGCCAATGCCCAGGAGGTCGAGGCCACCCTGCTGCCAAAGACCCCGCCCCTGCCCGCCAAGGCCAAGCACGTTGTCCATATTTTCGCCCAAGGTGCCCCCTCACATGTGGACACTTGGGACTACAAACCCTCGCTGGCCAAATACGATGGCCAGGCCATCCCCGGCATGGACGGCGTGGCCATGGCGTCGCCGTTCAAGTTTTCCAAGAAGGGCAAATCCGGCATCGAAGTCAGCGAAGTCTTCCCGCAGATGGGTGAACAGGTTGATGACCTCTGCGTCATCAAGTCCATGTACACGGACATCCCGGCGCACGAAGTCGCGACCATCATGATGAATACCGGCTCCCGGCTCGTCCGGCCCAGCCTCGGTTCCTGGGTGCTTTACGGCCTCGGTTCGGAGAACCAGAATATGCCCGGCTTCGTTTCGCTCCGCCCCGGCGGCCCTCCGCCCGGTGGCACGGCCAACTGGCAATCATCCTTCCTCCCCGGCGTCTATCAAGGCGTCAGCATCAACACGAAAGTGCCCACGCTGAACCAGCTCATCGAAAATATTCGCAACCCCAACACCCCGCTGCCCGAGCAACGTCGCCAGCTCGATCTCGTCCATCAGTTGAACGAGTTGCACAGTCAAAATCTCCAAAAAGAAGCGCAGTTGGAATCCCGGTTGCAGGCCTTTGAAATGGCGTTCAAGATGCAGACCGAGGCAACGGATGCCTTCGACTTGAACAAGGAATCTCAAGCCACGCGCGATGCCTATGGCCGCACGTCGCAGGGCAACCAGATGCTGATCACTCGCCGTCTCATCGAGCGCGGTGTGCGCTTCGTCCAGGTGTGGGCCGGCGGCTGGGATCATCACCAAGATTTGGAAGAAAAATTGCCGGATCGCGCGAAGGACATCGACCAACCGCTCGCGGCGTTCATCCAAGATTTAAAACAGCGTGGATTGTTCGACAGCACACTTGTCGTGTGGGGCGGCGAATTCGGCCGCAAGCCTGTGCGCGACCGCAACGGCGGCGACAATCCCGGCCGCGACCACAACGCCAAGGCCTTCACCACCGTCCTCGCCGGCGGCGGCGTGCGCGGTGGCATGACCTACGGCGCCACCGATGAATTCGGCAACGCCTCCGTGACGGACAAGGTTCACGTTCACGATCTGCATGCCACCATCCTCGCCCTGCTCGGTTTTGACCATAAAAAACTGACCTATCGTTACAATGGCCGCGATTTCCGGCTGACGGAAACCAGCGGCGAAATCGTCAAAGCAGTTTTTGCATGAAAAGATTTCTGTTGTTGTCGGTGATTCTTTTGTCAGCCGTGCGCATTCCGGCCGCGGATCTGACGCCTTCGCAGTTGGAATTTTTCGAATCCAAGATCCGCCCCGTCCTCGCTGACAATTGCTACAAGTGTCACAGCGCCGATTCTGAAAAAGTCAAAGGCGGTCTCCTGCTGGATTCACGCGATGGCATTCTCAAAGGCGGCGACTCCGGCAAAGTTCTCGTCCCCGGCGATCCCGAAGCCAGCCTCCTTATCAAGGCCGTCCGCTACGCCGACCCGGACTTACAGATGCCCAAGAACAAGAAGCTGCCGGATGATCAGATCGCCGCGCTCGAACAATGGGTAAAAATGGGCGCGCCCGATCCGCGCGTCGCCAGCGCCAGCGCCGCCAAAACGTGGAGCGATAACCGCACCAATCACTGGGCCTGGCAGCCCGTCAAGCGTGTTGCCGTTCCCGAAGTGAATGACAACGGCTGGAGTCAGACCCCCGTCGATAAATTCATTTTCGCCAAGCTCACCGAGAAAGGTTTGACGCCCAATCCTCCCGCGGACAAGCGGACGCTCATCCGCCGCGCCACCTTTGACCTGATCGGCCTGCCGCCCACTCCCGAAGAAGTGCAAGCCTTCGTAGATGATTCCGCTCCCGACGCTTTCGCTAAAGTCGTAGACCGGCTGCTCGCCTCACCGCACTACGGCGAACGCTGGGGCCGTCACTGGCTGGATGTGGCGCGCTATAGCGACACCAAAGGCCAGCCACGCCGCAATGACGAGGATAATTTGAATCCCTTCGCCTGGACCTATCGCGATTACGTCATCCGCAGTTTTAACGAAGATAAACCGTACAACCGTTTCATCATGGAACAGATCGCCGCCGACCGGCTGACGACGTCCAAGTTGAATCCCACCAATCTCGCGGCACTGGGCTTCCTCACCGTCGGCGATCATTTCATGGGGATGCAAAATGACGTCCTCAACGACCGCATCGACGTCGTCTGCAAAGGCTTCCTCGCCCTGACCGTCACCTGCGCCCGCTGCCACGATCACAAGTTCGATCCGATTCCGCAGAAAGATTATTATTCCCTGCACGGAATTTTTGCCAGCAGCGTCGAGCCTAAGCTGGAACCGATCGTTTCTCCCATTTACGTCACGCCGGAGTTTGAAGCCTATCACGCGCAACGGGATAAACTGGCGTTCGAGGAATCAAATCTGGAAGCCGACCTGCCCAAGCTCCGTAAGCAAAAGGACCAGGACGCCTTCAAGGAAGCCCGCCGCACCTTGCAGCAAGTGGTGCATAACATCGCCATGTTGGACCTGACCAACACCGCCGCGCCGATGCACGCGATGGTTTTGGAAGACGCCATGCGCGGGCATGATTCGCCCGTGTTCCTGCGCGGCGATGCTGGTAACAAGGGCGAACTCGCCCCGCGCCGTTTCTTGCAGATGTTGTCCGCGCCGAACCGCCCCATTTATACAAACGGCAGTGGCCGCCTGGAACTGGCGATGGCCATTGCCAGCAAGAACAACCCGCTCACCGCGCGCGTGATGATCAACCGCATCTGGGAGCATCACTTCGGCGAAGGCTTTGTGCCGACCCCGGATGATTTCGGCATGATGTCCGAACCGCCGAGCCATCCCGAGCTGTTGGATTATCTCGCGCTCGATTTCATGAACAACGGCTGGAGCATCAAAAAAATCCACCGCGAACTCATGCTCTCCAGCGTCTATCAGGAAAGCGCCACCGGCAACCCGCGCTTTGCCGAGATCGACCCCGGCAACCGCCTGCTCTGGCGCGCCAACACCCGCCGTTTGGAATTCGAACCCTTGCGCGATTCCTTGCTCGCCATCGGCGGCACGCTGGACACAAATCTCTACGGGCGCCCCATTCAAAACCGCGCGTTGGATTCCAACCGTCGCACCATCTACAACCTCGTCGACCGTGCCAATATCGCCGAAGTGCTGGTGAATTTTGATTTTGCGAATCCGGACATGGTCACCGGCGCGCGTTACCAGACCACCGTGCCACAACAGGCGTTGTACCTGATGAACAATCCGCTCGTCATCAACCTCGCCAAACGCCTCGTCGCCATGCCGGATTTTCTGGGACAGCCGAACGAGGAAGCCAAGCTGCAATTCCTCTACGAACGCATCTACCAGCGCCTTCCCGAACCCGTCGAAACCCAGCTCGGCCTCGACTTCGTGAACTCCACCCAATTGCTGGATGATTCTACCAACCAATTGGTCGATGCCACGCCTCCGCCTGAATTGAAAATGAACGCCAAAGGCAAGCCGGCCAAACATCAACCCAAGGTCGAGAACAAGCCAGCCAACGGCAAACACCCCGCCCCACTCACTGCCTGGCAAGAATACGCTCAAGCCCTTCTGCAAGCCAACGAAGCCTCCTTCGTGAATTGACCCCGGAGTGCGCCCGTCACCGGGCGCAGCGATATCCAACAACCAATCGCATGGCAAGCGATTGGTAGGGGCGCGTCGCTCCGCGTGCGCCGCGCCTGCAACATACGCAATAAAGCCACAGAAAAAGCTCGCTACTACCACGGCCATTAAACCGTGCGTCAGCGTCCTGGAGTGCGCCAGCCCTCTGGCGCTTTGTCTTGCGCGTTGCAATTAATTTGCGCTCGACAAAAATGAACGTGCTGCGCAGTCTCACTGCCATGAAATTGGCTGAATGGGTTGGCAAAACGCCAAGGGAGCGCAATCGCCTCCGTCGTCAATGGGTGCAACAAAATTTGGTTAAATTTTCTCCGCTTTTAGAAGAAGCTTGCGAGCAATTCAGGCGGGAATTCTCAAAACACCCATCAGTTTTACGTGTCGGATTAAGCCTCGCTCACCATGAAGCCTGCATAAATGTCACGACCTCCTTGTGGTTCCCGGAGCGTGTCGAAGAATTACCCGATCGTTATTGCTGATTTTGGGTTTTTCAAGATCAGATTCTGTCCAAGAAAGAAGATCGGTTAACTTACTGGCGTTTAGTTCTAACAAATATTCTCGGCTGGACTGGACCTCAAATCAAAAAATGGACGTCACAATTTGAGGATCGATTGAACGGCGAGTCCGAACTAACAGATGTTTTCTATCACTATAGTGCGGCTTCCTATGTTGTTCATGCTCTCATGCCGGCGTCTTTCGTAAAAAAACACAAGGGCACAATAAAGTTTTGGCGTCTGCGCAATCAACTTTGGGCCGCTTTAGAACCTCCCACTAGAGGAAATCAAAGTTCTCCTCGCCCAATGGATTCCATTTACGATTGGAAAGCGGCGAAAAAGCGTGTGAAAAAAGTTTTGGCTAAATATGCAAAACGCTAGCAGACCGCCATGTTAGATTGCGCTAACTGGATCGGGACTGTTTTAATTCTCTTTTCACCAAACCTACACTTCTCTATCCCTTCGGCGCCGCCGTGCTCTTCCGCTCCACCAATTCCGCCGGCAGCCGCCGCGTTTGGACGCTCTCGCCTTTGATCAATCCCATCATCATCTCCACCGCCGCGTGACCCAGCCGCAGCTTCGGCTGGCGGATGGTCGTCAACGGCACGTGAAAATGTTCGGCCAGCAGAATGTTCCCAAAGCCGGCGATGGAAATGTCCTCCGGTATCCGGATGCCCTGTTGCAGCAACGTCTCCGCCGCACCGATGGCCACCATGTCGCTTACGGCCTGGATGGCGGTCGGCTGGCAGTTTTCATTGAGCATCTGCAACGCGGTGTTCACGCCGTCTTCGATGGTGTTGCCGGATTGAAAAACGTATTTGTCATCCGGCTGCAAACCCGCTTCGCGCAAAGCGCGGCGATAGCCTTCAAACCGTTCGTGCGCCCACGGCGCGGCGGTCGGCCCGGTGAAATACGCGATCTTGGTATGGCCCAAGCCAAGCAAATGCTTCGTGACGTTATAGCTAGCTATCTGCTCCTCGATTTCCACACCGGGAAAATTTTTACAGAACGGCGCCGGCGGCCCCAGCAACACCGTGGGGATTTTTCGCGCGGCGATCTCCTGATAGATGCGAGCCTCGGCTTCGAACCGGTAGACGGGCGTCACAAACAATCCGTCCACGCGACGCGACAGCAACCGGCGCAGCACCTGGTCTTCCCGCTCCGGCTTGTTCAATGTGTGCGCGACGATCAAATCATATCCAAGATCATAGGCGCGCTCCTCGATCGCCAGCACCATGCGCGCATACACCGGGCTCGTCGTCGCGGGCACGACCAGGCCGAACAGCTTCGTGGTCTTCGTTCGCAATCCCTGCGCGCTGGAATCCGGCACATAGCCCATCTGCGCGGCGAGGGCCTTGATCTTGGAGCGGGTGTTATCCGAGACATCCGGCTCGTCGCGCAAGGCTTTCGAGACGGTCATCACGGAGACGCGGGCGATAACGGCGATGTCTTTGAGGCGGACCATGGGGTGGATTAATGATGAAAAATGAAAAATGAAAAGGCAGGGCCGACCACAACCTTGCGCCAGTTTTTAATTTTTAATTTCGCAGTTTTCATTTCAAAGATAGGTTCCGCGCCAGTGCAGCTTGCGGCGCATGGCTTCGAGGAAAGAACTGTGCGCCAGCCGCATCAACTGCACGGACCGGCGGCTGCGGCGGATGGTGATTTCATCATTCGCATCCAGTTCGCCCACGATCTGGCCGTCCGCGTTCAAGAACGCGGCCGGCTGCGTATTGATGGCCTTCACGCGGATCGTCGCGGACAACGGCAAAATGATGGAACGGTTCGAAAGTGCATGCGGGCAGATCGGAGTAAGCGCAAAGACATCCGCCGTCGGCAATACGATCGCCCCGCCCGCCGCCAACGAATACGCCGTGGAACCCGTCGGCGAACTCAATATCAGTCCGTCGCAACGGTAACGCGTGATCAGTTCGCCGTTCACGCTCACATCCAGTGCGATCAAGCGCGAAACCGCGCCACGGGTAATGACGATGTCATTGAGCGCGAGGGCCTTCACCTTTTTCCCATGGCAAAAGCCGGTCGCCTCAATGAGCGCGCGCGTCTCAAATTTAAATTCGCCATTCCAGACCAGCTTGAGCGCGTCCGCAATCTTGTCCGAGGGAACGGCGGTCAGAAATCCGAGGCTGCCGATGTTGATGCCCAGCATCGGGGTGCCGGAACCGGCGATCTGCCGGGCGGCGTGAAGCATGGTGCCATCACCGCCGAAAACGAGGATCAAATCCGACGCGCGGGCCAGGGCGGCGGCATCAGGGCTGGTTTCGCACTTCAGGCGGACATGGCGCGCGGTGGTCTCTTCGCAGATGACTTTGCGGCCGGCGCGCTCGATGAGCCGGGCGGCGGCACGGACGCTCTCAGCGCACGCGGATTTTTCCGCGTTGCCGACAAGGCCGATGCGTTGGAATTGGTCAGCAGACTTTTTCAATCAGCGCCAGGAATTCTTTGTTGCCGGCAGGGCCGAGCAAGGGAGATTCAACCACACCGCGCCAGCAAAGGCCAGCCTGCGACGACACAAATTCTTGCAACTCCGCCAGCACACGTTCATGCACCACCGCGTCCTTGATGACACCCCTGCCCTTGTCCACCTCCGCCTTGCCCGCCTCAAACTGCGGCTTGATGAGGGCAACTATGCAGCCACCCGCCTTCAACAACGGCACCGCCGGTGGCAAAATTTTCTTCAAAGAAATGAACGAACAATCCACCACTACAATGTCGGCGGGAACCGGAAAATTCTCAGGTTTGAGATACCGCGCATTGGTTTTCTCCATGACTACCACCCGCGGATCCTGCCGCAGTTTCCAGGCAAGCTGGCCTTGGCCGACGTCCACGGCAAAAACCTTCGCCACGCCGTGCTGCAGCAGGCAATCCGTAAAGCCGCCGGTGGAGGCGCCCAAATCCACCGCCGTCAACCCGGTGACATCGATCTTAAAATGTTCCAAGGCATGCTCCAGCTTATGTCCGCCCCGGCTCACGAATTTATCCACCGCATCCAGCGTGAGTTCATCGGCTGGCTTGGTGTTATCGCTGGGTTTGCGGGCGGGATGACCGTTGATGCGGACCTGGCCGGCCAGAATGAGACGTTTGGCCCGTTCGCGGCTGTCGCAAAGGCCCCGCTCCACCAATGCCTGATCGAGGCGGGTCACGGTCAGTGCTTGCCGCCGGTGAGAATCCGGTTCTGGATTTCGCGGAAGTTGTGGAGGAAAAGCTCGTTCTCCGCGACGGCCTTTTCCACCAGTTGCTTCAGCAGAAAAAGCTCGGAACTGTTGATGACCGCATGAACGCTGTGTTTGAAAGCTTCCATCGGCACAAAAGTCTGGAACGAATCGCCGACCAGCAGCACGGTCGCATGGCGGCGGACGCTGGCCGTCATGTTTTGCAGGGACTTGAGGGTGATATTTTCCTCGATGGTGTTCGCGCCAAACAATTCTTCGACCAGCACCACCTTGTATTGGGCCTGGGTGAAACGCAGCAGAAAGTCGCTGTGCGTGGCGGCGGTGTGGACCTTGTAGCCCAGCTCCTGTAACGCCGCTTTGGCATCTTCCATCCATCCGGGCGTGGAAAAAGCGATCAACGCGGGCTTGTCGCCGCTGCCTACAAAATCAAAGGAACCGTTCATCGGAGTTTCAATATGGGTGGTGGCGCGGAGGATTCGCCGCCCTGGCTACCGGCGGCACCCGCACGCATACGCAACGAGCCGGCGGTGGTGCTCATTTCGCCCCGGGTCTTTTTGATGTTATCGATGCCGCGCGAGACGACGCTGCGCTTGGTGCAATACAGTAAAGCGGTTTCCTCGCTGATGAGCCCCTGCTCAAACGCGTCCAAACAGGCTGAGTCAAAGGTCCGCCAGCCGAAGGGATAGCTCGCCTCGATGATTTCGTAAAACGTTTTGCCTTCGCTTTCGCCCAGGCGGATGGCTTCCTCGGTACGAAGATTCGCCCCCATGATCTCGATCAAAGCCTGGCGCGCACCGCCGAGTTTGGGGGCCAATCGCTGGCTGATGACCCAGCGCAGCGAATCCGCCAGACGCACCCGGACCTGCTCCTGCTCTTCCGGTTCGAACATCCCCAAGATGCGGTTGACCGTTTCACCCGCGTTGATCGTATGCAGCGTGCTCAGCACCAGATGGCCGGTTTCCGCCGCGCTCAGCGCGATCTTCACCGTGTCCCGGTCGCGCATTTCGCCGACCAGAATCACCTTCGGCGCCTGCCGCAACGCGGCACGCAAGCCGTTCGCATAAGAATCAAAATCAACGCCCAGCTCGCGCTGGTTGAACGTGGCTTTGTTGTGCTTGTGCAGATATTCCACCGGATCTTCCAGCGTGACGACGTGAACCGCCTTGTCCTTGTTCACCTCATGCAAAATGGCCGCCAGCGTGGTGGATTTGCCGGAACCGGTCGCGCCGGTTACCAGCACCAAACCGGTTTTTTCTTTGGGAAGTTCCTTGAGCACCTCCGGCAGCTTCAACTGGTCGAGCGTCGGGATCGTTGAATTCAACTGGCGGCAAACAATGGAATAATTGCCGCGTTGCGAAAAGACATTCACGCGAAAACGCGCCCGCTCACCCAGGGCATACGAGGCATCGCACGAGCCGTGCCGGAGCAGATCTTCCAACTGCCAAGGATTGTCGCCGATGATGTTCAGCGCGATCGTCTCGATCTGAAACGGGGTCAGTTTGGCGACCGGCGGGTCAAGGATGACCGGCTTGAGTTCACCGTAAGCCTCCACCTGTGGCGGACGGTCTTGGACAAATAACAAATCTGAGATCTCCGGCTGTGACGCCAGCATCGTCGTGAAGATTTGATCCAGCTCCGGGCGGCGCATAAATCAGAGGGCTTCGTCGTCTTCCGGCGGATGCGCCAGCAGCACGCGAAATTTCTTTTTATCGAGCGCCTTGTCGTATGCGTCCTCGGGCGTGATGCGCTTCATGCGCACGTGCTCCATGATATGGTCGTCGAGCTGCTGGTTGCCGAATTTCTTGCCGACCTGGATCATGCCTTGGATTTGGTGCGTCTTGCCTTCGCGCACCAGGTTGGCCACGGCGGTGTTGAATACCAGCACTTCGAACGCGGCCACGCGGCCCTTCTTGTCACACCGCTTGAACAGCGTCTGGGCCACGACGCCTTTCAACGCTTCGGACAGCGTCTGGCGCACCTTATTCTGCTGGTCGGCCGGGAAAACGTCGATGATACGGTCCACCGTCTTGGCCGCGCTCTGCGTGTGCAGCGTGCCGAACACCAAGTGACCGGTCGCGGCGGCGGTGATCGCCAGCTCGATCGTTTCCAAATCGCGCATTTCGCCGACGAGAATGATATCCGGATCTTCACGCAACGCACCGCGCAGCGCCGAGGCGAACGACTTCGTATGAATCCCAACCTCGCGATGGTTCACCAGGCAGTTTTTACTTTCATGAACGAACTCGATCGGGTCCTCGATCGTGATGATGTGATCTTTGCGGTTGCGGTTCGCATAGTCGACGACGGCGGCGAGCGTGGTGGATTTGCCGGAACCCGTCGGGCCGGTGACGACCACCAGGCCGCGGTGCAGCATCGCGAATTTCTTGAACACCGGCGGCAGCGGCGCCTCCAGCTTTTCGAAATCTTCAAACGACAGCACGCGGCTCGGGATCTGGCGAAACACCGCCGCGACACCGTTTTTCTGGTTGAAGAAGTTCACGCGGAAGCGCGAGATGTTGGGGATTTCGTAACCAAAATCCACGTCGCCGGTTTCTTCGAAAACTTTGATTTTGTAATCCGGGGCGATTTCGTAGAGCATCGCCTTCAGGTTGTCGCTTTCCAGCGGGGGGAAATCCACGCGCTGCAGCTCGCCGTTGATGCGCATCATCGGCGGGTTGCCGGAAGCCATGTGCAGGTCAGAAGCCCGTTGTTCGAACATCAGGTTGAAAAATGCGTCAATTTTGGCCATAAGTCCTCTCTGTTATCGCGACACTAAACAAAGCCATGTCAGCCTGCAAGCAATGAAAATGCCCATCGAGCAAATCCGCGAAGAAATCAGCCAAACTGGCAATATTTCTTTTGCCCGCTTCATGGAACTGGCGCTTTACTGTCCTGAAACTGGTTATTACGAAAAGAAAAAGGACATCGTCGGCCGCCAGGGCGATTTTATCACCAGCGTCAGCGTCGGCAGCCTGTTTGGCGAACTTTTGGCGTATCAGTTCGCCATGTGGCTGGATGAACTGAAAACCCGGCATGAAAAACTTCAAATCATCGAAACCGGCGCCCATGACGGCAAACTGGCCGCCGACATCCTGAACTGGCTCCAAACCCATCGACCGGATCTCTTCTCAACCATTGAGTATGTTATCCTCGAACCGTCCCCTGCCCGCCAGCAATGGCAGCAGGAGAAATTGATGCCGTTCCCCAACGTCCGCTGGCGCTCGGCGCTTGCGGCCTGCCAGCCATGCACCGGCATTATGTTCAGCAACGAATTGCTCGATGCCTTTCCCGTCCATCGCCTCGGCTGGGATGCTGCCGCTAAGCAGTGGTTCGAATGGGGAGTCGGGTTGATTGGCGATACATTCTGTTGGTCGCGCATGCCGCTTCTCACGCTTTCACTACCGTCCGTCATCACAAACCTGCCCGACGCATTGCTAAATGTGCTGCCGGACAATTACACGGTTGAAACCAGCCCCGCTGCGAAAGCTTGGTGGCGCGCCGCCGCCGGCATTCTAGCACACGGCAAACTGCTCGCCATCGACTACGGTTTCACCGATGACGAAATGTTTTCACCCGCACGCACCAAGGGAACACTTCGCGCTTACCATCGCCACCGTGTCACCGATGACTTGCTCGCCAATCCCGGTGAGCAAGATCTGACCGCGCACGTCAATTTCTCTGCCATCCAAAAATCCGGTGAAGCCGCCGGTCTGCGCACTGAAACCCTTTGCACCCAGCCGCAATTTCTCACCCGGATTTTGGGCAAGGCAGTTCCAGAAAAAATCTTTGCCAGCATGGACGCCAAACAAATCCGGCAGTTCCAGACCCTCACGCATCCCGATCATCTTGGTCGCGCTTTTCGCGTACTGGTGCAGTCCAGATAAACCCGCTTGGGCCGGAGGAAAAGGCAGGGAAAATCGGCAGAAATAGATGGACGCACACCCAGATTCCGGCTTTAATCAGCCTAATCCCATTCAGAAGCAGTCAGAATCAGAAAACCCTAACAGGACAAACATGCCCATGCAAACTCTAGGCAAAGTTCTATTCCCGCGCCTGCAACCGTGGCAGCAACGGCGTCAAGCGAAGCTGGCAGTGAACGTGTTTCTCGCCGCGGTGGCTTTCGCCGCCATCGTCGGCGCCATCATCTTCCTTACCAATAAAGGTCGCTGAACCATAACTTCCGGCTCACACCCGCTCGTAAATAAATTTTGGTACCAATCGCAACACAAAGGCGATCAACGCCCAACGCCGGGTGATGTACGCGACCGGCTTCTTGTTTTCAATGGCGAGATAGATTTGCTCGGCCGCCTTCGTCACCGGAGCGACCCAGAAAACATCCTCCCCTTTTGCCATCGCCGTGTCCACAAAGCCCGGCCGGATATCCGTGATCACGATGGGCAGTCGCGCCTGTTTGGCCTTTGCCCGCAGGCCTTCCATATAACGTATCTGAAATGCCTTGGTCGCGTTGTATGCCGGCGCATGACGACCACCGCGCAGTCCCGCTATCGAAGTGATACCGACGAAATGGCCGGACTTCTGCTTTTCAAATAGAGCAAAGGCCCAACCGGCGATCAATGTGAACGGCAGCACATTGGTGTCTACCGCCTCTTTCTCTTTCGCGAAATCCAAGGTGTTGTTTACATGCCCCGTGCCCGAACTCATGACCAGCAGGTCCAACCCGCCCAATTCCCGGACCAGCGCCGCTAATTTTTCTGCGACGGTGGAAACTTCGGTCACATCAAACGTCGAAATGAAAATCTTCCCGGGATACTCCGCCTGAAGTTCCGCCAGCAAATTTCCCCGCCGTCCCGTCGCGCCCACCGTGAAGCCGTTTTCAACCAGCACCTTCACCAATGCCCGGCCGATGCCCGAGGTCGCGCCGATGACGATCGCCTTTTTCATCACGCACCCGGATTTAACTCGTAATTTAAAAAAGACAGGCAGTAGATCGCCGCCGTTTCCACCCGCAAGGTCAAGCCGCCCAGCGTGACCGGTTTCGCTCCAGCTCCTTCGATCTGCTTGATTTCCGCCAGTGTAAAATCGCCTTCCGGCCCGATCCACACGGCAGCGCTTTGCGGCAGCCGGCCATGTTGCTTTTGAAATTCCCCGATCCATTCGCGCGGATGCCGGCGCTGCGTCTGCAGCGAACCGATCAACGCCAGTTCGATCTCCTCTTCACGCGCCAAAAACTCGCCGATGCTTTGCGGCGTCTCTATCTTCGGCAGCCACACCGCACCACATTGCTTGATCGCTTCGATGGCAACGCCCTGCCACTTTTCGCGCTTGCCCTCCGCGCCCTCATCATCCAACTGCGTCACCACCCGCTCCGTCAATAACGGCACCACCCGGCTCGCGCCCAGTTCCACGGCTTTCTGGATGATGCCTTCGATGATCTTTCCCTTGGGAATCGCCACCAATAAAGTGATGGCACATGCGGGCGATGGCGAAGATTTTTTCTCTTTTACGTCAAGAGCAAGAAACTGTTTGGCCGCCTCGCGGACCTCGCAGAAGAACTCGTTACCAGTTCCATCAAGCACCGTCACGCGCTCGCCGCGCTGCAACCGCAGGACGTGCAACGCATGATGCGCCTCGCGTCCTTCCAGCCGCAGCGACTCACCACGGCAACTTTCCGGCGGCAGATAAAAGCGGTGCATGGTAAATTTAGGATTTTCGATTCGAGATCTACGCGTCAGATTGGCAGGCAAGCGCGTTCATCGTAAATCGCCAATCGTAAATTTACTTGAAGAACTTCTTGGCCTTCTCAAAAAAGCCCGTCGCGATGGGCGCCTGCTTGCCGTCGCACAGCGCGGCAAACTCGTTCAGCTTCGCCTTCTGCGCGGCGTCCAGATGCGTGGGGATTTCCACCTGCACGCGAACATGGAGGTCGCCCTGCCCGTAACCTTGCAGGTTCTTCACACCCTTGCCTTTGATCTTGAACGTCGCACCGGGCTGCGTACCGCCGGGAACTTTGATCGTCGCGCGGCCCTCGAGTGTCGGCACTTCGATCTCCGAACCCAGCGCCGCCTGCACAAAACTCAGCGGCACGTCGCAGATCAGATCATCGCCATCACGCTTAAAAATCTCGTGGTGCTTCACGAACAACACCACATACAGGTCGCCCGCCGGCCCGCCGCGGAAGCCCGCTTCGCCGTTGCCTTGCGAACGCAAACGCGAACCGCCCTCGACCCCCGCCGGGATGCGCAGCTTGATCTTCGATTGTTTCTGATGCTTGCCGCTGCCTGAACATTTTTTGCACGGCTTTTCCAGGATGCGCCCCGCGCCTTTGCAATGCGGACAAGTCTGCGCGATGCTGAAAATCCCGCGCGAAGTCAGCACCTGCCCGCGCCCGCCGCACGTCCCGCACTGGCGCATCTTCGAGCCCGGTTCCGCCCCCGCGCCGTCACACGAGTCACACTTGTCCAGCTTGGTGACCGTGATCTCCTTCTCACAACCGAGCGCCGCCTCTTCCAGCGAAATCTCCAGATCATAACGCAGGTCATCGCCGCGTTGCGGGCCCGTGGGATCGCCGCCGCCGCCGAACATGTTTTCGAAGATGCTGCCGCCCGCGCCACCAAAAACTTCGCGAAAGATGTCAAACGGATCGGCCGATTCAGCGCCGCGTCCGCGCGCGCGCGGATCAAAGGCCGCATGGCCGTATTGATCATAAGCCGCGCGCTTCTGCGCATCGCTCAAAATCTCGTAGGCGTGGCTCAGTTCCTTGAATTTGTCCTCGGCGGTCTTGTCGCCCGGATTCTTGTCCGGATGATATTTTATCGCCAGCCGGCGGTAGGCCTTTTTGATGCCGTCGGCGGCCTCCTCGCGGGTGACCTCCAGGATTTCGTAATAATCGCGCTGCGCCATGGAAAGTTTTTAGTGAGCCCTGGATCAGGATTTCGCCGCCGGTTTTTTGGCCACCACGACCGTCGCCGGCCGCAACAAACGCTCTTTGATCTTGTAGCCTTTGCGCAGTTGCTGCAGCACATGCCCCTCCGGCACGTCCGCCGATTCCTGCTCGGAAACCGCCTCGTGAAAGTTCGGGTCGAACGGCTTGCCCGCTGATTCGATCTCTTCCAGCCCGCTCTCTAACAGCGCATTTTTGAGCTGTTGCTGGATCATCGTCACGCCGGCTTGGAAGGACGCGATCCCGCCCTGCGTCGTCGCCGTATTTTGCGCGGCGGCAAGCGCCATCTCAAAATTATCCAGCACCGGCAAAACTTTTTGTAACAACGACGCGGTCGCGTATTGCCCGGCCTCGATCTTCTCGCGGGCGGCGCGCTTCTTGAAATTGTCGAAATCAGCGGTCGTCCGCAACAGGCGGTCCCAAGATTCGTCCCCCTTCGCGGCACGCGCTTTGAGGTCGGCGATCTGTTCCGGGGTCAACACGGCTTCTTCCGCCGGGTTGCCGGCAGTTTCATTTTCGGGGGTCTCGGTCTTGTCTTTGCTCATAGACTGTTTACGTCCAAACATTCAGGCGGGTACAATAGCAGATGCCCGCATTCCCGGCAACGGGCAATGCGGGCGGCGAAATGTGGTATTCGAATAATTTCGGCCGGCGCCTCACTGGGCCGGCACCAATTTTTGAAATTCCGGCAGCCCGCGCAGGTTGTTGATGTTCGGGTCGTTCCGGATGACGTTCATGATGTCGGCCGCCGCCGGATTGGCCGCGAGCCGTTTTTTGTTCAAGTCTAACGCCAGTTTGATGTCGGCGATCGCCTCCGTGGTATGGCCGGTGATGGACTCCACGGCGGCCAGGTTATACCGATGTTCCGGCACATCCGGCGCCAACACCACCAGTCTCCGCAACGCCTTCTCGAAACCGCCGATGTTCGCCAGTTGGCCAAAATATTGCGCGATCGCCGAGGCATCCTGATACTTGAGGTTCTTGCTGTCGAGCGCCTGGTTAAACAGCTCGACTGCGCGGTTCGTCTGCCCCAATTGCATCAGGGTCCCGCCCAACGTCACCAGGTTGGTCACATTGTCCGGGCTTGTGCGCGCGGTGTTTTCCATCTGGTCGAGCTGGCCGACCGCCTGGGTGCGCTGGGAGTTTTGATTGCGGAAGGATTTCAACTGTTCGATCGTTCCCGCCACCTGGCCGTTGAACGGATCCAGTTTCTGGCAGGTTTCGCAGATCAGGATCGCATCGTCAAACCGGCCCTGCGTGAGCAGGAAGTTGATGTAGCGGAACACGGCCTCCGGGCTGTACGGGCAGAACGCGAACGCCTGCTTGAACGCAAAGTCCGTCTCCCGGATCAGCGCCGCCTGCGAGGCCGCGGTTTTCTGGCGGTATTCCGGCGGGCACGTCCGCGGATCGGCGCGCCACGCATACATCCCCGCCTGCGAACTGCGCAGCTTCGAGAACGCCTTCTGCGCATCGTCATCACGCACAAACGCACGCGAACCGGTGAAACCCTTGTAATTGTTATGCACGTACGTCTGGTCCACGAATTTCGCGATCTGTTCCACCGAGGTGTCGTACGTGATGAAATTGCCGCACAGGCGCGGTGAGAAATCCGTCCAGAATTTATGGTCCAGGTCCATCATGTCCTGCGTCAATTCCGGCACCGTGGTCCGGTTGATCTTCATGATCACGCCGAAGGGCGTCTCATACGGATACATCCAGTCCAGCGGGAAGCTTTCTTCGATGAAGAATTCGTTCGTCGGGCAGTTGTCAAAGATGACCTTGCACAACAGGCCGTTGATGTTCATCACATCCACCTGGCCGGAAATCTGGATCTTGCCATCCTGGCTGTTGAGCGATTTCTGCCGCGCGTATTCCGAGAAACACGCCTGCGAATCTTCCGGTGTCGGGATGTAGATTTCGTTCGGCGGATAGACGCCTTCCGCCCGGCGGCGCGCCTCGACATGCGCCCCCAGGGCGAGGAACGGACGGTCCAGCGTGTTATACAGCAGCTTGGAGACGCCTTCGATCAGGGCGCTGCCGGAATCACCATTGCCCGTATCAATGCCGTCTTTGACGATGACATCCGGCGCGGTCAGACCGCCCACCGCACAGGCATATTTGAACAGGCGGCTGAAGAACGGCGGGTCAACCTGCTTGGAACGGTTGTACTGCGAACGCAAGTAATCCAGATAGGTGCCGTCCGCCAGTGCGTTTTGCGTGATGATGTAGACATCGCGACGGTCAAATTTTTGGTCCTGCTCAGGCTGGCAACGGTGTGGAATGAAGCTTTCGCAGAAGATGATGTACGTCGGGCAGAAACGGCCCGGGTCGGTGCCGCCGTACAGGATCGCGTCCCGGGTCATTTCGGGATAGATGAGTTTCGCGTTCGCCGGATTTTTGAGCAGTTCCGCGCGTTTGACGTTATCGTAGCTAAGCTTGCCCGTGCCGTCCGCGAACGGCGGCGTGAACATGTCATGCCCGAACCAGTAGCCGAACCAGTGATTGCGCTGCTCGCTCTTGTACCAGTGAGACATGCCGGACCAGACCGGCGCGAAGCAGAACAGCACCAGCACGATGAACACCGGGCCGCGCTTGCGGTAAGTCAACAGCGCCGCGATGAAGATGATCGGCATCGCCACCAAGATCAGGTTGGCGAACACCGGCAGACCGTATTGATCCTTCGCGAAGGCCGCCAGGATCCAATGCGGGATGTCCGTCAGGCCGAACTGGCCCTTGGGCCCGAGCGCCAGGTAATCCCAAAAATCCGATTTCGCAAATGGCAGCCAGGAAATCCCCAGTTGGCCCGCCTTGCCAAAATACAGCTTCGCGATGGCTTCGATCAGGCAGTACATCGCCAGGATGAAAGCCACGCCGCCGCCGATGAGTCCGACCTTGCGAAATTTCTCATAATGCGTCGCGATATACGCCGCCAGCAACACCATGCCATAACCGATCATGATCGCGAATACCCCGTGCGACGCCGTGAAGAACACCTTGTTCAAGTCCGACGTCGAACGGTCGGCCGAGACGCTCAAGACGATCACCAATTGCACGGAGAGCAGCAGATAGATCGAAGTCAGACCGATCAGCCAGCCGCGCTCGCGCTTCTGCATCTTGCCCAGGAACAGGAACGGCAGCAGGCCGATGAACATGTACACCCAGCTAAAGGATTCTGACAAACCTTCCGCCAGATACCACATCTGAAAAAGAAAACGTGAAGGATCCGAAAACGGGCTCACGGCCTCACCCGTGCCGTACTGGCCGCGGCTCAGCATGTGGAAGAAGCCTTCCACCGTGCGCGGATAGCCCCACTGCATCGGCGGCGTAGACATGCAGGAAACTGCCGAGTAAAGGTAAACGGACACACCGAAAGCGCATACCAGCGGGATGATGACCAGCACCGAAAGCCATTCCGTGAACAGCTTGTTCGTCTTGATGAAGAGCCAGACCGCACCGGCCATCGAAAACAATCCCACCGTGTTGAAGATGATCTGCTCCGTCATCGTCATGGCTTCCAGCGCCGGCACCGTGTGCTTGTTCTTATAGAACAGGACGAGCAGATAGAGGATGGTGTTCACCGTGAACATGTCGCGGCCCATCCGGGGCAGCACCATGGCGATCAAGATTTCCACGCCGAAGGCGCCGAGAAGCAAGCTTTGATGGATCGTCACCAGCCAGCCGAACACGAGCATCGCCGCATACAGATAACGGCGCTGATGCGGCGCATACATCCAGCGCATCAGCAGCGCGATCATGGCCAGCAACCACGGCACCCCGAAGATCGAGATGCGGTTGATCACCACCGATTCTTTCCACATGTAACCGCCCAGACCGAACAGCACGCCGAGCACCACGCCGGACACGAGGCAGATGAGATTCTCCCAGCGGCGCTCCAGGCCTTTCAGATCTTCGATGCCTTCAATCATCATGCTGCCGCCGCGCGAAACCATCAGCGCCAGCAAACCGCAGCCCATGGCCGAGGCGAACGACTGGCCCACTTCCACCCGCCAGGCGACGTTGCCGAACGGCACGATCACCGTCCAGATCCAGCTATAGATCGACCAGAACGGATAGCCCGGCGGATGCGGGATGCCCGCATAATAAGAAGCCGTGCACAGCTCGCCGGAATCTTCCAGCGTCAGTTCCGGCGCCAGCGTCCAGAGGTACACCGCCCAGACCGCGCCGAACGCGATCAGCAAAGCCAACCAGTCGTTCGGACGGAACATCGGCGGGACTTTGATCGGAGGGGCGACTTCAGCGGGTTTGACGACTTCCTTGGGTTTACCGGTGACAACTTTATTGTTCTCTGCCTTGGCGGCATTTTTCTTCAGATTTTCCATGTGCAAAAATTCAGTTACTCAAATTTGTTGACGGCCCGAAGCCGAAATGCGAACGCATACTAGACTTTAAAACACTGCCGTTTGTCCAATCAAAAGTGACGCCCGCCAAGTGGTTCTCCACCTCCTGCGCGCGGTCGCTGAACGTCACCGTGTTGCTGCCCGAGGAAAAATCCGCGTACAACGCCGGCCGGCTGTCCCGCCACGATCCGCCCCCGTTGAAGTGGAACACCATCACCGCAAAAAACATGCAAGCCATCGCCGGGGCGAACGGATGCCAGTTCCACCGCGTCGCCGGCAAGGCCGGCGACATGGCCGTCCCCTGCCCGCTAAAAATGCGCGCTTTAAGCCCGGCCGACGGCCGGCGCGGTCGCCAGCCACGCAATTGATTCTCGTTCATCTCTTTCATATGCGACTCCTTCCAGTTTCAATTTCATCTTCTGCAAACCATAACGGTAACGCCCCGCCGCCGTGTTCGGCGAGATGTCCAGCAACCCGCCGATCTCCTCGAACGTGCAGCCGTGCCATACTTTCAGCACGATCACCTCGCGCTGGTCCACCGGCAGTTCCTCCAAGACCTTCATCGCCGCGCGCTCCTCCGGCGATTCATCCGGCAGCTTCTCGAACCATCGCAACGATTCCCATTCCCGCGTCAACCGCCGCCACATCGAGCGGCGATAGTTCAACGCCCGGTTCCGGAAACTGCGCACGCAATAATGCTCCGGCTTCTGCGGCGCAAAAGGCATCTGCATCAACGCCATAAACGTCTCCTGCAAAACGTCTTCCGCCTCACCATGCGCCAGCCCCAATGCCCGGCCGTACAGCACCAATTCCGCCGCCTTCGCGTCGTAGATCGCCTCGCACCAATGTGGATTTAGGTTCTGATTCACAGTTACTTTCACTCCATAGACACCATGGATGGCGGATTTGTATAAAATATTTTCACCCCGCCCCCACCCCCAAAAATTTCAGTTGGGAAATCGTGGTATTTCACAGTGTTTCCCTGGTCAATTTTTCTTCCACGGAAAAACCCATATGGCTCCAAGCCAACCAGTTGCAACGCAACCCAACGGAGCGCGGGCGGCCCGCCCGCGTGTTGCCCCCGAGCGGGAACTGTCTGCCCCCGCAACTTTCGCCTGCACACCGGTAAATGCCCGATTGGATTGGCCCCCTCGCCAACCCAACGACGTCTTGGACTGCGACGGCAAGGCAGCAGCCGCGACGCCCTGTCGCGCCGCAGCCCTTTGGTGAAGGCGGACGCTTTCGCCTGCAACCACCATTCCCAAACCACCCGCAATCGCCGCCTGCAAACCATGACTCGTAAATCGTCATTCGTAAATCGTGAATGCTCAGGTTGGATTTACTTGGATTCGCTTGGATTTGCAGGTATTTCAAGCCACCTTTGCGGCACGCCTCCCCAAAAGCGGTGCTAAAGCAACCGCACTCCAAAAGCTTCGCGACTGCCACTCGATTAATATACCGCGCGAAGCGTTTGAAGTGCGTGCGGTTTACCGCCCTGTCGCGCCATAGCGAAGCGAAGGCGGACGCTTTCGCACGCACGAAATGATTCAAATACTCCACAACCTCAGGCCGCACCAGTGACTCGTTAATCGAAAATCCAGAATCGTAAATCATTGAGGCTTTATCTGGTTTAATTTGGCTTAATTTTCCTATTTTCATGGGCTTTTTCTTGGATTTTAAATTGCAGTTTCCCCAGGAAGGCGTGCCAGCGGGGTTCATATCGTCCCGCTCCTTGCCTCCATCTAAAAAATTATTTATTTAGATTTTAACCATATCTATTGTTTAAAATACTAAATTAGTTAGTTTTTGTCAAGAAATGAATAAAGCTCTCAGACGCGACCTTTTCATAAACAAGCAGATTTTGCCCCGTCACCTTGAAGTTCCCATCCAACTAGTGGATCCATCCGCGCCGCCAACTTCTCTCATGTTGCACCGAAAAGTTGCTCATATAATTTCTGATCCCACGGATTTCCACCAGCCGGCTTAAGGACGCCCTTGCTGTAGGCTTTATGAGTATTTTCGTCGATAAATGCCCACGGTTCTTGATTGAGATAAAGCACCAAACCGTTTCCCGAATCCGCCCAAACCAGCTCAAATACCGGAGGTGATTTAAATGCCATCGGTTTCAACGCTTGTTCTACCGGCGCAAACCGTGACATCAATTTTTGTTCTTCACCAGGAGTTAGCAGATGACGATACAAATTTGTCCCATCCTCCATAACATTAAGAGGTCGAGGCTTGACTCCCGGAATTGAAGAACTAGACCACGCCGGTAAAAGTCGTAAATGAACAACACCGCCATCATCTCCCACGACAGCCGTGCGCATTGAAATTATATTGTCTTCAAAAAGCAATGCCCTTCCTTTTTCCATTTGTTTTAATATTTAGCAAGAATGGCTCACTGGAGGAAAGTTTAATGCTGCTTACCCTTTGCCATCTTCCAACGCCTTTTTGACATGCCGGTCAGAATCAGATTCACGCGCTATGGTTTTAACGGAAGCGCAATTTCCTCATCCTTCACGTCTTTCAGCAAAAAAAGACGTTTTTTAAATAACAATTTTGTCTGTGGTGGAAAACCGATTTGGATTTGGCCGACCTTCACTGAAAATTGTTCTTCCACGTTTTCAGTTTTTTTTACTGCCCGTCCTGCTCTCCTGCAGAATGCTTTTGAAAATGACCGCGTTTGAAAATGTCATTTCAGAACCATAATTCGTCGCCTTTACGCTTATCGCGTCAGCCAAAATCATCTCATGGCAAACCTTGTTTGTTTCGACTTCATGATCCCATGATAAAACATAGTTCCGATCTGCTGCGCCTCCATAAAACAAAACCAAAGTTTCAGCTTTTGCCCAAAAGCAAATCACACTAAGCATGACCGCAAAGCATATTTTCATAATAAGTTCACTTCAGTACGTCCAACCATGCTGCGAATTATTAATTTCACGCCCAACTTCCGACAACAAGTCTCCCCGGCTAACATGTAGGCCCTCGATGCCAAAAACATAGGTTTTGACCGCTTGCCGCTTAAAAACACTCGGCGGCACCGACGTGAGATCTCCGAAATTTCCGGATGAGTGATAAGTGAATACCTCAACTCGATGACCGAGACCAGCCCAAGGTTGCCGAAGCTGAGCGCGCCCCATGCTCGGTTGAATTCACTGGGACATTCCTATGTTAGCAGCACGTTCCCCCTAAAATTCTATTCATTCTGTAAATTCTGTCTTTTGGCTTTGGGTTCCTTGCTTCTCCATCACGAGCGCCCCTTCCCGCCGTGCATTTTGCATAACTCATTATCCTTCAACCCACTATTAATCAGTGATTCCCTATTCTTCCCGTTTAAATTTGACCTTGCCTCCCTTTACCGCTAGCCTGCTTGCACCGTTTGGCGCATGAAGCGTTGACGGTATACTCTTTATGTCTGAAGGATACTGCGTCAAGTGCAAGGCCAAAAAGCCCATCTCCGATGGCGTCGAAGAAACCATGAAAAACGGCCGCAAAGCCATCAAGGGCAAATGCCCCACATGCGGTACCGTCATGTTCAAGATCTTGGGCAAGTCGGCCACGGCGGCCGCCGCGCCCGCCGCTGCCCCGGCTCCGGCCACCCCCAACCCGACCCCGTCCGCCTGATTCCAATTTAATATGTCGCAACAGCTCGCTTACGTCATCATCACCCCGTACTCGCTTTATAAATCCCGCACCGGCGGCATTTTGAGCCGCCTCATCACCCGCACCGGGCTCGACCTCGTCGGCATCCGCATGTTCGCTCCCAGCAGCGAACTGGTGAAGGAATACGCCCAGACCATCATTTCTGCCCATGACAGCCAGGATCGCAAGGTCCAGGAACTCCTCCAGCAATACGTCCTCGAAAGCCTCGCGCCCGATCCCAAGACCGGCCTGCGTCGTCGCGTGATGATGCTGCTGTTCAAGGGTGACGAAGCCGTGCGCAAAGTCCGTTCCGTCGTCGGCAATCTCAGCCCCAACCGTCGCGGTGGCGAAACGATCCGCGATACGTACAGCGATCTCATCACGGATGACAACGGCAATGTCCGCTATTTCGAACCCGCTGTGCTCGCCGCCCCGAACGCCGAGGAAGCGGAACGCAAATTGAAGCTCTGGGCCCGCTATTCCGACACGGACGGCGGCATCCTCGACAACGTCGTTCCCTACACGCCCAACGAGGCCGGCGAACGCACCTTGGTGCTCATCAAGCCGGATAACTTCAAGTTCCCGACCGGCCGTCCCGGCAACGTGATCGATTTCTTCTCGCGCACCGGCCTGTTCATCGTCGGTGCCCGCGTGTTGCCCATGAGCACCGCGCAGGCCATGGAATTCTACGGACCCGTCCGCGAATTCCTTCGCGCCAAGCTGAAAGACGGCGTCAGCGCCAAGGCGAAGGACATCCTTGAAAAAGAATTCGGCTTCAAACTCTCTGATGCCGATCAAAAAGCTCTTGGCGAAATCCTCGGACCAGTCCAGGGCGATTCGCAGTTCGATAACATCGTACGCTTCATGTCCGGCAATGCGCCCGGTGATATTCCGGAAGCCGACTGGGCCAAGCCCGGCACGCAGAAGTGCATCGCCCTTGTGTACGAAGGCGTCGGCGCCGTGAACAAGATCCGCGACGTCCTCGGGCCCACGGACCCCTCCAAGGCGCCTCCGGGATCCATCCGCCGCGAATTCGGTTCGACCATCATGGTCAACGCCGCGCACGCCAGCGATTCCGCCGATAACGCCAAGCGCGAATTCGGCATCGTCAAACCCGGCGAAAACAATTTCAAACAGGTCATCGAAGAAGCCTTCGGCAAAGTTTGATCTGAACCACCCTCTCAAGCCCGCGCCCAAAAGCGCGGGCTTTTTTATTGCCCGCGAAAACTCAACACCATTACGCCAGCCCCCATTCGTCATTCGGTTTTCGTCATTGGCTAAACCTCATACAGTTCCAACGGCAAGCCGTCCGGATCCGCAAAGAACGTGAACCGTTTCCCCGTCAGTTCATCCACGCGCACCGCTTCCACCACCACGCCCTTCGACTCCAGTTCGCGCACGCATTCCGCGACATCCGCCACCGCGAACGCCAGATGCCGCAACCCCTGCGCTTCCGGCCACGAAGGCCGCGCCGGCGCGCCCGGGAACGAAAACAGTTCGATCTGCCCGCCATCCGGCAGCGCCAGGTCCAGCTTGTAAGAATTCCGCGCCGCACGATACGTCTCCGCGATCACCCGCAACCCCAGCGTCTCTGCGTAAAACTGTTTTGACCGTTCATAGTTCCCGGCGATGATCGCCGCGTGATGTATCCGGATGAAGCGCATGACAGTTTCAAACCTACCGTGCCCGCCAAATATTGTCCCGCTGATTTTCCAACCTCACCAGCCCGGGCGGCCAAACCTTTTATTGACGCGCCCGCCCCGGCTGGCAAAATTTCCCCATGGCACAACTTGAATTGAAGATTGAAAAGCTCGTGACCGGCAACGGCGCGGCTCCCAAAAAAGGCGACACCGTCAGCGTCCACTACACCGGCACCTTCATGGACGGTAAAAAGTTCGACAGCTCCGTCGATCGCAACGAACCCTTTAATTTCACGCTCGGCGCGGGCGAAGTCATTCAGGGCTGGGACCTCGGCGTCGCCCAGATGAAGATCGGCGACAAGGTGAAAATGA
>DASZCA010000251.1:0-3854 GCA_035943555.1 Verrucomicrobiia bacterium
CACCATGCTGGCGGAACTCCCGTTGGGCGATGCGGATGAGGGCCGCTGGCAATACTCATTCCGCAATCCGGCCTCAAAAACCCGGCCCATTACGCAATGGGAGGCGTCGTTGCGCGAAACTGCCAAAAAGCTGCAATCAAAAAAGTTTCTCGGTGTGTTGCTGAGCGTTCCGGGCATCGTGGATGAGGCGGCCAACAAGATTTTATTTTCACCTAATATTCATTGGAGCGAAGGCCCTGATTTGACGGCTGCGGTCCGTCGCGTCTGGAATATTCCGGTGCTGGTGGTGCAGGAAGAGCGCGCCGTGGCGCTCGGTCATCATTTTAACAATCCCGGCGATGAAAACTTTCTCTTGGTGGATTTTGGCGAGGGCGTTGGCGGTGCGGCCATCGTGGGTGGCAAACCGTTCGCCAGCCCGCTGCCGATCAGCGGTGAGCTCGGCCACACGCCCGTGCTGGGCAACCATCGCCGTTGCGGCTGTGGCGCGACAGGTTGCGTCGAGACTTTGGTTTCCAACCGCGGGTTGATCGAAAGTTTTTCCGCCGCCCATCCGAAGTTGAAAAGGAACTGGGCCGCGTTGAGCGGGCATATCGCCGAAAATAATCTCGAGCCGTGGTTGATGCAGTCATTGGACGCGGCGGCGGTGGCGATCTGCGCCGCGTTAAATGTGCTGGGCCTGCGCCACGTCATCATCACCGGCAGTCTGGCTGAATTGCCGCCCGCCGTGCTCGCGTATCTTTCGCGGTCTGTCCAAAACGGCGCCATGTGGGCGCGCTTTGGCAGTGTCGAGTGCGTCGGTGTTCCGCGCAGCCGTGCGGCTGGCCTGGTCGCCATCGGTATCGACCGGCTCGTAGTGCCGGAGACCGCTGACGAAACGGATCTAAAAATTTCGCGTGGCAAAAATACCGCGCTGAACCTTCAAAACTAAACATCGTAATTGTATTAAAAAATGAAATCCGCCTTCCCCACCATCTCGCGCATCGCCTACGAAGGGCCGACGTCGAAGAATCCGTTGTCGTTCAAGCATTATAACGCCGAGGAGATCATTGCGGGCAGGACGATGCGGGAGCATCTGCGGTTCGCGGTGGTGTACTGGCACACGTTCCGCGGGACGGGGAGCGACCCGTTCGGCGCGGGAACGATGCAACGCCCGTGGGATGACGGCAGCAACTCCGTCAAGAACGCGCAGAACCGGGCCCGGGTGGCTTTTGAGTTTATCGAGAAGCTCGGCGCACCATATTATGCCTGGCATGACCGTGACGTGGCGCCGGAAGGCAAAACCCTGACGGAATCCAACAAGAACTTCGATGCCGTGGCGAAGGTGTTGAAGCAGGAGCAGGATCGCACCGGCATCAAGCTGCTGTGGGGTACGGCGAACCTGTTCTCCGATCCAAGATTTGTGCATGGGGCGAGCACGAGCTGTAATGCGGATGTGTTTGCCTTTGCGGCGGCGCAGGTGAAGAAGGCGCTGGAAGTGACGCATGAACTGGGCGGGGAAGGGTACACGTTCTGGGGTGGACGCGAAGGCTACATGACGTTGTTGAACACGGACATGAAGCGGGAGCAGGCGCATCTGGCGGCCTTCCTGCATCTGGCGGTGAAGCACAAGCGGGCCATTGGTTTCAAGGGTCAGTTTTACATTGAGCCGAAGCCGAAAGAGCCGACGAAGCACCAGTATGATTCGGACGCGGCGGCGTGCCTGAACTTTCTGCGGGAGCATGATTTGCTGCCGTATTTCAAACTGAACATCGAGACGAACCACGCGACCTTGGCGGGACATACGATGCAGCATGAGTTGGAAGTGGCGGGGGCGGCGAACGCCTTGGGTTCCATCGATGCGAACACGGGGGATGAGTTGCTGGGTTGGGATACGGACCAGTTCCCGACGAACATCTACCTGACGACGTACACGATGCTATCGATCTTGAAGCATGGTGGCTTGAAGACGGGCGGGGTGAACTTTGATGCGAAGGTGCGCCGGGAGAGTTTTGAGCCGGTGGACCTGTTCCATGCGCATATTGGGGGCATGGATGCGTTTGCGCGGGGCTTGAAGATCGCGGTGGCCATCAACAAAGACGGACGGCTCGATGATTTTGTGAAGCAGCGTTATGCGTCGTGGGACAGCGGCATCGGGGCGAAGATTGAAGCGGGCAAGGCCACGCTGAACGAGATCAATGCGTACATCCTGAAAAAGGGTGAGACCTCCCCGAACACCAGCGGCCGCCAGGAATTCCTCGAAAACCTCATCAACGAGTTCATCTGAGTTTTGCACGATATTTTCCCCATGAAAATTAATCTCAAGCAATTTGAAGTCTGGTTTGTCACGGGCAGCCAGCATTTGTATGGGCCGGAAACGTTGAAGGCCGTCGCGAAGCATTCGCAGGAGATCGCCAAGACGCTCAATGCGGCCTCGGCGATTCCCGTGAAAGTCGTCTTCAAGCCGGTGATGGTGTCGCCGGATGCCATCACGGAATTGTGCCAGCAGGCGAACAATGCCGCGAAGTGTATCGGCCTCGTGACGTGGTGCCATACCTTTTCGCCGTCCAAGATGTGGATCAACGGGCTTAAGCAATTGCGCAAGCCCATCTGCCATCTGCACACGCAATATAATCGCGATCTGCCGTGGGCTTCCATCGACATGGATTTCATGAACATGAACCAGGCCGCGCACGGCGATCGTGAGCACGGCTTCATCATGAGCCGGATGCGGTTGAACCGCAAAGTGGTCGTGGGTTTCTGGCAGGAAGCGGCTACGCAGGAAAAGATCGGCGCGTGGGCGCGTGCCGCCGCCGCGTGGGCCGACTGGCAGGGCGCAAAATTCGTCCGCTTCGGCGACAACATGCGCGAAGTGGCCGTGACGGAAGGTGACAAGGTTTCTGCGCAATTGAAATTTGGTTTCTCCGTGAACACTCACGGCGTCGGTGACCTCGTCAAAGTGGTGAATGCAGTCTCCGAAAAAGAAGTCGATGCTCTCTGCAAATCATACGAGACGGTTTATGAAATGACGGCCGACCTGAAAAAAGGCGGCAAACGCCATAAATCCATCCGGGAAGCGGCACGCATCGAGCTGGGCATCTTGGAATTCCTGGCGGCCGGTGGCTTCAAAGGCTACACCGATACGTTTGAAGATTTGCACGGCCTTGCGCAACTGCCGGGTGTCGGTTCACAGCGCATGATGGCGGCGGGTTTTGGCTTCGGTGGCGAAGGCGATTGGAAAACTTCCGCGCTCGTCCGCGCCATGAAAGTAATGGCCAGCGGCCTCGAGGGCGGCACGTCGTTCATGGAAGATTACACCTATCATTTGCAGCCCGGAAATAAGCTGGTTCTCGGCGCGCACATGTTGGAGATCTGTCCAAGCATCGCGGATGGAAAAGTTTCCTTGCAGGTGCATCCGCTCGGCATCGGTGGTAAGGCTGATCCGGCACGTCTCGTTTTCAACACGCCGCCCGGTGCGGCCGTGAATGCGTCGCTGATGGATTTTGGCAACCGTTTCCGTTTGCTCATTAACGAAGTGGATTGTGTCACGCCCGATCACGCGATGCCCAGGTTGCCGGTAGCGCAGGCGATGTGGAAGTGCCGCCCGAGTTTTGAGGATGCGTGTGCCGCGTGGATCTATGCCGGCGGAGCGCATCACACCGGTTTCAGCCAGGCCGTCACCACGGAGATGCTCGAAGACTTCGGCGCCATCGCCGGTTTGGAAGTCGTGGTGATCGATGCGGATACCAAGCTGCGCCAGTTCAAACAGGAACTTGCCTGGAATGATGCCGCTTACGGTTTGAAGAGCGGTTGGGTGGCTTAAAATGCCGGGCAAATGATCATGAGTCTGAAAAAATATATTGTTGCGGCTGTCGCTG
>DASZCA010000252.1:0-11974 GCA_035943555.1 Verrucomicrobiia bacterium
CAGATACCCGTCTGACCAGATCAGTTCAAACAAACTTCCCGGGATTCAATATCCCATGAGGATCGAGCGCCGCTTTCACAACCCGATGCAGCGCTTGGGATTCAGCCGAAACCGCCCGGGGCCACCAGCGTTTTTTTGCCAGCCCGATGCCGTGCTCGCCTGTGATGCTGCCGCCGTTGGCGATCACCCAGCGGAACAGATCATCCAGGCATTTCTCCGACCGCGCTTTCGCGCCGGGCTGCGTGTAGTCCACCATGACGTTCGTGTGGATGTTACCATCGCCCGCGTGACCGAAGCAGGCAAGCTGCAGGCCGTGTTTCTTTTGCAACTGCGCGGCGAATTTGAACAGCAATTCCAGCTTGCCGCGCGGCACCACGATGTCCTCGTTGAGCTTGGTCAAACCCGTGTCGCGCAGCGCGTAGGAAAATTCCCGGCGGATCTGCCAGACGGCCTCGCACTGTTCCGTGCCAAAACCGCGATCCACAAAGAGCGGTTTCTGTTTCCGCACGATCTTTTCCACGGCGGCGAGTTCCGGGCGTACAGAATTTTCCTGGCCGTCCAGTTCCACGATCAGGTGTGCCTTGCAATCCAGCAACCGCGGGCTCTTGGTCCGCTTCGCGGCGGCGGCGAGGGTAAACTCATCCGCCAGTTCCGCCGCGCAGGGCAGAAAACCGGCGGCAAAAATGGACTGCAACGCGCGCACCGCCGCGCTCATCGAACCAAATCCAACCGCCAGATTCGCACGGAATGGCGGGAGCGGTATTAATTTCAACGTCGCCCCGGTGATGACGCCCAGCAAGCCTTCCGAGCCGACAAACAACCGGTGCAGATCAAAGCCCGTTTTGTTTTTATGCGTGCGGCCGCCGAGTTTCACGATATCGCCGTTGGTCAGCACCACTTCGAGGCCGAGCACGTAATCACGCGTGACGCCGTATTTCAGGCAACGGGGACCGCCCGCATTGGTGGCGATGTTCCCGCCAAGCGAATTATTTGCGCGGCTCGCCGGGTCGGGCGGATAGAATAATTTTTGCTTTTCCACCGTCGCCTGAAATTCCGCCGTGTTCACGGCCGGCTGGACGATGGCCACAAAGTCTTTCGCGTTGATTTCCAGAATCTTCCCCATGCGCTCGGTGGATAGCGCGATGCCCCCATGCATCGGCACGCAACCGCCCACATAACCATGCCCGGCCCCGCGCGGCGTCACCGGAATCCTGTGTTTGTTCGCAAACCGTAAAATTTTGGAGACCGATTTCGCGGAGCGCGGCAGGGCGACGGCATCCGGCTGGTGAACGGCAAACCATTTATCGCCCGCATATTTTGCGAGCGTGGCGGGCTGGAGATAAATTTCGCCGGGAAGATTTTTTTTAAGCTGCCGGAGTTGGCGGGAAAAATTCATTCGACGGGCGTGTCTAAAAATATCTTGGCCTCCCCGGATTCATTCTCCGGCACCTGCACCCGCAGCAAGGTGGCCGTGGAATTGCCCCCCAGCCAGCCGGCGGCCATTTCATTGGCGATGAACGGATGAAAGCCGGCAGCTTCAAGACGTGAACGCACCAGTTCCGCCTCGCCGAGGTTGAAATGGGTGACGATGGTGATGAGATTCATTTGGCCGTTCCGTTGCGGGTCTCGGCGAACACCAGCACACCCGCGCCGGTCTGCACGGTGCTCTGGACCTGCGCCTCGACTTGCTGGCCGATGTGCGGCTGGCCGTTGTTGACGATGACCATCGTGCCGTCCGGCAGATAACCGATCCCCTGCCCCTTGTCGCGGCCTTCGCGCACGATCTTGATATGTACCACTTCGCCGGGAATCATCGCCGCCTTCATCAGGTGCGAAATCTCATGGAGATTGACGCACTCGACGCTTTGCAATCCGGCGACCTTGGCCAGGTTCGTGTCGTTGGTGAAGAGCTTGGCGTTCAGGTTGCGCGCGAGGCGCACCAGCTTGGCGTCCACGCCTTTTTCTTCCGGAAAATCACCGTCATGGATGCGCACTTCCAGCCGCGTATTATGCTGGAGGCGGTTCAACATCTCGAAGCCGCGCCGGCCGCGCGCCCGCTTGATCTCCTCGGCTGAATCGGCGATCTGCTGCAACTCCAACAAAACAAACCGGGGCACCACGATCAAGCCCTCGACCAATTTCGCCTCGATCAGGTCGGAGATGCGCCCGTCGATGATGACACTGGTATCCAGCAACAGCAGGTTGTCCGGCTTGTTTTGCGGGGAGAAGCGCACATACGGGATGATGAGCGAAAAATCTTCCTTGTTGCTGCGCATGGCCAGCACCATGCCGATGTAACCAAAACTGAGGAACAGGGCGATGCGGATGAGTTCGCGCGTGTTGCCTTCACCATCACCAAACAGCCCGGAATGATCCACCAGCAAGGCCACCAGCCAGCCGAGAAACAATCCGAAAGTCGTGGCGGAAAAGGCGCGCAGCGAAAAACCTTTCAGCATTTCGTCCACGGCGATGAGCAGCCCGCCGAAACCGAAACCGACCAGCACGCCCCACAGTCCGGCGTGGGACTGGCTGACATATTCTTGCGCCTGGCTGAGCGCGTAGCCGCCCACGGTGCAGAGAAAGAGAAAAAGGATTCGGATGGACCAAAGTGGAGTCATTTATTTGCGCGTTGTTCCCGGGATGGCATTGGTGGCCGGTGGTTTGTGTGACCACAAGATGCCCCATAGCCCCGCGCGATTCAAGTTACTCGTTGTGATTGAAAGATTGGCGGCGATGTTTTGCACGTTGGCCGCCAGTTCTTCATTTTGCAGCACGGTGCCGGCAAGGCCTTTGCCGGACTGGACATCCGTTGAGATCTGCTTCCACGTGGCGGTCATGTCATCAATGTTCTTCGTCGCCGTCGCGATATTCACGCCGTTGGTGGCGAGGATGTCCTTGGCCGAATCACCCAATCCGTTCAACTGGCTGGAAAAATAAACCAAATTGCTCACCGCCACGCTCACCTGGGCACCGTTGGTGGCCAGCAGCGTGTTGATCTGGTCCACCGCGCCCATCGCTTGCACGGTGAAGGTCCGCATATTGGTGAGTGCCACGCCAAAACTGGATAGCGTCTCCGCATTCAAGACTTGTGCACGCAGATCGGTAACCGAGGCGTCGAGCTTTTGAGCCGTCTCATCCATGCGTTTGATGAAACCGGCCGCCCCGCGCGCGACTTCCTGCAAATCAAACGGCTCCTGGCAATCCACGTCCGCGTTGTTGGCAAATTCCGGCGGCTCGTTTTTGGTGGGGAGAACGGAAACGTATTGATCCCCAAGAAACCCTGCCTGTTCGATGACGAAACGGGCATCGTGCCAGATTTTGAATTTTTTGTAGATCTTCAGGTACACCGTGACGCTCCGGGTGTCATCCGCCAGCTGGATGTCCTTGACGTTGCCGACCTTGTAGCCCGCCAGCAGGACGTCGGCCTCTTTTTTAAGGCCGCCCACGTTGGCGGTGTGGAGCCTGATGATGTAGGTGTCGTTCAAGATGCTCGCGCCCTTGTTGAACTGCACCATCATGGCCGCCAGCAACACGAGACAGACGGCCACGAACAGCCCGACTTTGATTTCTAAACGCGTCTTTTCCATGGTCAAAAATGAGTTTCCTTCAGGTCCGCCACGCCGTCAATGAATTGCCGCACCACGGCATCCTGCGAGCTGAAGATCTCGTCAGCGGTGCCATGGGCGTAGATTTTTTTCTGGTGCAACAAGAAAACATGTTCGCCCACCCGCCGGGCGCTGCGCATGTCGTGCGTCACCACCACGCTCGTCACTTTCAACTGGTCACGCACACGGATGATGAGCTGGTCGATGCTGTCGGACATGATCGGATCCAGGCCGGTGGTTGGCTCATCGTACAATACGATCTGGGGCTCATAGATGATCGCCCGCGCCAGGCCCACGCGCTTGCGCATGCCGCCGGACAGCTCGGCCGGCTTTTTTTTCTGCGTGCCCGGCAAATCCACCATGTCCAGCGCGGCGCTGACGCGCTTCTCCAGTTCGCCGCTGGTGCAATTGCGCTTGCGGCGCAAGGGAAACGCCACGTTCTCGGCCACCGTCATCGAATCGAATAACGCCGCGCCCTGAAAAACCATGCCGAACTTCTCGCGGACGTGCAACAACTGGCGCTCGTTCATGCGCGTGATGTTCTCGCCATCCACGATGACCTCGCCCTCGTCCGGCTTGAGCAGGCCGATCATGTGCTTGAGCAGGACGCTCTTGCCGCCGCCGCTGCGCCCGATGATCGCCGCCGATTCGCCGGTCTCGATGCAAAAATCCACGCCGGCGAGGATCGCCTGCGGCCCGAACTTCTTTTTTAATGCGCGCACCTCGATCATAACATCATCACCGCGATGCGCTGCAGCACCAGCGTCAGGAAAAAGTTGGTGATCAGGATGGCGATGGAAGAATACACCACCGCTTCCGTGGTCGCCCGGCCCACGCCCTCCGCGCCCATGCTGCACGTCAGTCCCTTGTAACAGCCCACCAACGCGATGATGCCGCCGTACACAAACGCCTTCGTCAGTCCGAAAAATAAATCAATGTTGCCGGTGTACTTGAGCATGTTGTCCCATAGGTACGTCGGGTCGATGCCTAGCAGGGATGAGCCGACCCAATAGCCCGCACCGATGCCCAATGCGATCGACTCGACCGTCAGCAACGGCAGCGCGATGGTTGTGGCCAGCAAGCGCGGCACCACCAGGTAATCCACCGGATGCGTAGCGAGAGTGCGCAGGGCATCGATCTGCTCGGTCACGCGCATGGTGCCAAGCTCCGCCGCCAGTGCCGCGCCAACCCGGCCGGCCACCATCAGGGCGGCCAGCACCGGGCCGAGTTCATCGCACATCGAAACGCTCACGACCGCCAGCGTGGCGGTGTCCATCTTGATCTTGTGAAACTGGAAATACGTCTGCGCGGTCAGCACCATGCCCGTGAATCCGCCGGTCACCAGCACCACCGACTGCGATTTGAGGCCGATGTAATAGAGTTGGTATAAGAGGTCGCGCCAGACGAGCTTGAACGTCAGCATCGATGCGAGGCAATCCCGCGCGAGCATGGCGATACGGCCCAACCCAATGAGCCATTCGCCGATCCAGGTGCGCGCCAGAAAATTCATCGCGCGATGAAACTAGCAAACGGGTTTGCTCATGGCTAGCGCGGGAACAAGAAAATGTCGGGCGTTCAAGCTGTCGCCCTGCCGGTTAAGATGAGTGCCCCGATAGAACAAACGTTGCTCGCGGATTGGCTTGCGTTTTGGCAGGGCGGGAATTTTAATTCCGGTTCGCCGTGAATCACAATTCCGGCCATTATCCGATATAAACATCATTTTAAAATAAAACATGAAACTCTCCGTCTTCAACGGTTCCCTGCCCAAGATCGGCATCCGCCCCACGATCGATGGCCGCCTCGGCGGCGTCCGCGAGTCGCTGGAAAAGCAGACCATGGACATGGCCAAGGCCGCCGCGAAGCTGATCTCCGCCAGCCTGCGTTATCCGAACGGCCAGCCGGTGGAATGCGTCATCGCCGACACGTGCATCGGCGGCGTGGCGGAAGCCTCGGCGTGCGCGGAAAAATTTGCGAAGGAAAACGTCGGCGTCTCGCTCACCGTCACGCCCTGCTGGTGCTACGGCAGCGAGACGATGGACATGAACCCCGGCATCCCGAAAGCGGTCTGGGGTTTCAACGGCACGGAACGTCCCGGCGCGGTGTATCTCGCGGCGGTGCTGGCTGGCCACACGCAAAAGGGCATTCCCGCTTTCAGCATCTATGGCCGTGATGTGCAGGATGGCGGCGATAAATCCATTCCGGACGACGTGACGGAAAAAATTCTCCGCTTCGCCCGCGCCGGCCTGGCAGTCGCATTGATGCGCGGCAAATCGTATCTCGGCATGGGTGGCGTTTCCATGGGCATCGCCGGCTCCATCGTGGACCAGCCGTTCTTCGAAGATTATTTGGGCATGCGCGTCGAGACGATCGACATGACGGAATTTCTCCGCCGCATGGACAAGGGCATCTACGACCAGGAAGAATATAAAAAGGCGCTCGCGTGGGTGAAAGCAAACTGCCCTGAAGGCAAAGATTATAACTCGCCCAAAACCAAACGCTCCCGCAAGCAGCTCGACAGCGAATGGGAAAAATCGGTGAAGATGGCGCTCATCGCCCGCGATTTGATGGTCGGCAACCCCAAGCTCGCCAAGCTGGGCTTTGGCGAGGAAGCACAAGGCCACAACGCCATCGCCTCCGGCTTTCAAGGCCAGCGCCAATGGACGGACTACCAGCCGAATGGCGATTTTCTCGAAGCCATCCTCAACACGTCGTTTGATTGGAATGGCATCCGCGCGCCGTACATTGTTGCGACGGAAAATGACTGCCTCAACGGCGCTTCGATGCTGTTCGGCCATCTGCTCACGAACACGGCGCAGATTTTCGCCGATGTGCGGACCTATTGGAGCGCAGATTCGGTGAAACGCGTTTCCGGCCACACCCTTGATGGCTACGCGGCAGATGGCATCCTGCACCTCATCAATTCCGGCCCGGCCACGCTTGACGGCACCGGCCAGCAATCCGACAACGGCCAGCCGGTCATGAAACCGTTCTGGGACATCACCAAGGCCGAGGCGAAGAAATGTCTCGCAGCCACCACGTGGCATCCGTCCATCACGGAATATTTCCCCGGTGGCGGCTGGTCCACGCGCTTCCTCACGCGCGGCGGCATGCCGGTGACGATGTGCCGCTTGAACCTCGTCAAAGGTCTCGGCGCAGCATTGCAGATCGCGGAAGGCTGGACGGTGGATTTGCCGGAGAAGGTTCACGACGCGCTCGACCAACGCACCAACCCGACCTGGCCGACAACTTGGTTTGCACCGCGCCTCACCGGTCATGGCGCGTTCCGCGATGTCTATTCCGTGATGAACAACTGGGGCGCGAACCATGGTTCCATCAGCTACGGCCACATCGGCGCGGATCTGATTTCACTCGCGGCCATGCTGCGCATCCCGGTCTACATGCACAACGTGGCGAACGACCAAGTGTTCCGCCCGAGCGCCTGGGCGGCGTTCGGCACACAATGTTTGGAGAGCGCAGATTATCGTGCGTGTGCGAACTTCGGTCCGCTGTACGCTTAAACCTTTCGCTGGTGGGCATGGTCGCGCTGCGACCGTGCCTGCCGCGCAGCGGGCACTTTGAGGCCAGAGGATTTACGAGCCTCCCAATGAATTTAAGGCGACGATGGTTTACCCGAACGCGTTTTGGAGTGCGGCGGGAAGCGCAGCGCCACGCCGCTTTGTGCGGTCGAATACGTTTCGAACTGGAGATCAAGTTCCGTGCGCGCGAAAGCGGTGTCGCCGCGACCGCCCTGCCACCGCAGTCCAAAACACGTCAGGCTTGCGGGTGCTTTCAGTGATACCCGGCTGCCAACTCACGCAATCCCGGCTTTTTTCAAGATCAGTTCGATATCGTATTCCGGCTTGCGGGATTTGCGGCTGCGATAGGCGTTGGCGGCATCATCGCCGGTGAACATCTCGGTGGCGACATCCCATGTCAATTTACGCTCCAGCTTCATGCTGATCCACGCGGCGGCGCAGGCCTGCAGGCTGCGCGCGGATTGCTGGATCGGCGCGATGGGCTGGCGGTTGGCGACGATGCTTTCAAGCCAGTTGCCGTGATGGGTGCGGCTCGGCATCCAACGGACGGCGTTGTCATCCAGCGGCAGGAGGATTTTTTTATCGCTCGCCCGCAAGGGCTTCAAAGATTCGCGTTCCGTAGCGGTGATGGGGTCGCTGGCAGTGACCTTTTCATCGCTGCGGGAGCAAAACACCCAGCCTTCATCGCCTTCGAAGCGGATGCCGTTCTCGTTTTTGTTATCGAGGACGACCTGCACGTTCTTCGGGTAAAGCATCTCGACGTGATAGGTGGTGTGAACCGTCCAAGCATCGTTCTGCATGAACTTCGCATGGGCATCCACGGTGAGCGGTCCGCCGAGTTCCTGGCCCATGGCCCAGTGCGCGATGTCGATGTGATGTGCGCCCCAGTTGGTGATCATGCCCAGACCAAAATCTTCCGTGGTGATCCAGCCGGGCCGGCCTTCCAAGGCATTTTGAGGATGCACGCGGCGTTCCATGTAGGCCTGCTCGGGCGCGGAACCCAGCCAGCGCTCAAAATCCAGGTTGGCCGGCACCGGCATGGGCGCGGGCGCATGACCGCTGGGCTTGTCGAGGCCGACGCCGATCTTGATGGTCTGGAGCTGGCCGATGCGGCCGTTGCGGACGGCTTCGCTGGCAGTGCGAAAACTTTTCCACGGCCGCTCCGAACGCTGCTGGGAACCCGTCTGCAAAATGATCTTTTTCGCCTCCACCGCGCGGCGCAGCGCGATTGATTCGACAATGTTGTAGGTGACCGGCTTCTGGACGTAGATGTGCTTGCCCGCCAGCGCGGCCTCGATGGCGACGAGCGCATGCGAATGGTCCGGCACGGTGACGACCACGGCATCAATGTCCGGCGAGGACAGGATGTCGTGATAATCGTGATACGTTTTGACCTTCACGCCGGTCTCGCCCTGCTTGGTGTAATAATTTTCCGCCATCGCCCTGCCTTCGGCGAGACGGTGGGAATCCAGATCACAGACGGCGACGACACGGGCGAGCGGCTCGGTCAGGATATTGCCCATGTCACTGCGGCCCATGCGACCGCAACCGATCTGCGCGATGTTAATTTTCTTGCTCGGCGCATCCGCGCCCAGCAGGCGCGATGGAATGATGCTCGGCAGCAGGGCCAGCCCGGCCGCGCCGCCCAAAGATGTCCGGATGAACCCGCGGCGTGATTGGCTTTTCATGTTTGAGATGAGTGAGAATTAATTGGCCGGCAATTCGCGGAGCTTGATGTTGCGAAAGGAAGCCACGCTGCCATGTTCCTGCAGGAGGATGTGGCCGTCCGCCCATTCGCCAAAATTGGGAATGTCTTTAAACTTGCTCAGAGCGACGGCTTCGCGGAACGCCGCCGAGCCGCGATCAAACTCGACCGTCTTTTTACCATTGAGCCAGAATTCCACATGCTGGCCCTGCGAAAGGATGCGCGCATGGTTCCATTCACCCATCGGCATAACCTTCTTATCCTTGGGCGCGGGGATCAAATCATAGAGCGAGCCCAACGTGCGGTCACCGTTGCGACCCAGCTTGGCATCAGGATGGTTCACATCATCCAGCACTTGGAACTCCATGCCGATGGCCGAGCCGACGGCGGAAGGTTTGCCCGTGACCTTGTCGATCGGCGAAAGGTTGGGTTGCACAAAGATTTTGATGCCGCTGTTGCAGCCGAGGGTGGTTTTGAAATCGGCGGTCAGCTCAAAATTCGCATAACGGTCGCGGGTGATGATGTCGCCGCCGGCCTGTGATTCGGCATTACCGCTCGAAACGACCTTCAGCTCGCCATTTTCCAGCGACCAGCTCTTGGTCGGAAAACTGTCATCCTTCGGACTGTGCCAGCCTTCAGTGGTCTTGCCGTCCCACAGCAATTTCCAGCCGGCGGCCTTTTCTTTTTCAGTCAAAGTGTTGGCCGCGGCATCTGCCTTGTTCTTGGCCGGAGCGGCTTTGGGTTCCACATACAACGGATTGGTGCCGGCGCCCGGGGCCGTGGCGGTGAGATTCGGCGTCACATCCGCCGAGACTTCGCCCAGCACCCATTTGATGCCACCCACGAGGATGGCCTGAAAAAGCGGGTTCGTCCAAACGTCTTCACGATGACCCATGGCGGTGTACCACACGCGGCCCTTGCCTTCATTGCGGGCCCAAGTGGTGGGATACGCTGGACGATCATACATTGGTCCTTTCATGTGCGGCGCATCGATCACGGTCAACACATGGATGTCCGGTGAGAAGTCTTTGAGCGAATACCATTCCTCGGGGAAGGCAAAATTTGCACCCGCCTTTTCAAAGCCCGGGAAGCTCGCGTCCGTCACCGTGTTCGTCGCCACTTGCTGCGCACCGTGGATGATGAATTCACCACCGATGAAGCGTACATACGGGTCGGCCTTGTCGCCGTGGTTCAGATAACGGTCTGGTCCCTTCTTGTCTTCGTTGGCCGTGTGGAATGTGTCGTCCGCGGCGTGGGTACCCAGGAAGCCTTTGCCGGCGCGCACATAATCGAAGAGCGCCTGCTTGCCGGCAGCGGTCATGGGCGGCTGTTTGTCGGTGCCTTCGCTGCACAGGTCGCCGGTGGTGTAGAAAAACACGGCGTCAAACTGGTTCAGATATTCCGGGCTGAATTTCGAGCCGTCCTTGGAGAAAGTGAACTCCCAGCCGTTCTTCTGGCCCAGATCCAGCAAGACCTTTTCGGCAAAGCTGGGCTGGCCGGTTTTCCACGAGATGACGGAATGCTCATACCCGCTGGATTTGGTGAAAAACAGGATTTTCTTGGGCGCGGCGGACGCCGTAAACACCGTGATCAGCCAAAGAAACGCGATGACACCCAGTTTAAATTGACGCATATGTGATTTCAAGATTGTGGCTGAATGGACGCCCGGCGGGCGGGCGACGTTACAGCTTGGTTCAGGAGATAAATTTTGAGGAACCGCCACCAAAGCGCAACTGAACATTTGTTGTATTTTATATGACATTCATATGACAATCCATTATCTCTAATCGCGCCGGTTACAGCCGGAAATAACACCGAATCCATGCAAGACCTGATCGCCAAAGCCGCCACGCTGCTCGAAGCATTACCATACATCCAGAAATTCAGCGGGGAGACCTTTGTCGTGAAATACGGCGGCAGTTTCATGGATTCACCGGATCCGGCGGTGCGCAACGGCGTGGCGCGGGACGTGGTCTTTCTCGAGGCGGTGGAGATCAACCCGGTGGTCGTCCATGGCGGCGGCAAAGCCATCACGCGCGCGATGGAAAAGGCCGGATTGAAGGCGAATTTCATCCAGGGCCAGCGCGTCACGGATGAAGCCACGGTGAAGATCGTCGATGATGTTTTGTCGCGCGAGATCAACCCTGAAGTCGTCGCCACCATCAACGCCCTTGGCGGCCAGGCCGTGGGCTTTTCCGGCGCGGACATCTTCAAATGCAAGAAACTTTGGCTCGATGACAAAGAAAACCCCGGCCAGAAAATCGACATCGGCTATGTTGGCGAAGTCATCGAAGTCAACGTGGCGCCGTTGAAGGAATCCATCTGGTGCGGCCATACGCCGGTCATCAGCCCGACCGCGCGCGGCGAGGATGGAAAAATTTACAATTGCAATGCCGACGTGGCCGCCGCCATGTGCGCCATCGCACTCAACGCGAAGCGGCTGGTCTTCATGAGCGACGTGCCTGGCTTGATGCGCGATCCGAAAGACCCGGCCACGCTCATCACGCACCTGCAGATCAGCGAAGTTCCCGGTCTCAAAGCCGCAGGCATCGTGGACAAGGGCATGATCCCGAAGGTGGACAGCGCCGTGGCCGCGATCAAATCCGGCGTGGAAAAGGTGTCCTTTGTCGACGGTCGTGTGCCGCACTCGGTCTTGGTGGAAATCTTCACGGATGAGGGTGTCGGCACTGAAGTCGTGCTCGGATGAAAATTCTCCTCCAAGTGGGGCTGCTGGTGTTGTGCCTGAGCATCACGGGATGTGAAACGCCGCCGCCGAATCAGGAGTCTAAAACAGTTCCGCCGGAACCGATTCCCGTGCCCGTTCTGCCGGAGATGTTAACCCCGCCCATGCCGCCGGTGCCGGAAATCCCACCAACGCTGACGGCCCCGCCCACAAACATTCCGGCCGCTACGATGCCAACCAATCCCGCAGTGATCACGCCGGCGGCACCTGCCGCGCCGTGGATGGGATTGCAATTGTTCATCCAAAGCGATGAGGCGGTCAACGCGCTGGCCACATCGTTGCCGCAACTGGCGAGCAACGGCGTCAACGCCATCATCATCGAAGTGGGCTACCATTTTGCTTTCAAGACCCATCCGGAATTGCGGCGCGGCAAACTCATCACGCG
>DASZCA010000253.1:0-3629 GCA_035943555.1 Verrucomicrobiia bacterium
CGGGAAGGTTCATTTTCATTTGGCGTAATTTTTCCAAGGCATGGTGCAGGCGGGATTTTACGGTGCCAACGGAGCAGCCGAGCACACCGGCAATCTCCGTCAAGGAGGCGTCCTCAAAGAAACGGAGCAAAACAACTTGGCGATGGGGTTGAGGCAACCGCTCCAAGCACTGGCGCAACCGGATGCCGGTCTCATTTTCAGTCATCATTTCCGCCGGTGAAGGCTCGGGGGAAGGAAGATTCTCCTGCCGCTCGTGAAGGTCGCGCGTTTCGAAGAAGGACAGCCAGGCGAACGCCAACGGGCGGCGGCGGGCGTGGCGCAGAGATTTCCAATGACGGTGCAGGAGAATGGAGTAGAGCCAGGTGGAAAAGCGGCAGTTCTGATTGTAGCGCGGGAGGCTTTTCCAAGCCTCGACCAAGGTTTCAGAAACAAGGTCTTCCGCCGTGCTGACATCTCCCGCCAAGGCAGCCGCCTGACGCAGCAACCGCGCTTGCAACGGGCTGATCAGATGACAAAACGCCTCCGTTTCTCCGGCGCGCGCACGCACGAGAAGCGCCTGTTCGTCAGGCAGTTTCGGCAGGGCGTCCATGATAACCATGTAACCATTAATCCCCGGCGGCGGGGAAAAGGTTCACGGAATTTTTGGTGAATCGTTCCCGAGGGCACCCGGCAGGGCGCGTCACTCTGTGCGCACCGTCCTGGTGAACTAGAGCCCGTTGGTTGGCAATCGCGGCGGGCAGAGGACTGCCCGCCCTACCTGCGATTGTGCCAAGAGCGAGGTTAACGGCCATAACTTCATGGCGCGGGATATTGCCAGACCCAGTCGCCCTTTTTCTGGTCGACTGAGCCTTTGGCGGTGAGAAAGACCTTTCCGCCATCGTCCTTTTCATCCCAACCGACGGAGTAGAGGATGAATTTTCCATCATAGGTGCGGCGATAGTGGAGCGGCTGGCCGTTGATGAGGTCGTGGGGCACTTGGGCGATGAATTGTGGTGCTAGGGTTTCTAGGGTTTCGGGATAATTACCATGCGCCAGTTGATAGCGTTCCAAGGCGCAGGCGACACGGGCCAGATCCAACTCTGATTGAATTCTGGCAAACTTCATCACGCTCGGACCAACGCCAGACAAAGACATCAATGCCAAAATTTTGTAATAATGATAATGCTTTTTCTCAGACTCGATGGCGGCTTGCCCCTTACGAAGGGCGGCAGGAGAGGCAACCCGGTTTGTCAAATCAATGATTGGTACAATAAATTGCTGATGCATCTGGACGAAAGCCAGTTCGCTTCCATAAAAAAAAGCGGCAGGTGCCCAGCCGTAGCTATTGGTAACAACGTTCCCTTTCTCGTCCGCATATTTTATTTGGCCGGTAATCCGTTGTTTTTCGCAAGTATCGATGGCGGTCGCCAGCTCGCCGCGCATGGCAAATTCGTAGTCAGCGAGATAGTCCTGTTGGGACAAGGCGAGTTCCAATTCCGCGAGCTGGGCGTCTGACCAGTGATGTCCGGCCAATCCCTCGTAGACAGGTTGAAGGGTGATGGCCATCATCGCGATGCGGACCAGATGGGAGATGAGAAACGGCTGCTCCCGCAGACAATTGTTCAGGCGCAACAGGAGTTCGATATCCGCCAAGGCCGGCGTATTTTGGTTGTCCTGGAGTTCGGCGATGGTCCGCAATTGCAAGAACTGTGCGCAGCGCTTCATATTGGCCAGGCCGGGCAGAAGTTCGCCGGCAGCCCCAAAATCATTGCCATAATCAAACGGTATGCGTGCGTATGGACGCAGGCTAGCTTGGCGCAATTCCTCAAGCGGCGGATTGAAAATGCTCAGCGCCAACAAGGTGTCGGCGGCAGGCGTTTGCGGTTGCGCCGGCACCGGAAAGCCGTTGGTTTTGCCTTCGGGGGTTCCGGCAAAATTGCGAAAGTAGCGTTGCCATTGTACCAAATCAGTCAGTTCGCCTTTTTGCCAGTTGCCGCCATTCTTCGGCCAGCTTTCGGAATCGCCGCGATAAATTTTTAAATCCAGCCGGTAAGCCTGCGGGCCAGACGGATCTGAGTCTGCGCCGCCGGAATCTTTTAACGTCTCGGCGACGATCGGGGCGCAGAAAAAATTTTGATCGTCGGGTACGGTGGGCGGAATGATCGAGGCCATGTCAAAGTGTCCGCCATGGGCTTCGGCCGCACGCTTGAAGTTTTCCCAGGCGCGTTTGGTGCGCCAGTTTTCCTCGGTGACGAGCAGGGCGGCAAAAGTGATCAAGGCGACGAGGCCGATCAATGCCCAACGGAGCAGACGCCAGCGGAGTTTGCTTTTTGGTTTATCATTCATATATCAAACGGTGACAGTGATGGTGGTGGCGGTGCGCGGTTTGGGTGAATAGATCCGGGGGCGGTCGGCCTCGGTCGGCAGGGTGCGGTCAGCGAAGTGCTCGCTCACCCAGCGTTGCTGCGCTTGTAGGGTCATGACCGGGCCACCCGGACGGACCGTTTTGCCGGTGACGCTGCTGACATTGTCGCGCTGGGCAAAATTGACGAGGAAGATCAACAGCCAGACCGTGGCGAAACCGGCCCAAGTGTGGCGGCTGGGGAGGATCAGTTCGCGCCAGAGGGTTTTTAAACAACCAAGGAACGAAGGAACAAAGATTGCCGGGAAGGTTCGTTCTACTGTTTCTTGTTGGTTAAGTGCGTTCACAACTGAATGGCGCACGGCGTCCAGTTTTGGCGATGCGGTGCGGTGGCGGCCCAATAAAATTTCGCGCGGAGTTTTCATGGTGTCATTTATTTGAGCGCGTGATGTCATTTGCGGCGTCCGGTTGCAGATATTTCGGCGCGCGCGGAGCGACGCGCCCTACCACTTTTATTGCAAGTGAAGAGTTCATCCTTTGGCTTCCATGAGTTTGCGCAGGGAGCGTTTGGCGAAATGCAGGCGGGACTTGACGGTGCCGAGTTGCGTTTCGGTGATGCGGGAGATCTCTTCGAGGGAAAAGTCCTCGATGAAACGCAGGAGCAGCACGGAACGTTGCGGCAGGGGGAGTTGGTCGATCAAATCCATAAATTCTTGCTCCTGTTCGCGGCGGATGAGGAGGTCGTCCGGGCTGTCTTCAAAATCATCGGGCGGTTCGGGGACTTCTTCGTACAGATCTTCTTTTCGTTTGCGCCAGTGTTGGAGGCATTTCTGGTGGGCAATGCCGAAGAGCCAACTGCCGAATTTGGCGTCCTCGCGCAGGCCGCCGAGGTGCTTGACGGCGGCGATGAAGGTTTCCTGCACGAGGTCGAGGCCCGTTTGTTCGTGGCGGACGAGTTCAAAGACGTAAACATAGAGCGGCAGTTGATAACGGCGGAAGAGGGTGTCCCAAGCGGCGGGGTCTCCCTCGCGGGCTTGCGGCACTGGCAATTGTTCTTGGTCGGCCACTTCCGGCATTTTCAACAAGAGGAATGCGCGAGGCGAGAAAAGGTTCAAACGAAGTTGAGGAATTTGTGCAGCACACAAATATGAATTGTTCTCAGACCGTGGATCAGGGGCATGGAGTGGCCGTCTGTGGAGTTCGAGGTCCGTCGCCTGACGCTTCGCTCGGCGACGGGTTTCTCGCAGCGCGAGAAACGCCACCATGGGAGGCGCAAGGCTAAATATAT
>DASZCA010000254.1:0-4635 GCA_035943555.1 Verrucomicrobiia bacterium
GTGGGCATCGTATTGAGTATCGGGGCGGCGTATTTCGCTTCAATGTACAACAACGCGATGGACATCATCCAACTGGTGTTCGGTTTCGTGAATGCACCGCTGTTCGCGACGTTCCTGCTGGGTATGTTCTGGAAGCGGACCACCGGCACGGGGGCGTTCCTCGGACTGTTCGGCGGCATCGCGAGTTCGGCGATTTTCCACGCGATGACGACGACGAAGAGCAACGTGGATGCGACGGGCCATGTCATCAATTCGATGAAGGGCGGCTATCTGGGAGTGCATACGCAATTCCCCAGCGAGATGGCGCAGAACTTCTGGCTGGCGGCATTTGCGTTCATCGCGTGCTTTGTGCTGACGTTCGTGATCTCGCTGGCGACGAAGTCGCAGAAGACGGATGCGGAACTGAAGGGCCTCGTCTATTCGCTCACGCCCAAGATCGTGGATAATAACATTCCGTTCTACCAACGTCCGGCGGTCGTCGGCACGGTGTTGCTGATCGTCTGTGTCATCTTGAACTTTATTTTCTGGTGAACCAATCCAACCCAAACTGAAAGACTAAAATTATGGGACTCGATATCCGCTGGCCGATTGGCCTCATGTTCACACTCATCGGCGGTTTGCTGGTCATCTTCGGCCTCTGGAAGGGCGACCAGTCAATTTCGCTCGGCATCAACATCAACCTGATCTGGGGCGCGGTGCTCCTGGTGTTCGGCGTGCTGATGCTGTTAGGCGCCATTTCCGGTGGCAAAAAGAATCCGCCGGCGAACTGAACAGCGTTTGCTTTCACTGCGCCGGAGGATTATTTTCTCCGGCGCAATTTTTTATTTTAAATGAATCTCAAAGAACTTACGGCCTACATCGCGGCGGAATTTGAAAAGACGTACGGTCGCGCGCCGCGCTGGATCGCTGCCGCGCCGGGGCGGGTGAACGTGATCGGCGAACACACGGATTACAACGACGGGTTCGTGCTGCCGATGGCGATCGAATTTTACACGATCATGGCGGCGGACGCGCGGCCAGACGCGGTGAATGTGGTGACATTCCGCAGCACGTCGCAGCCAGATGCGGCCACGGTAGATCCGACACTGCCGGTCAAGCCGGGCCTGCCGAAGTGGGGCAATTATCTGCGCGGCGTGGTGGCGGGTTTTCAAGCGCGCGGGGTTACCTTGCATGGACTGGATGTGCTGGTGCATTCCACAGTGCCGCTGGGCAGCGGGTTGAGCAGCAGCGCGGCGCTGGAAGTTTGCACGGCGACGTTGATCGAGGCGGTCACGGGCAAGACAATCGACCCAATCGAAAAGGCGTTGTTGGCGCAAAAGGCGGAACATGATTTTGCGAATGTGCCGTGCGGCATCATGGATCAATTTATTTCCGCGCTCGGACGGGAAGGGCATCTGTTGTTGCTGGATTGCCGCACGCGGCATACCGAGTTGGTGCCGATGAGCGATCCGTCGGTGGTCTTGTTGATCATCAACACCAACGTGAAACACGAGCTGGGTTCCGGTGAATATGCAAAGCGCCGTTCGGAGTGCGAGACCGCGGCGGAAATTTTGGGCGTGAAATCGTTGCGCGATGCAACGGCGGATCAACTGGAAGCGGCGAAGGACACGATGCCGGATATTGTTTATCGCCGGGCGCGCCATGTGATCGGCGAAATCGAACGCACGGTGCATGCGGCGCAAGGCATCCGGGAATCAAGCTGGCCGAGCGTGGGGAATCTCATGTACGCGAGCCATGCGTCGTTGCGCGACGATTATGAAGTGAGCTGCCCGGAGCTGGACGTGGTCGTGGAGATCGCGGAGGACATCGGTTACAAGGGCGGCATCTATGGCTGCCGCATGACGGGCGGCGGTTTTGGCGGGTGCTGCGTGGCGCTGGTGAAAGCCGGTGACGTAGACAGCATCACAAAGAAAATCTCCGTCGATTACCAGGCGAAGACGGGCATCGAGGCAAGCATTTTCAGTTCACGTCCGGCGGCGGGCGCGACGATCATCAAGGGGTGAGCGGGCGAAAAAACTTGCTTTTACACCCCCTTTGTGAAAAATTTCACAATCAATTTATGCCACATGTAAAATTATTCATCCCGGGTCCGGTCGAGGTCAGCGAAAAGACTTACAAGGCGTTATGCACGCCGATGATCGGTCATCGCGGCCAAGGTTTCAAGGACCTCTACGCGAAGATGCAACCGCAGCTCCAGCAACTGCTTTACACAAAACAGCTGGTGTATCTGTCCACTTCCTCGGCTTGGGGCGTGATGGAAGGCGCGATCCGAAACCTGGTGCAGAAGAAGGTGCTCAATTGCATGTGCGGGGCGTTCTCGGACAAGTGGTTTGATGTGTCGAAGAAGTGCGGCAAGCAGGCGGAGGCGTTGCAGGTGGACTGGGGTTCACCGATCCGCGCCGAGGCGATCGACAAGAAGCTGGCGACAGGCGAGTTTGACGCGCTGACGCTGATTCACAACGAGACTTCGACGGGCACGATGTCGCCGCTGGCGGAGATCGCCGCGCTGAAGAAGAAATATCCGGACGTGATGTTCATCGTGGACGCGGTGAGCTCGCTGACGGCATTGCCGATCAAGTTTGACGAGTTGGGCATCGACGTGTTGCTGGCGGGAACGCAGAAGGCGTTCGCCTTGCCGCCGGGCCTGGCGGTGTTCGCGGCCTCGCCCGCGGCGTTGGCGAAGGCGGCGACGACGAAGGATCGCGGCTATTATTTCGACTTCGTGGAGTTCGAGAAGAACGCGAAGGACAGCATGACCCCGAGCACGCCGGCGATTCCGCATATCTATGCGCTGGCATCGAAGCTCGACGAGTTTTTTGCGGAAGGCTTGGAGCATCGTTTTGCGCGTCATAAGAAGACGAACCAACTGACGCATGATTGGGCGGCGAAGCATGGCTTTACGCTGTTCCCGGAAAAAGGTTTTGAATCTGTCACCTTGACCTGCGTCAACAACGGCGCGAAGCCGGGTGGCCGCACGGTGGATGTGGCGAAGCTGCAGAAGCTCGTGAAGGAGCAGGGGTTCCTGATCGACGGCGGCTACGGCAAGATCAAAGGGCTGACGTTCCGCCTGTCCAACATGGGCGATGAAACGGAAGCTTCGATGAACCAGCTTTATACGGCGTTGGACAAGGCGATGACGTCGCTTTGAGCCGAGGCGGTGATTTGAACTTGAGCCGGCGGTCACGAAAGTGACCGCCGGTTTTTTATTTGATGAGGGAGGAAAAATGGCGGGATGCGGACGGTATTTTTCGCTTTCTGGCATTGGTGGATTTCGGCATGATGCGCGGAATGTATCAGGGCAAGAAAATTGTCGTTGTCATGCCGGCTTACAAAGCGGCCAAGACCGTCACAAAAACGGTGGATGAAGTGCTGCAACAAGGCATCGTGGACGAGATCATTCTCGTGGACGATAACAGTCCGGATGACACGGTGAAAGTGGCGTCACAGTTGCTGGGCGTGCGCGTGCATGTGCATGAGAAGAACAAGGGTTACGGCGGCAACCAGAAGACCTGCTACCGGCTGGCGCTCGAGGCCGGCGCGGACATCGTGATCATGGTACATCCGGATTACCAATACACACCGAAGCTGATTCCGGCGATGGCTTCGATGATCGCCAACGACCTGCACCCGTGCATATTGGCGAGCCGCATTTTAGGGAACTATTCGTTGCAAGGCGGAATGCCGCTATGGAAATACATCGCTAACCGCTGCCTGACGGCGGCGGAGAATATGTTGCTGGGCGCCAAACTTTCCGAGTATCACACCGGCTACCGGGCGTTCTCGCGAGAACTGCTGGAGAAGGTGGAGACTAAATACAACTCGGACGACTTTGTGTTCGATAACCAGATGCTGGCGCAGATTTTTTGGCACGGGTTCACCATCGGCGAGGTGAGTTGTCCGACGAAGTATTTCAAAGAGGCGTCCTCGATCAATTTTCAGCGCAGTTGCAAATATGGCTTTGGCTGCCTCTGGGTCGGCACCAAATACCGGCTATCGAAGATGGGGTTATGGCACTCGAAGTTGTTTCCGACAAAGTGATTTGGCGATCAGCGTGGCGTCCCGATTTGAACAGCCGGGGCGGGTGATTGCCCCCAGTTGAGATGCCAATTGTAATTCCACAGGTTGGGTAATTTCGAATATTCCGCGTGGCCGTCATATAGCCCAACGATGATTCCGCCGACCGGTGTTTGAGCGGCTGATGCCCACGTGTTTGGTGCACTGGCACTGCTATTGCCATGGCGTGAAATAGCCAGGCGCCCCATCTCGTTTGCATGGCCGCCGCCCAATGTGTTTGCCGGAGACGCGGTGGAATTTATTTGCGTGTCGCCGGTGTACAAATTGTGGTTGGGGGCATCATTTTCCATGGGCCAGGCATCCGCCCAGATTCCGTCAGAAATGACCGGAGTCATCGCTGAATTTCGAACCGACGAGTCCTTTGTATAATAACCGCCCTTGCCGACGGAACTCATCCATGACTGGCTGCCTCCGTCGCCCGCCTGGTCAAAATAAAACCAGCCGTTCCACGTGTAGCTGGCACTCCAAGGGTTGCCGCTCGCATCGGTTTTGCACCAAGATTGATCGCCCGTACCGGTGAAGTTGTTCACGGACTGGCTGGGTTTGATTGCGGACGGGCAG
>DASZCA010000255.1:0-19151 GCA_035943555.1 Verrucomicrobiia bacterium
AAGGGCGACAAGGCGAACGAAACCTTCGCCTTGGTGGATGTGAAATCAACGCCGGACAATCCCGATGCGGATGAGCTGACGATCAAGCTGGTGGACACGGGGGATCAGGTGGTCCTTTCCAAATCCAAACCTTACCGCCGCGTGGACGCTTACGCCGCCGATTTTCGTTATGATCCGGAAAAAAAATCTTTTCACGGCCGGCGGGTCGGAGACAAGGTGTCGTTTGACGGCACAGATTTCATCGTGGACGGAGTGAGCCAGGATGAGGTGATTTTGCAGGATCAGTCGAATCAGAAAAAAACCACTCGCCCATTGCCCCAGTGAATGCTACAACTTTAGAATTGAACCGCGCCGATTTCATTTGAACCAGATTTTGCCATGATAAAATCCGCCCACCTTTACCTAGGACTCGCCGTATTGCTGGCCTTGCCCGCGATCGTACCCGCACAGGACAACAACGCCTCGATGGCCGTAAACGAAGCCGTGTTGCGCCAGGCGAAAGCGATCGAATTAAATAACAAACTGGCGGAGGCAGCCGCAGCCGCGCAGCACAATGACATCATTGGTGCCGCCAAGCTTTATCAGGACGCGGTTACGCTGGGCCAGGAGATCGGCTCGATCGAGCCGCAGACACAGCAGGCCATCGCCGGTCTGGCGGCAACCTCGCTGGCGCTGGCGCGGGATGCGCAATCGCGCACGGACTATGCCGAGGCCGACACGCGTGTGAGATTGGTGCTTAAAGCGGATCCGAAAAATCCTGCCGCCATCGCCTTCAAAGCGCAGAATGACAAATTGATCGCCCTCAGCGCGGGCCATGTGCCGTCACCGGCGACCACCGAGATGGTCCCGGCTATCATGAACCAAAAAGTGCAGGCGGGGACGCTGGTGCAGGATGGCAAATTGCTTTATGAAATGGGCAAGCTGGATGAAGCGGATGCGAAGCTGATGGCGGCGGTGAAACTGGATCCGGACAACACCGGCGCCTACTATTATCAAAATCTGGTCAAACAGGCCCGTTATACCCGCGACCTGACCCAGCATTCGGTGGATACGCAGACGCGCATGGAGCAGGTCGAGAAGCAATGGGTGCTGCCGAAGAACAGCGCGCAATTGCCACCGATCGCGAATGCTTACGCAACGAACACCCTGATCTACACCGGTCCGGGCCGGCAAGGCATCGTGGCCAAGCTGGACAAGATCCGTTTGGACACGGTAAGCTATGACGGCCTGCCTTTGAGCGAAGTTGTGCGCCAGCTTACTGAGCAATCCAAGCTGCGCGATCCGGAGCGCAAGGGCATCAACTTTTTGATCAATCCGAATGCTGACCAGTCAGGTCCGGCGATCGCGGGCGGCAACCCCGGCGGTTTTGGAGGGATTCCCGGAGGCGCGGCACCGGCTCCGGCAGCAATCGACCCGGCAACGGGCCTGCCGGCATCACCTGCGGCCGGCGCGGGCGGTAGTGAAAAAGTGGATATCGGTACTGCGGTCACGGTGAAGCTGGGTTTGGCCGACGTACGTCTGGCCGATGTGCTGGATGCGATTGTGATGGTGTGTGATCATCCGGACGGTCATCCGATCAAATATTCAATCCTAGATTTCGGCGTGGTGTTTGCCGACAAGGGCAGCTTTGAGCCGGTTCCGCTTTTCACCCGCACCTTCAAGGTTGATCCGAACACTTTCTATTCCGGTCTCGAAAGCGTGGGCTCCTCCAGCTTTGGCAGCAGCAGCAGCTCCGGCGGCGGCGGCGGTGGTGGCGGCAAGGGTGGTGGCGGTGGTGGCGGTGGTGGCGGCAGCCAGCAAGGCGGTGGTGCAGTTGTCGGCGTGGTCAATGCCTTTTCCGGAGCCGGCCAGCTTCGTAATCAAGGTGGCAGCGGCGGTGGTGGCGGCGGTGGCGGCAGCGGCCAAGGCCAAGGAAGCGTTTTGGGCAGTGGTGCTGGTGGTGCTAACGGCACCGGTGGCGGCGGTGGCGGCCAGCAAAATCAGGGCGGTTTGAATTATATCACGACGCAAACGTTGGCGAATGCGCCGAGCAGCTTGGCAAGAGCTTTCTTTACTGCGTTGGGCGTGAATCTGGACCAGCCGGCGGGCAAGGCAGTATTTTTTAATGATAAATCGGGTCTGCTGTTTGTTAAAGCCACGGAATCGGACTTGGACACGATTGACAAGGCGATCCAGACTTTGAACCAGGTCGCGCCGCAGGTGCATATCAAAGCCCGCTTCATTGAAGTATCTCAGAATGACAGCAAGGCGTTCGGTTTTGACTGGTACTTGGGCCAGTTCAACGTGGGCAACCAGGCGGTGGGCACCGGCGGCAGTTCGCCGTCCTTGACCGTGCCGACTTCGGCGGCAAATCCGCTGGGTGCATTCCCGGGTAACACGGCTTCCAGTATCGTGCCGGCATCGGCCAACGACCAATTGATCACTTCCGGCCTGCGCAACGCGGGTCCGACGATCGGAACGCTTACGGGTATCCTCACGGATCCCAATTTCCGGGTGGCTTTACATGCGCTGGAGCAGCGCGGCGGATTTGAAACGCTGGGTGAACCGGAAATCACAACCATGAGCGGCCGTCAGGCTCAGATGCGCGCGACCCAAGTCGTGACGGTGATCATCGACTTTAACTTCCAGCAAGGCGCCAGCGGGGTCACCACCGGCGGGGGAGCAGTCCAGTAATTAGAAAGAGCGAAGACAATGAAAACAATCAATTCAAACTCTGCATTTAAGCTGGCGTTAACAGCCATTTCAGTGGGGCTCGCGACCGCCTCCACGGATGTGGCGCACGCGCAGGCTGTCGTCGCAACTCCCAGCGTCTCCGCCATCACGCCGGTGACGCAACAGATTGAGACCGGGCCCATTTTGGACGTGGTGCCGTATGTTTTGTCGGACGGCTATACGATCAACCTGGCGCTGATCCCTTCACTGACAGATTTCAACGGCTATGATACGGCGCCGACGATTCCCGGGGTGACCGGCAACCTGAACGTGGTGCAATTGCCCACGATCCTGCCAAACTTCACCGTGCGCCAGGTGGTCACAACGGTGAATGTGTGGGACAACCAGACGGTGGTGATCGGCGGGCTGATCTCTTCGCAGGTGCAAAGCACCAAGGACAAGGTGCCGATCATCGGTGATGTGCCGTTGTTTGGCCGCCTGTTCCAGAGCGCCAGCAAAACGACGACGAAGAAAAACCTGATGATTTTTGTGACCGCGACGATCGTGGATCCGGCGGGTTTGCGTGTGCATTCCGATGACATGCTGCCGTTCGCGCAGAGCACAGTTCCGGAGCAGCCGCCGGGCGCGGGTCAGGTCTCGGAAACAGTGCAAACGGTCCGCAAGCCCACACAGTGAACCGGCTGCTGATTGTTGATGGTCATGCCTACGCCTATCGCGCGTTTCACGCCATCCGCAACCTGCGTTCGCCGACGGGCCAGCCGACGAACGCCATTTATGGTTTTTTAAAGATGCTGGAGAAGATGCGGCTGGGGGTGGCGCCCACGCATCTGATCGTGGTGTGGGATGGCGGATTAAGCGCCGAGCGGATGACGGTGTTGCCCGGATACAAGGCGCAGCGGCCGGAGATGCCGGATGATTTGCGGGGTCAGTTTGACGAGATAGGAAATTATCTCGCGGCGGCGGGCGTGACGGCTTACTGCGGTGACGGGGTGGAGGCGGACGATTATATCGGCTGCCTGGCGCAACGGGCGGCAGCGGCGGGCTGGAATGTGGTGATCGCCAGTTCGGACAAAGATTTTATGCAGTTGGTAACGGAACAGGTCGGGCTGTTGAACCCGAATGACAAGACGGGGACGGTTTGGGGGCGTGAACAGGTGAGCGCGAAGTCCGGCGTGGAGCCAGGGCAGGTGGTAGACTGGCTGGCGTTGATGGGGGATGCGGTAGACAACATTCCGGGCGTGCCGGGAGTGGGGACGAAGACGGCCGCCAGTTTGTTGCAAGAGTTTGGATCGGTGGAAGGCCTGTTCAAAAAGTTGGAGTCGGTGAAGTCCGAAAAGTTGCGGGCGTCATTGCTGGCCTCGGCGGAAGCGGTGAGACGGAATCAGGAACTGGTGCGGCTGCGCGAAGTGCCGTGCGAGTTTGAGCCCGAAAAATTGGTGGTGGGACCGGCGGACCGCGAAAAGTTGCGCGGCCTGTACCGGCACTGGGGATTTAAAGGCCTGTTGACGGAGCTGGAAACGCAGTTTCCGGAGCGGCAGGCGGAGTTGATTTGAAAATGAATTTGCGACGTTTGACCAAATTAGTGGCCGGCATGGAAAATAACATGCCGGCAGAGGGTGGATTTTTTAGACAAATCCGCCAAGGTGGTGTATTATTCGGCCGCCCCATGATAACCCTAGCGTCTACACGAGCTAAAAACCTTACCGCCTGCCTGGGGCTGGCATTGTTTTCACTTTTTGCGGGCCAAGTTTCGGCCCAAACCAATTATTACAACGCGAACGGCACCGAATATGCCGTCATTGGCGCATTGCCGGGCGACCAAGTTTTTCCGGATGTGGCGATCTCCACTACGGGCGGCTTTTTGGTCTGGCAAGACAACATCACGGATGGTGACGGTTGGGGGATCAGCGCCCGCCGGCTGGACAGCACTTTATCGGGCACGCTCGGCACCTTCCGGGTAAATGCGACCGGAGCGGGCGACCAGGAAAATCCCCGGGTGGCCCTGTTGAAAAACGGGGGGGCCATTTTTGTCTGGCAGGGCGGCAAGCCCAGTCACCAGCAGATTTATGCGCGGTTTTTGACGCCATCGAACACCTTTCTGGCCACAACCGATCTGCAGGTCAATACCTTCAATAAAAATTTCCAAATCACCCCGGCGGTGACCGTGCTGAACAACAGCAATGTAGTGGTGATCTGGTCCAGCTTCAATGAGGCGGGATCCAATTCCATGCAGGATGTCTACGGCCAGATTCTCTCGCCCACCGGCCAGAAAATTGGCGGGGAATTTTTGGTGAACCAGCAGACCGCCTTTAACCAGCGCGCGCCTTCGGTGGCGGCCCAGCCGGGCGGAGGATTTGTCGTGACGTGGGTTTCCGAACAGCAGCGGGTCTTGGCGCCGTCGTGGGGCACCAATAGCGCCTCCTATGTCCAGGCGTCCAGCATCATCACCCCCAGCATCGACATTTATTCACGCCTATATGATGGGAACGGAACGGCCTTGGGAAACGAGTTGTTGGTGAACACGGACGCAAATCCCACCACGAGCCCGACGGTGGCTGTGGCGACTGACGGCAGCTATCTGATTGCTTGGACGGCCCATGATCAGCTTATCGCGAGCAACGGTTTTGACATTTATGGCCGCACGTTCAGCGGTGCTGGCAGCGCCAAGGGAGGCGTGTTTCGCATCAATTCCCATCTTTATGGCGATCAATATATGCCACGGGTCAGCGCGATCGGCCTGGATTTTCTTGTAAGCTGGACGAGCCTGGCGCAAGACGGTTCACGGGAAGGTGTCTATGCCCAGTTTGTGCATAATGACGGTTCGCGCACTGGCGGAGAATTCAGGGTAAACACGACAACGTTGAACCAGCAGATGCATCCGGCGGTCGCATCGGACGGCGTCAACCAATTCATCGTGACTTGGACCAGTTTCACCAGCTTTACGAATGGATTTGACCTTTGCGCGCAGCGTTATGTCAATGCCTCGGCGGTTTTGCAGGCAATGCCCGCGCCGTATGTCTGGGCGCCTTTTGTGGTGAGCAACAATGTTTATCAACCGCGCCTGGTCGTGAGCTGGGCACCGCTGCTGGGCCTTTCTGTTTCAAACTACGAGGTTTATTTGGACGGGTCGGGGACGGTATACGCGAAAGTCATCAGCAACCAGTGGACGATGACGGCAACGGACGGTTTGACGACAAAAAGTTCACACTCCTTTCAACTGGATTATGTGCTGACAGACGGACGCCGTGCACCGATCTCACCGGCGAACACGGGCACGACCTGGTCCGGTCTGAACTGGGGAGGAATTCCCTATGAGTGGATGGCGGCTTATTTTGGCGGATATTTTAACGGCAATTATACAACGAATTTCTGGCCGGCGGCGAACGGTGCCTTGGGCCCGAACATGACGTTGCTGCAGATCTTCAAGAGCGGCGGCAACCCGTTGGATCCAACCACGTGGCTGAAACAGCAACTGGCGAGGACCCCCCAAGGTTTGTACCTGACTTGGAATACACAGCCAGGAGCGACTTACCAGGTGCAAACGACGACAAATTTTAAGACCTGGAACAATGTCGGCTCGCCGCGCTTTGCGGCGGGGGCGACCGATTCCATTTTTGTGGGTGGCAGCCCGGTTGGCTATTATCAGATAGTGTTGATGCGATAAACCTTTTGTATGCGGAAACTGACTAAAAATATTTTCTGGGCCGGACTGTTTGTCTTGATGACAGCCCAATTGTCGCAGGCATTTTCTCTTGGCGGTCCTTTTCCGCCCAACAACACGCCCCCCACGCCGGATTTTTGGGAGCAGCCAGTCATCGGCTATGAGTTAGGGGGAGATCTAAACACGCCTAAAAACTTGGGTGAAGAATATCGCCGGGTGACCCCGGTTATGTACTATGCCAGTGATGCGACTTTCATCAATTTCTTCGGTCTGGCCGGCCTGACCAACGTTGATTCCGGTTTTGCTCTCATGAACGGCGTCCTCAACGGACAGACCAACATGTCGTTGTTTTTGAATTCGCCAACAAACGGCATTTTGACGGGCAGCATCATGGATCCATACACCGGGACGCCGGTGACGTTGACGGCAAGCAATACTCTTGATTCTTACTCGACGGATCTGGGAGATTTTCCGCTGGAATCCCAGGAAATCAATTATACCGCCCAGGCGCTGAATCTGACGGATCTGAGGTCGACCATTTTAGGATTGTTGCCGGAGCAGCTGGGATTGACGGAACCCGAGCGCTATACTTGGACATTGCATGACCGTTTTCTGAACGGCATTCCGGGAGCTTCATGTGCGAAGGGGGATGAAGAGTATCTGGTGGTGCAGCGCAATTTTGACTTCATTGATTCCCCTTTGAACCAGATCCAGTATTCACCTTATGTCAACGGCACACTTTATACCTATGACATCTTGGAGGCCTGTTCGGGTGCCAATCCGCTGGCGGTAACAGTGCCCATCGCCGTGGATATTTTTGCGGATTCTTTCACTTCCGTGGCTTCTTTTGACCAGTTTTTTGGCGGCTATTACACCGGCCTGACCCGGGATGACGTGGGCGGTTTGCGGTATCTTTTGACAACCAATAACATCAATTTTGAGGCCACGGCACCCTCCGGCGGTTTGTTGCTGACCACCAACCAGCTGGCGCCCCAAACCTTCGGCCCGACTCTGCCGTTGAGCGTTTTGTTTGCCACGGCGCAAAACAGCGACCCGAACACCTTGCAGACGAATTACCCGGGGATCACATTTGTTTCCGTGACGACGAACATCGTCAACTTGGTCACCACAAATTTCACCCTTTATTTCACCAACCCGCCCCCGCCTTACACCAATCATGTGGCCTATTCCAACGGCATGGCGATTTATCCTAACGGTTTGGTGCCTTACACCAACTGGTCGCCGGTGCAGTTTGCGAACAATCCGATCCTTTTGACGACGCTGCCGCTGACGCCCCTGTTGGAACTGGCGCAAGAATTCAGCCCGGCGGAGTTGCAGGCCATTTATCCCGGCCTGTTGATCGACTCGGTCCAGACGAACTTTTTCTCCGTTGTGATTGAAACCAATGTGGAGCCATTTTTCACGAACCAGTCGATCAACCCGGTGTTTTCCAACAGTGCCAAGGGCTTCCGCTTGCCGGTCGTCAATGTGCTGACGAACATCTATTATTTCACAAATCAACCCGGGCCGACGGTCATCGCATACGATAATAAGAGCTTTTTGACCATCACCACCCTGGATCTGGCAACGTTCTCCGATCAATCCGTGACCAATGATCCGGCCACCATGCAGGCGCTCTATCCAGGATTGCAGATCCTTAACTTCAGCGCCTTCCCGACGATATTGTATTTCACCAATTTCGTTTCCTATCTGACCAACTACAGCGGTTCACCGTTCGGCAGCCCGCCGAAGTCTGTGACGTTGCCGGTTTCCACCAATGCTTATTTGGGAACCGTTTATCAGTATCAATTCGGCAACGTGTTCACGAACCACGCCTACAAAACCCGCACGCTGATCACCCAAAGCATCTGGACAACCAATGCCGGGATCGGGGCTCCGGCAGGCAGTCCTTTCTTCACGGTCACCAATTACGCAACAAAAACTTTCACCAATACTGTTTCGGGCGACTTTTTCATCATCCCGACGAACTGGTGCGGCTTTGACCTGATTCTGGCGACCAGCCCGAACATCAACCCGCCCTATGGCAACGGGCCGACGAACACCGTCATTTATCAGGGCTTCAACAGCAGCGGTGCCACGGGAACGAACAATCCGGCCGGTGGAAACTCGTTTGGGCTGACCAAAAACACCTACGATATCTACACGAATTTCCTATATGCCGTGCGGCCGGGCATCTGCGAGCCGGTGTTGCAGTTTGGCACGAATTATACGACGAATATCGTCAACACCTATTCGTATAATTTCATTAACGTGGTCACGAACCACTTTTACACGAATGCGCTGGTGAGCCTGTTCATCACGAACATTTTCATCATCCCCGGCGGGTCGCCGGACAACTTGGGCACCAATATCACGGTGACCAATTTCTACGCAAACATACCGAGCGGTGATTTCTACATTGTTCCGCCCAACTGGTGCGGCTACCAGATCACCCCGTTGCTCACAAATTTCATCTCACCCACGAACATTGTGCTGACCAATAATTCGGGTGGAATCGGCGGCGGACCAGGTTCGATCACCAACCAGCAATATACTTTCGTGGAATATCTGTCTTATACGAATTACACATATTCCATCCGGCCGGGCACTTGCGAGCCGGCGGTGTTTGAGGGCACCAACTTCACGACGAACATCGTGTCGCAGTACAACTATTATTTCGGCAACATCATCACAAATAGTTACTTCACCAACGGCACAGTGACGACTGTGACTACCAACATCGCCTTTGTGACAAACGGATTGGTGGGGATGTTGACGAACGTGGTCGCGACTAATATCACGCATAATGGCGTCGGCGGTGATTTCTTCATCGTCCCGCCAGGTTTGTGTGATTTCACGATCTTATCGACGCAATTGACGTCCGTGGTCGCGGTGACCAACACGGTGTTTGCGGCGATACCGCCCGGCATAGTGGATTTGGGCGAAGTGTATTCGCTGACGACCTACAGCTACTTCACCAACAGCATTTTCCTGGTTCAAGAATCCACGTGTGCCACCGCGCCGGCGCCGGCGGCCTTGCGACAAGGCATCGGCAAGGTTGGATTTATCCGGGCGAACTATGATTCATTGGTGGGGCAGTTCTTCCAGCCGATAACGAATTATTACACCATGGTAAAGGTCACCAACAGCCAGCAGGTGACCGAATATTACCAGCGGGTGATCACCCGGCCGGATATTTTGGTGCGTGCCGCAGACTTGGTGTCCGGCCCTTCGAGCCAAGTCCATCCGGTAGTCGGCGGTGTTGCCCGCAGTTTGGCCTTTGATCAAAGCCAGATTCTGCCCGGACTGGCCGGGCCGGGCACGATCCTGCCCGGATCGACTTTCACCTTTGACAAGGTGGGGGATGTTTTTGCGAACGGCAGCCAGAACTTGTTCGCCGGAACCAACGCCTTTTTGAGCCAAAACACCCAAGGTTCGTTCTTTGGCTCGAGCAACGGCCTGTCGATCTTGACTTGGGCCTCGTTTGATAACTCAACGAACAGCCCGGTGCTTTATCCGAACGGAACGAGCATCGCCAACCTGGTCAATGAATTGTACATCCAAGTAACACCGGCGACGCTCTTTGGAGGTGATGGTACGAATGGCGTGCCATATTCACCGGTGACTTTCACGGCCAGTGGCGGCCAGCCGTTCCAGACCACGCCGTCATATATCTGGGCGGCACCTAACTTTTCGAACCTGGTGCCGGGCTTGAGCTTTAATCCATCAACGCAGACCATATCCGGCACCCCGACAGCCGCCGGCACGTTCAGCTTTGTTCTCCAAGTGACGGATGCGGTCAACCGCGTCATCAATTTGAATTATTCGATCATCATCCACTGATTTGTATGTTAACTTTTCAAACGCCATCGAGCTTTCAGGCCATCATCCGCCGGGGCCTGTCCGTGCTCGCCGCCGTGCTCATGCTGGCAGGATTTATCAGCCGCAGTCTGGCCGTGGACGACACGTTTTACAATAACACGCTGTACACCTCGATCAACAACATCAATGCGACGAATGTTATCAATGACTTCGGCGGCACTTTCAGCGTGATTCCTGGGGTGGGCAACGGATGGCTGAACGATCTGTATGATGCATGGTTCTACACCCGAAATTTTACCAACAACGGCGAGATGGACAGCCCCACGGGTTTTCTTTTTCAGAAACACATCACGGCCACCCAAATGGAGGCGGATACTTTTTACAACAAGGGCAATATCAATTGCGGCACGACATCAGGTTCCCTTTTTATCATAAGCGGGCAGGGGTTGATACTCAGCCAAATCGGCGGTTTTGGCGGCATCCAAGTGTGGGCCACAAATGTATATAATTCTGGAACGATCACCATCGGGGCGGACGGTCTGGCCAGGATCAACGGTCATAACCTTGATTTTACCCGGGGCACGATGACCATGCTGAACGGGTTCCTCGGAGCGTTGCCGACAACCAGCGCCACCAATCCCCCGACGGCCACCATTTTTGCGACCGGGCAGACCGGCAAAAATACGAACGACTGGTTTCCAGACTTCGAATTGGCCCCCACGTTTGCGGACACTTCCCTGCCGCCATTATTTAACCTGAGTTCTTTTCCGGGCTTTACGACCACGTTCTTGCCGAATACGCAGCCATACGCGTCAGTCCGCCCGGATGCCACCGGAACGAACATTGTTGTGCGGATGATTTTTGTGGAAAATGATACGACGAATGTTCCTTATAACGTCTATTTTACAAATGCCAATGCCTTTGCCAACGGTTTTGGCACGGTTGAATTCGTCGGTTCTTACATTAATCCGGTAAACGGGCAGACCAAAACACATTATCTTTATTTGACGGATGATTTTGTTCAGGGCGGAAGCACAAACATCCTCAGTTATCCGGGTGCGGGCATTCCGAACAACTATACCATCACGGAAACTACCACCAAGGCGCTGAACGGACCGGCCGAAGTCAGCAATTACCCGGCACTGTTCCCCCCCGGTCAGCCGTTCCCGGCCGGTGCTGACATCAACAGCAATATTTATTCATATGTGAATGCATCATTGACGGCATCCACGATTTCGACCAACTCGGTGGTCAACGGGGCCATCACCAACCTGCCGGGCCGTTTTGAACTGGTCGCCTCCAATGAACTGAACCTTTCGCAGACAAGAATGTCCGGGATGAATTATCTGCTGTTGCGCAGCACCAATAATTTTGACACGGACGGCCGTTCGTTGATCACTTCGCCGTATTCGGACGTCTATCTGGGCCGGACGAACGGCAGCCTGGTTGTTTCCAACCTGTTGCTTTCATCCATCCCCATCTGGAGCGGAACGCTTCAGGCTTGGAATACGCGCTGGTTGTATACGGATACCAATCAGGGCGTGAATTATGATTTCCGTGTGTTAGTGGTGGACAGTTCGTTGTCATCGGTGAGTTCCGCGCAAGAGCAGGATTTCATGTTGTACAGTTCGAACAATGTAACCATCAGCGATACTTTGAACATCACCCGGAATTTCTTTGCCAATTGCACGAACATGCTTTTGACACAGAACCCGCCGGGCTACGGTGCCAGTGCATTGGATGGCGAACTTAATCTGCCGTCGCAGAACATATCCTGGTCCACGGCGACGCCACGGTTGCGCAACCTGACCAACAATGGCGCGATCCGTACCTTGACCCAGTCATTCTATGGAAGCCCGGCCTTGCCGTATTACGCCTTTGTGAACACGGGCACGGTCAGCAACGGAGCGGGCGTGCAGATCACGGCCAGCGATTTTGAAAACAGCGGGCCGTTCTTGGCAGGCAGCGGATCCTTCATCGTCAATTCAACGTTCACGACCATGACGAATGGCAGCGTGACGGCCGCAGGAATATTTTCCAATTCGTCGTCACTGTTCGTGGCGAGCAACACCGTGATTTTGGCGGGGAACTCTTTCAGCATTCTGGCGACCAATGTGTTGACGGATGGCGGCACGACGAACAATTTTTGGTCGTTGGGGACGAGCAACGCCGGGCTGGGGTTTGCCCCGGGCTTGGTCGTGCCGGTCCTGCCCCCGACGGCGAGCCTGCTGGGCACCACGATTACCAACCTGGCGGTTTCCGGATCGTTGGTGACCGATGTGTGGCCGGGTAAAGATTATGGGGCGGTCAATGCCGGCTTTAATAACAATGCGGCCATCGGCCAGTTGGTCTTGGACGCCCAGGCATCGAGCGATACCACGGGGTACATGTTTAACGGCGTGGCGACGGACGGAACGACGAATGCAATTTACGTTGATTGCCTGCAGTTGCATGATTATGCGAGCTACAACTTCCGGTCACCCACGACTACGGCGATACCGGTGTTGAATTTCAACACCAACCTGGTGATCTATTACGCGCAGGCATTGATTGATGACGGCAGCTCGGTGGCGGAGAAAATCAATCACTTTAACGGCGATCATTTGCGCTGGGTGCCGACGTACGCCGGCACTTTCAGCTCGACGAACCTGATCTACCCGGACGGTTCGGTGAACACGGTCAACGCCGCGCTGAAGGCCGCCTCGGACATTGATTCCGATGGCGACGGGACGCCGAATAATCAGGATACTTCGCCGATCCTGACTTCATCGCAGTTGAATTTCACAATAACGCTGACGAACCTGCCGCCGAAGTCCGTCAAGTTGAAATGGACGACGACCGGCAACGGCACGAATTACATCTATTACAAGACGAACCTGCTGTCGCCGACATGGATGCCATTCACGAACTTCAAAAATTTCTATTATGACCCGGGCCAGTCCGGAACAAACCTGCTGCATACGAACTGGTTCCCCAGCGGGATGGGGTATCCGGCCCCGTCGGTACCGGTCTGGATCTATGACGGTTTGACGAACATGCCGCATTTTTACCGGGTCGTGGTGCAGCCTTATGTGACGGGTCCGAACGGCATCTGACGTGACTTCGGCAAGCAATTAGGATTTAATTTTGAAAACCCGAACCCCGCGCTGAATTTGGCTGCGGGAACAATGGAGAAAAGTTGTGAAAGATAATATCAAGCGATTCATCGGTGCGGGACTGCAAGGTCTCATCAGCAGTACCAGCCAGTTGAAACTTGCCGCGGCAGTGTGCGGCGGCCTGCTGTACGCGGGGCTGGCAACGGCAGCACCAGTGAATGACTCCTTCAGCCAAGCCAGCGTCCTGACCGGCTTGAGCGGGAGCACCAACGGAGACAACACCACGGCAACATTGGAATCCTCCGGCTGCGAGACCAACAAGGTGCTCACCGAGGACAATGGCGTGCAGTCAGTAAGCAATTCGCTCTGGTATGCGTGGACGGCACCGGCGAGCGGTACGGTCGAATTTGATACGCTGGGCAGCCAGTTCAACACGGTGTTATCCGTCTGGACCACGCCGACGGACTTGTGCAACGCGGGCTTGACGAACCTGGTTTCAGACGATGACTCCGGGCTCAACGCTTTTGGAGATCTGTTTAACACCAGCTACCTGAGCTTCCAGGTGACTTCAAACTCGACCTATTATATTTCCGTGAATGGAAATGGCGGCGATCCGCAATATTTCGGGCCGATGATTTTGAACTGGGCTATGACAAGCATCCGGACGATTCCGGCGGGAACTTTCCGATTCGCCACCGGCGTGACTGCGGCGGGGATGCCGAATTACGTGGTCAGTGAAACTGAATCCGCCGGCGTCCATGACACCTCGGTATCGCCGAGCGTGAGCGGGGCGCGGGTGACGGTATCGCGTTTTGGCGGCGCGAGCGGCCGGGCGTATGTCGATTACACGGTGCAGACCTCCTATCTGACCAACCTGTTCACCACGAACATTTTTGGCACCAATATCTTTACGACCATCACCTCCACGAGCCTGCCCCCGGTCATCACGTACAGCAACGTGTATTTCACGGTGTATGCGTACACCAACTATTTTCAATATTACAACCCGAATCTTACGCCGGCCTATCAATACACGAATTTTTCCGGCGGTATCACGAACACGATCACCATCATATCCAATGCAACAGCCGGGGTAATATCTTCAAATTCCGTGACGGGGTATTTTCAGCCGGCGCCGACGAATTTTCCGCCGTTGGGGAGCACCAGCACCTCGGGAACTTTCTTTGATTCAGTCAGCAATAAATATGATGTCACGACCAATGTTTTCAGGCTGGCGACTTATGCCACAAACCCGATCGTGGTGTCGGCTCCGGGTTTCATATTGCCGGTGACCAAGACGCTGACGTTTGACGATTATCAGATGAGCGCAACGTTCGATCTGCCGGTGAACAAATCGACCGGTCCTGACCCCACCTTTTTCCCGGGATTGCCGACCACCGTGGAAGTGACGCTGTCAAACCCCCGGCTCGACCCGCTGGAATCACAGGATTTATTGCAGCCGACCATACCGGCAAACCCCAATGCGCTGATCAGCGTTTTGAGCAGTACATTTCCAGTGCTGGATTCCGCCTCGGTGATCAACTTTGAAAAAGCACGCCTGCGGGTCAACGAAAATGTAAGCGGCAGCAATGCCGTCGTCACCTTGATACGTAGTGGTGGCTTGGACCAGACGGTCACGATCAATTACGGCATCGACCTTTTGCCGCCGATCAGCAGTTACAACCCGGCGGACACCTTTCCGCTGCAACCTGGTTCGGACTACGCGACCATCAATTCTGATTTCACCCAAGTGGCCAGCACGGTGACTTTTGCGCCCGGGGTGACCACGGCAAGCTTCAGCATTCCGATCAACAACGACGGCGTGACCGAGTTCAATGAGGACATGTACCTGTATATTTACAATGCGACTCCGGCGTTGACCTTCTCGGCCGGCGGGAATCCGCCCTGGCGCGGGGCGACGCCCGGTGAAATCGATACGGCGACCTTGACGATCCTGTTCAACGACCAGCCGGCCGGCGCGGCCGACCGGACTTGGAACCAGAACAACGTGGGAAGTTCTGACAATCCGTTCAACCTGACGCCGGGAACTTCCGGCGCCGTGAGTGACAGCGCGAATGGCAATGGCGGCACCGTTTACGCCGTGGCAACGCAGCCGGACGGACGGACGCTCATCGCCGGCAGCTACGTTTCCTTTGACGGCCACCGTTATGGCCGCATCAACCGGATGTTGAACAATGGTTTCCGGGATTCGAGCTTTGCGGATTTTGATGCGACGGGAAACACGGGGGCGAATGATTTCATCGCCGCGATGCAATTGCAGCCGGACGGCAAGGTGATCATCGCCGGTAATTTCACCTCGTTCAACGGCACCAGCCGGGCGCACATCGCGCGTTTGAACAGCGATGGTACGGTGGACCAGACCTTTAATCCCGGGTTCGGGGTGACTTCGGGCATGATCTGGTCGGTGTTCTTGCAACCGAACGGCCAGATCGTGATCGGCGGCGACTTCACCGGATACAACACGAATGTCGTGAACAGCGTGGCCCGCTTGAATGCGGACGGATCGATGGATACGAGTTTCAACCCGGGAGCGGGACCGGACAGCACGGTGAACGCGGTGGCGGTCGATTCCATCGGCCGGGTGATCATCGGGGGTGATTTTGATTCCGTCAACGGCATCAGTTCCGGCGGCGTGGCGCGTTTGAATGTGGACGGCTCGGTGGATACCTCCTTTAATCCTGGCATCGGCACTTACAATCCGGATACCGGCAGCACCGATCCGATCAATGCGATCACACTCCAGGCCAGCGGCCAGATCTTGATTGGCGGCGGATTTTCCTATCTGGATCTGAACAGCGCGAGCGGCATCGCCCGTTTGAACACGGACGGAACGGTAGATACGACGTTCGCGTGCGGCACGGGTACTTACAACCCGGTGACCCGTTCGGCGGACACGGTTTTTGCGATCACGTTACAGGCGGACGGTTCAATTCTGATCGGTGGTGATTTCCAAAATTATAACCAGACCCGCCGTATCGGCGTGGCACGGTTGTACACCAACGGCAGCCTGGACACGACGTTCATGGACACGGCGTACAATCAATTCGCCGGCTTGATCAATCATTATCACAACAATGACGCGGTAAACACGACCGACTATCCACAGGGCAACCAGCGGAATTATGTCTATGCCATCGGCGTGGAGCCGAGCTTGAACGTGATCATCGGCGGTGGTTTCTTGCGCGTGGGCGGCGGCACAACGCGTGACGCGATCCTGCCCCGCAGCAACGTGGCGCGTTTGATCGGCGGCGCAACGCCGGGACCGGGTGATATTAAATTCTCATACACCAGCTACTCGGTGGACAAGAATGCAGGCAGCCTGTATGTGTCGTTGATCCGTGAAAACGGCAATTTGGGCATCATCTCGGCGACCTTTAATACGAACACGGCGGATGCCGGTCCGGGCATCGCGGTGCCGGATGTCAATTTTACCCTGGCTGGCGCTTCCCGGACGCCACAATGGGGGACGGCTTGGTCGGCTAATGCGTGGATGTACAGCTTCGGGGTGTTTGGACCGAACTATGGCACGTCGCCGGTGGCAACCACAGCGGCGAATGTCAATGTCACCATCAACAACGATACCAACATCACGGGCAACCTCAGCGCCAACCTAAACCTGTCGGCACCGAATGGCACTGATATCTTCACCTTGGGTGGTGAAAATATTCCGTTGGGAGCGGCATTGGGCACGCAGTCCACGGCGCCGTTGACCATTATCGACGATAACACCCGTCCGGGCGTACTGGGCTTCAGTTCCGTCACTTACAGTGTGGTGGAGAACCAAACCAACGCGATCATCACCGTGGTGCGCACGAACGGCAGCGACGGCGTGGTGAGCGTCAAATACAGGACTTCCAACGGCACGGCCACCAACCTGGTGGATTACCGCGGCGTGACGAACACACTTATTTTCGCAGGCGGCGTGGTGAGCCAGACCTTCACCGTACCGCTGATCAATGGAACCATCCAAAAGCCGGACGTGACCGTGAAGCTGAACCTGTTCCAAGTAACTGGTGGCGCCACGTTGGGATCGACCAATTCCACGCTGACAATCGTCAATGACAATTACGGACCGGGACACCTGGTCTTCTCCGTGCCGAACTACAGCACCAATGAAACAGCAAAGACGGCGATCATCACCGTCAACCGCGTGGGCGGCAGCAGCAGCAGCATGGGTGTGACCGTAACCGTGGGTGGCGGCACGGCGGTGAGCGGCGTCAATTACACGGCCTTCACCACTAACTTGAGCTGGACCACCGGGGACGTGAGTTCGCGGAATGTTTATGTGCCGATCTTGGATGACGGTGTGGTCACCGGCAACAAGACGGTCGGCCTGACGTTGAGCGCTTCGACGGTGGCCAATGTGGCGAATTCCACGCCGCTTTCATTTGGCGGCACCACGGCCGTCCTGAACATTGTGAACGTGGATTCCGCCGGAGCGCTGCAATTCAGTTCACCGGTCTATTCTGTCAAAAAATATGGCGGTTCGGCGCTGATCCCGGTGATCCGGACGGGCGGCAGTGCGCAGACGGTCACGGTTAATTATACCACGGCGGACGCGGGTTCGGCCCAAGCCGGTATCAATTATACCTATACGACCAATACTTTGACCTTCACCAACGGTGAAGTGAGCAAATTTATCACGGTACCGATCATTGATGACGGCACCTCGGACGGATTGCTTTACTTCAACGTGGCGTTGACCGGACCGACCGGCGGAGCGACCGTGGGCACCCCCGGCACGGCGGTAGTGAACATCATCGACTCCTCATCGATCAATGAACCGCCCGGCCCGGTGGACGTGACTTACAATGCGAGCGGTTTCAACAACTCGGTGTATGCGCTGGCCCTGCAGAGCAACAACAAGCTGGTCGTGGCGGGTGATTTCACGCTGGCCAATGGCGTGCCGCGGCAACGGGTCGCCCGACTGAACGCCGATGGTTCCTTGGATACGAAATTCTCCCTGCCGTCTTCGGCTTACGGGGCAAAGGATTCCGTGCGCGCCTTGGCCGTGCAGGCGGACGGTCGCATCGTATTGGGCGGCTTTTTCACGAATTACAACAGTGTGGCGGCCAATCGCATCACCCGCGTGAACGGGGATGGCACGCTGGACAGCTTGTTCAACGCCGGCTCCGGCGCGGATAATCCGGTGTACGCCCTGAAAGAAACTTTTGTCAACGGCCTCAGCAAGTTAATGGTCGGCGGCAGCTTTGCGACCTTGGCGGGAACGCCGATCAACGGCATCGCCCGTTTGAACAATGACGGTTCGCTGGACACGACGTTCAATCCAGGCCTGGGTGCCAATGGAACAGTGTACTCGCTGGCCGTGCAATCGACGGACGGCAAGATCGTCATTGGCGGTGATTTCACCGCGGTGAACGGCAACACCAATTGCAATCACATCGCCCGATTGAACCTCGACGGCTCGGTGGACGCAGCCTTCACCCTGACCAACGGCGCCAGCGACTCGGTGCGCGCCATTGTGATCCAGCCGGATGGAAACATCCTCATCGGTGGTCTGTTCACCAATGTCAACGGGCAGGCAGCCAGCCACATCGCGCGGTTGACTCCGACCGGCGCAGTGGATGCGACGTTTACCGCGGGTGTGGGTGCGAGCGACGCGGTGTTTAGCATCGCCTTGCAGAGCGACAACCGGATCTTGCTGGGTGGCGAGTTCACGCAGTGCAGCAGAGTGACGCGCAACCGGATCACCCGTTTGAACCCGGACGGCACGGTGGATCCTGCCATCAATTTTGGTACGGGAGCTGACAACTTTGTCGCGGCCCTGGTGGTGCAACAGGACACGATCCAGGGTTATCCGACGAACGTGCCGGATGAGAAAATCATCCTTGGCGGCGGGTTCACGAAGTACAACGGAG
>DASZCA010000256.1:0-9312 GCA_035943555.1 Verrucomicrobiia bacterium
AGTCCTTCCGGGGGTGGCTTGTCTTCATCCAGCGCGGCCATGGATTGTCCCACGCTGGTGGAGAATTCCGCATAGCCCATGCGTTCGCTGCGTTGATACACGCTCAGGGATGAGGCGTCCGGCGCGGTGAGTATTTTACGCCATACCAGTTCGAACGGGACAGGCGTATCGCCGCCGCGTGTGCCGTATTCCATCCGCCAGAGGAGGATGTTCATCGTCACCCAGAACACCGCGATCCCGGCAAATGTAAGGCGGGCGGTCATGCGTCACGGCAGATTCAACGTCTGCCCGACGCGCAATTTTTTTGGCGTCACGCCCGGGTTCGCCGCTTGCAGCGAGGTGAGGCTGATCCCCTGTTTGCGCGCGATGGCGGCCATCGTTTCGCCGGCGGCCACCACGTGGGTACGGGCATGGGTCGAAATGGCGGCCGGCGGGCGGGCGGTGGCGGTCACATGGCGCGGCGGTGCGGTGGCCGTGGTCGAACTGCGGCTCGGGGCCGATTCGTCATCCGGTGTCAGGCTGCCGGCGGCCGGCGCGGAATAATTATTATACTGCGGCGTGGGATTGTTTTTTGCCGCCGCTTGCAAGCTCGCGGCGTAGGCGCTCCATTGTTTCACGGCGTCGTTCAGCCGGTCGACCTGAAGCAGCAAAAGCCGGTTGGTTTCCGTCAGGTTCTCGACCTGTCGCAACGTCTGGGGCGCGGTCGGCATGGTCATGACGTCCTGGACCAGTTGCTGTTTGCAAGTCAGGATGCGCTGGCGGATGACCTCGGCATTCTCCGCATGGGGATCCAGCCGGAGATATTCGTTGTAATGATAGATGGCCGCCGCCGGGTCGGGTCGTTTCGTATCATAGATCTGCGCCAGCCGGTAGTGCGCCTGCGCCGAATGCGGATTGATCTCGAGCGATTCCTGAAATGCCTCGATCGCCCCGTCAAATTCAAGGGTGTTGAACCGGCTGTTCCCCAGCACAAAGTGCGGTTCCTTCTCCTCATCCTGCGGCGACGGATCACCGGGCGAGCAGCCGGCGGCCGCGATGAGAAACATCGCCACCGAGGCAACCGGAACCAGTCTGTGCCAAAAGGACATCCTGCGAAGCTAAACGAAATAATCCCCCCGTGCAATCGCCGTTGTAAAATGGACTGTGGAACCCACCGCTTCCCGGCATCCAATTATCCATCAATCCACCAATCCCCTCTTCTGCCTCCGCCCCGCCCTATGCCTTCAAAATCTGCGCAAACTGCTTTTGGATGTCCCCGCGGATTTTTTCCTCGGGCACAAAGGCCGTCAGCAATCCCGGCAGCTCGGCGTCCATGGTGACCAGTTCATCCGCCACCTGTACCGCCCCGGCGATGGTCACTCCAAAAAAACCCTTTTTGGCCTGGAATGAAATGCGGAGCGTGTCCCCCGACCAGGCCTTGGAGAAATCCGCCACGGTGACCCCGGCTGGCGGCCCTTTGCGCATGGCCTCCTCGATCATGTCGTCGATACGACGGATGGCTTCCGCCTTGCCCAACGTGTGCTTCATTTCAATATGCATAGATGATTCACCGCACTTCACCATTCTGGCCGCACGGTGTCAAATCTTGAAATGGAGATCCGTCCAAAACAATTACGCGTCCTACCTCAATGTAGCGCAGGCTTTCCAGCTGCCCTGTAGAAACCTTTCTAAAACCTAGCGCCTCTGGCTCCCTCTCCGCCATGAAATGGGGGAGAGGGCTGGGGAGAGGTGGTGCTTTACTGCTAAAATCACTCGCCATGTTCTTTTTGGAACATAAAAACGGTCACACTTCAAAAACCCGTTGCTTTGTTAAAAAAGGTTTCTACAGAGCAGCTTTCCAGCCTGCCGGTTCTGGCGACTTTCCAGTCCCCAGTTCCTTTGCTCATCATGAAATATTGCTGACCAACCCGCCGGCTCACGGCGAGCTGACCCGGAAGAAACCGCTCTTGTTCGTCGTGCTGATGCTGGCGGGATTTGAAGATTGTGTCATGTCCGACCAATTGGTGCTGATGCCCGCGCCCGCCGCATTCACTTGCGCCTGCAAATGGCCGACAACGTTGCTTGGCCACGAAACCAGCAAACCGTTGTTCGTATGGATCATGGAAATTTTCAGCGGTGCCGTCTGGCTCAGCACCCGCGCATAGTCCACCTGCAATTCACCCGGAAACCCGCCATTGTTATTGATGGTGTTGACGTCCGGATTGCCGACATAATTCCCGCCGATCGCCAGGTTAAAGAGCATGAATTCAGGCTTGTCGAACGGCGCCGGATACGCCGCTCCCGTGCTGCTGGACCAGCCCGTTTGCGTTTCGTACAAATGGCCGTCCACATAAAACAGGAAGGAATTGGTCGCCCAATCGAGCACATAAGTGTGGAAATCCGAGGCCGCCCCGCCGTTCGGCAGCGTATAAACCGCCGTCTCATCGCTGCCGGAATGCAGGCTGCCCTGCACGTTGGTCAGGGCGATGCCGCTGCTTTCCACCACATCAATCTCTCCGCAACCCGGCCAGCTGACCTTGTCGATGTTCGTGCCCAAAAACCAGATGGCCGGCCAGAAACCGGTGCCCGCCGGAAACCGCGCCCGCCATTCAAATCGCCCATATTTCCATGAAGCCAGCCCCTGCGATTTCATCCGCGCGGAAGTGTAGCTGGAACCGTTGGTGGATTCTTTCCGGGCGACGATGTGCAGCAACCCGCCCGCAGTATAAGCATTGTTTGTACGGCCGGTGTAGAATTCGAGTTCGTTGTTGCCCCAACCGCCGTTGCCGAGGTCAAAAGTCCAGGTGTTGGTATCGATCGCCGGGCCGTTGAACTCGTCGCTCCAGACGATGTTCCAATCGCCATAGGCGGCGGCGCTGACGAGATTCAGATTGAGATCGTCAAAATAAACCGAGCCGTTGGAACCGGCGGGATCGCCCTGCAATGTGGCCTGAAACCGCACGAAGTAAGTTCCCGCCGGCGCCACGAGCGTCTTGACCGTATTCGTGATGGCCGTGCTGTTGGGATTGCATTGGTTGGTCACCGGCAAATCGATCCAGGCATTCTTCGGAAAGGCGGCGGCGGTGATGATACTGGAACGGTACAACGCCAGCACATTTCCATTGGCATCCCGAAACGTCACCTCCAGCCAGATGGCATTCTGACCTGCCAGCGCATCCGCCGTGATCGTTTTGGCCCAGCCATCTGCCGTGTAAGCGGCACCCGGCCCGGAGATGTAATCTTGATAAATGCCGTTATAATTTGTGGCGTTCGTGAAACCTTGGAAAACTTTGAAAAAGTTGTTTCCTGTGCGGGCGTCCGCCCCGGTTTCATTGAAGGTGTTTCCCCATGACTGGCCAAACCAGGTCCAGCCGACCAGGCTCCGGTTCTCGCCGGCGGGATCCGATTCAAAACCGGGATTGATCAGCACATTGGCCGCCCGCAAGGGCATGGCCACCATGGCCAGCCCGCACAAAATGCCGAGCGCGACAACAAATTTTTTATTCATGCACCGCCGCCGTTTTGATTTCTTTGGCTTTCATGCCGGCCTTGTAGGACAGGCCATAACCCGGCACGAACAGGGGTTCCGCTGCATGCGAGGCAAACACCGAGCTGTTCAGTTCGGAATTGTCACGCGGCCACGGGCGCGAAAGCTTGCCGGCCGGTTGAAAATCGCCAAAGAGCACATCGGTCAGCCCTTCACCTTCGGTGCCGGGCAGCCACGCCGCCACAAACGCGTCGCTCTGTTCTAACGACGCGCCCAGCACTTGCGGACGACCGGAATAAAGCACTGTCACCACAGGGACACCGGCCGCCTTGGCTTTTTCGATCAACGCGGCATCGGCCGTCGCCAAACTCAAATCACTGCGGTCGCCCTTCATCTCGGCATAAGGCATTTCGCCCACCGCTACGATGATGGCCGAAGCGCCTTGCAGATTGTCGCCCTCCGGCGAATAAGTGACTTCCGTGTTCTTGGAGACCGCCTGCTTGATGGCGGTGAGCAAGGTCGTGCCGCCGTGCGTCACCGCGCCGGTGGAACCCTGCCACGAAATCGTCCAGCCGCCGCATTGCATGCCCAAGTCATCTGCCGCTTTTCCAACCACGACGAGATGCTGGAGATTCTTCGATAACGGCAACGTCCGGTTTTCGTTCCGCAACAGGACGACCGATTCGCGGACGCATTCACGCGCCACGGCCCGGTGCGCGGGCGAACCGACCTCGGAAACCAATTTCGGATCGGCATTCGGATATTTGAAAAGCCCGATCTCAATTTTGGCGAGCAAGATCCGGCGCACCGCGTCATCGATGCGCGCCTGCGGCACGCGGCCGGTGGCCACCAAATCCTTCAGGTCATTGATGAAATCGACGTAATTATTATTTTGGCCCGGGCCGTATGGGATCATGGCCATGTCCAAGCCGGCATTGATGGAAGTCTCAATGTCATTCTTGTAATTCGGCCCGAGCTGGTCGATCGCCGCCCAGTCCGAAACGAGAAAACCTTTGAAACCCAGCTCACCCTTGAGCACATCCGTCAACAGATGCTTGTTACCATGCATCTTTTCGCCGTTCCAACTGCTGAAGGAAACCATGATCGACTTGGCACCCGCCGCCACGGCCGCGCGATACGGCGGCAGAAACGTGTTCCGCATCAAAGCCTCGTCACCGAGGGCATTGCCCTCATCCACGCCGTTCTTCGTGCCGCCATCCGCGAGAAAATGTTTTGGGCAGGCCAGCACGGTGAACCCGTTGGGCAATGGTGTCTCCATGCCGCGGATCTGCGCCGCGCCCAATGTGGAAACCAAAGCCGGGTCATCACTGAAACTCTCGTAGGTACGCCCCCAACGGATGTCTTGCGCGACCGCCACGCAGGGACCGAACGCCCACTGGATGCCGACGCCTGCCACTTCCGCCGCCGTGACACGTGCCGCCCGCGCCGCCAGTTCCGGATTGTGCATCGCTCCCAAACCCACGTTATGCGGAAAAATAACCGCGCCGTCGATGTTGTTATTCCCATGCACCGCATCAATGCCGTACAGCAGCGGAATTTTTAACCGCGTCTGCAATGCCTGATCCTGAAATGAATTTGCGAATTGCAACCAGGTCGCTGGCAGGTTGTCAGCCGGATCGGAACCGCCGCCGCTCAACACCGAGCCGATGAAATATTTTTTGACATCGGTTTTATCCGCCAACGCGCCGGAATCGATCTGCACCATCTGGCCGATCTTTTCATCCAGGGTCATTTTGGCCAGCAAAGCGTCCGCCTTGGAGGCAGGGCTCGCCAGCAGACTTGCTGGAACGAGGCTGCTTCCCGTCATGAGCACGGCAAACGCGAACGGACGGACGAAGGAAGATTGCATGGGTTTTAACATCTTAAAAATCGGTTAGTGAATCAGGGATGGGTTTGTGCCGCACGGTTGGCGGCATCAAAATGAGTTGATGGCGAACACGTCATTGGCATCAACACTGAGGTCAGTCCACCTTCCGGTTTCCACATGCCCGTCGCACGATGAATAGTTTGCGCGCGAATTATGGCGGCAGGCAGCCTGCTTGTTGGCCGGCACAGTTGTCCAGCCCAAACCGACAATCGGCTTGATCACGGTGATATCCGTATAGTAGCCGGTCGGCAATTTGTTGATCGTGCCGCCTGACTTGGGCGTGCCCACGTCACCGATCAGCCAGATCTGGCTGGGACGCTGAATGGTGTTCATTTTGCGTCCGCCTTCAACCTTACCGGACAAATCGAGGAAGTAACGGACTATGCCTTTGTCAGGATTGACCGTGTCTTCCAACGGCCCGTAGCCCTCACAAGGAGAACTGTAATACGTCACCGTGCCGGAGAAGATGTCCGCATCCTGCACCGCCGTACAACGCCAGACGTTATTCGATTGGCTGCTGCTGGTGATATAGTTTCCGGTATCCAAGATTTTGTACCACCAGTTGGTGCTGTGCGTGGCAAAGTTTTTATCATTCAAAGGCGGCAACGTGTCGCTGTTGTCACCGATATACATCATCACGGCCAGGCCGATCTGCTTGTTGTTGTTCACGCACGCGATCGACTTGGCTTTGTCCTTGGCCTTGGCCAGCGCCGGCAGCAGCATGGCGGCCAGGATGGCGATGATGGCGATCACCACCAACAGTTCGATCAACGTGAATCCTGACCGGCCGGTTTTAATTTGTATCTTCATTTTATTTTAAATGATCCGGGCCCGCCCTGCAGCGGGCCCGGATGATTTGTGGTTATGGAACCGATATCTCCATGGCTCGCTCAGTGAACATACAACCGGTAAAACCGGTTCTTTTGATTCGTCGTGTCCGGAATGCTCATCTGCAATCCGTTGCCGCTCACGCTGGACACATCCTGCCAGGTGGCGTCGGACAGGTTGTTCTTATACTGCAAGGTGTAATTAGATCCGTTCGCCGTGGCAAACGCGACATGGATGCTGCCGCCGGAAACCGTCGCCGTGATCGTAGGCCGGCCGATGGCCACGCTGTTGTAAAAATAAACGTTGTCCATGTAGAAGACGCCGCCGGTGACACCGCCGCCGCTTTGATTGTCGATCCAGAGCATCTGCTGGAGGTCCGTCAGATCCAGGCTGCCGTTGATTGCGGTGAAGCTGCTCAACGGGATGTCCAGGCTTACCCAGCCATAGTTCGTGATCGTGCCGCTCGCCGGCAGGAAATCCACCTGCGCCGGTTGCGTCGGATTGAGGCTGACCAATTGGATGCCCAGTTGATTGGCGTTCGGCGTCCAGACATCCACGTGTAGCGTGTCGTAACCCGTGGTGTTGACCGAGTAGTTGATCGGGCCGCCGACATTGTCGCCGCCCGCGCCGAGGGTGGCGTCATTGTTATAGAATTCCACACCGGCGTACTGCAGGCCGGAATACTTTAGCACCGACCGGCCGGTGGCCGCGATGACATAGGTGTTTTCAGCGGCTCCGCTCCAACTCGCCAGCCAGCGTTCAATCGGATGGTTCGTATAAACGCCGCTGCTGTTGTAAAGGCTCAACACATTGGCGGCCGAGCGGGTCGGCGTCGGCGCATTGTTGGTCAACGTCGGCGCCGGTGTGCCCGGAATGGTGGCGGAAATTGTCACGGTGCCCAAGCCGTCAGCGGTGCCAGGGTTGGCATCCGGTCCGATGGTCTCAAAGCCATATTGAACGTGCGCCGCGCCGGCCGTGTTTAGGCTCAGGCCGAAAGACTGCCCGGGAACCAGCGGACCGGAGATCGCGCTGCCGATCACGCTGAACGAGCTGTTAAAGGCTTTGATGAAAGCCACGGAGGTATAGGTGATCCCGGTCAGCGGTTCCGGCGAGGTCGTCAGGGTGTTGCCCACGCAGGTACCGATGAAAATCAGGTTGGTGTTCGCCAAGCCGTCGTTTTGCACATACAAGCTGGCATCCATGTTCTTATTGGGGGTGACACCGTCGGGTTTCACCCAGAACGAATCCGTGGGATTCCACACATTGGTATCCGGCTGCAATGTCAACAGGCTGACACCATCAAATGTGGCGCGCAAAGCGGAAAGACCCCATGAACTGCCAAAGACATAGCCGCCGCCGTCAGCCGGGAGGCTGAACACGTTCATGAAACCAACCCAGCTTTTGCTCGGATCCACAGTTACCGTGGCCGAGGGCGCGGCGGTCTTCAGCACCACAGTGCCCAAGGAATCCGCAGTGCCAGGGTTGCCATCCGGCCCCATGGTTTCAAAACCATACTGCACATGCGTCGCCCCGGTGGTGTTCGCCGTGATGGAAAAAGTCTGCCCGGCCGTCAGATTGGTGGTGACGGAACTGATCAGGCCATAACCGGCATCGAACTGCTTGATGAACGCCACGGACGTATAGGAAACGCCGGTCAGCGGTTCGGGCGTCGCCGTCAATGTGTTGCTCGCACAGGTGGCGATGAAGACCACGTTCGTGTTGACCAGCGTGTCATCCTGCACATAGAAGTTGGCGTCCATGATTTCATTCGGGGTGACGCCGTCGCCTTGGACCCAGAAAGTGTCTCCCGTCTCCCAGACATTGGTGCAAGGCCGGAGGATCAGTTGATTGGTCGTGTTAAAACCGCCGCGCAGGTTTCCCAAGGCCCACGAGCTGCCGAAGATATAACCGCCCCCGTTGACCGGCAGGCTGAACACGTTCATGTAGCCGACCCAAGGCGCGTTCGGATCAACCGTGACCAAGGTTTGGGCGTTACCCCGGATGGTTCCGCTCAAGAACACGCAGAGGGCCAGGACGGGGAGGATCAGTTTCTGGATGGCTATTTTCATGGTTGTTTTAGGGCTGTAGGGTCAGGGCAGTACAAATGACACGTGGGTTGTGGTTGCATTCATAGGCTTGGATTCACTCTAAACCCAAACCTCCAATTGGCTAGCTAGCCGAGCGGCTAGTTTTTAAAACGGGCTTCCGGCCGTTGGAAATCATAGTGATTTCAAAAATGCGATGACGGCGGCGCGGTCCGTCGCCGACATGTTACGGAAGGCTTCTCGCGAGGCCTGGGCTTCGCCGCCATGCCAGAGGATGGCTTCCTCGAGCGAACGGGCGCGACCATCATGCAGATACGCTTCACCCTGGCTGATCCCGGCGGTGAGGCCGATGCTCCAGAGCGGCGGAGTCCGCCATTGGGCGCCGGTGGCGGCACCTTCGCCCATGTTATCCGCCAGGCCCGCTCCCATGTCGTGCAACAGAAGATCGGTATACGGATGGATGGTCTGGTTCCGCAGTTCGGTCATCGGATGATACGGGCCCGTCTTCAACGTAGGTACATGACATTTGACGCAATTGGCACTGGCGAACAGTTGCTCGCCCGCCAACGCCTGCGCGTTGGTCAGATCACGGCGGGCGCTGACGCCCAGCACCGAAACATAACGGGTCATCTGGTCCAGTTCGGTGTCCGAGATTTCAATCGGGTTGTTGGTGGTGTCGCCATCAAGAACCGGGAAGACCGATGTCGTCACGCCCATGTCATTGTTGAGCGCACCGGCAACCTGATGGCTGAGCCGCGCTTTGCCGGCTTTGTAATTAAAGCGGCCCAGGCGCAGTTGGCCGGTTACCGGATCTTTGACCGTCTGCACACGGCCGGTGATGCCGTCATGGTCGCTGTCATTGGGATCGGCCAAAGCACTGACGGTGCTCTCGCTGACGGCTTCAAGCAGTCCCAAGCCGACCAGTTGCGGCGCAAGCCGGACGGAAAAAAACGCCGGCGTGGTCCCCTGGAAAGCATAGTTCGGTTTCTGCAAAGAATACGGTGTGCCGTCACCATATTGCCCGCTGGTGGTGGTGTAGCTGGAAATGGTCGCGCTGCCCTCGACCGGTCCGGTGACCGATTGCG
>DASZCA010000257.1:0-2628 GCA_035943555.1 Verrucomicrobiia bacterium
TAAGAACTGGAAAATGATCGCCTTGGGATTATCGGAAACCACCCGAAAGCGGAAATCTCAGGCGGAAAAATATAACGCAATGAGCCTTGCAACAAGTTAGCGCTTATGGGGCAACGCCCTAGGAAACGTGACCCTAACAAATCAAGGGCTGAAGGCCCGCTCCATCTTGCTCACGCCCAGCGGACGAGATGACATTAACCTGCAGTTTCAACTGCGGGGCTGCGCGCCAAACCGTTCATGAGTCCCGATGGGAAGGCCGAAATTCCCCCTGCTATCAACCTTCCATCGTCTATCCTCCCCACCCACCACCCCAGCCCCAGCGCCAACGGCGCGACTCCATATCAGCCTATGGCATCGCCATAGGAAACCGGTTGCAAAAAACTACAAGGGCTGAAGGCCCGCCCCATCCAAAGCGCGCCCTGCACCGAAGGTGCAAAACATGGGTAGCCGGAGGTCGCGAGGTTCCCACCGAGCTACCTCCGGTATTCGTCCCCACCGTATTTCCCAACCCCGAAGATGGTTGCACCGCTGAACGAGCGAAATTGTTCCGCTATCAACTCTCCCCAAACCGACAATTCGCTTGACCGTTTCCTCATTTCGTCAAACCTGTCGGGGTGACCAATAAACTTCAGGGGATCTTGGATGAGGCGGTCAGCGCGTTGCGCACAGAACTGGGTGATAATCTTTATTCCTGTTGTATCTACGGCAGCGCCGTGCGCGGCAATGTCATCGAAGGCGTCTCGGATATCAACCTGCTCATCATCATCAATGAATCCAGCAGCGCCGCCCATGAGGCGATCGCCCGCGCCATCGGCCGCCAGCCGGTGATTGACCCTTTTGTCCTCGCGCGTCCCGGTTTTGAACGCAGCGTCCGTGCCTTCGCCACCAAATTCGCCAGTATCAAACGGAACCACCGCGTCTTGTACGGCGCCGACCCGCTCGCGGAAGTGACCATCGACCCCGCGCTGGAAAAATTCCTGTGCGAACAGGCCGTGCGCAACCTCCGTCTGCGCCTCATCCATGCCTATGTCACGCGCCACCAGCACAAGGCCTATGACAAATTTGTGCAACGCAACATCACCGGCCTGTTCGTCCAGTTCTCCGAGGTCCTGCGTTTGCACGGCCTCGCTCTCCCGACGGAATTTGATGCCCGCGTGCCAATTTTTGAAAAAGAATTCAAGCTGGATGGCCAGGTGTTGCGCAATCTGCTCGCGTTAAAGAAAAGTCCCGGGAAATTCTCCGAGGCGGACACGGTGAACTCGCATGCCCGCCTGTTCCCGCTGGTGGATACCGTCCTGGGCTGGATCGAAACCCACTGGCCCGCCAAATGAATCCGCCCCCGGCCATCTTGGCGCAAGTGGATCATGGTGCCTTCAGTTTTCTGCACACCATGCGCGGGCCGGATTTCTTGCTGCTCTTTGGCGTCTGGTTCGCGGTCACTTTTGGCTGGGTGTTGTGGCGACGTTGTAACGATGCCGATACGCCGGCCACCACCTTGATCGGCCTCGTCTGTTTCGAAGGCTTGGGCGTCGTGCGGATCATCGATGGCTCCGCCCATGGCCTGCACAACTGGTTTTATCTTCTCTTGATGATGTTTTTCGGCGGCATCGCATTTTTTATGCGGGCGGAACATTTTCAAAACCGGAATGGCAATACCAGTTCCTGCAGCAGCGGCAGCAGTTGTAGCGGCGGTGGTGGTTGCGGCGGCGGGGGCGGAGGTTGTGGAGGTTGTGGCGGATCATGAAAACCGGCCTCGGCTACCGTCGCGAACTCGCAGGCTGGATCAAGACCCGCCCGGCCGGGGTGGATTGCCTGGAGATCACCGCCGAACATTTTTTCCACGCCGGCGAAGCGCATCTCCTCGAATTGGCCGGCCAATACCCGTTATTCGTCCACGGGCTGGCCTTGAGCCTCGGCACACCCGGGCCGCTCGACCGGCAACATTTGGAAAATTTCGCCCGCGTCGTTGACTTGGCCAAACCCGCGTGGATCAGCGATCACATTGCTTTCACCCGCACTTCCGAAGTGGATCTCGGCCACCTCAATCCGGTCCCACCGACGAGCGAAATGCTGCACGTCCTTACTGGCCACGTCCGCGAAGTCATGGACCGCTGCCAGCGCCCCATGTTGCTGGAAAACATCACCTCTCACGTCCAACTCACCGGCGATCTGCGGGAAACAGATTTTTTGAACCACCTTTGTGAACAATCCGGTTGCGGCCTGTTGCTGGATGTCACCAACCTGTTCATCAACAGCCGCAATCATGGCTTTGACGCCGTAAAATGGCTGCATGAATTGGAGCCCGCCAACATCCGCCAACTGCACATCGTCGGCTATTCCCAAGCAGGCGATCGCTATACGGACAGCCACGCCGCCCCCATCCAGCCGGAATTGTTGAACCTCGCCCGCGCGGTGGTCGCCCACGCGCCCGTAGAAGCCGTCATCCTGGAGCGCGACGAAGATTTCCCGGATACCGCCGGACTGGAAACCGAAATCACCAAACTCCAGACCATCCATGGCGGAAATTGATTTCATCACCGCCTTCGCCCGCTTGTTGCAGGATGGCAACCTGCGCACCGCCTTCGCCGGCAACCCCCTCGCCGCCGCCGAACACCTCCGCTTGCGTCG
>DASZCA010000258.1:0-11270 GCA_035943555.1 Verrucomicrobiia bacterium
AAACTTACGCCGGCGTGGGCTTGGACGATCCGCAGGCGACGGTGCGGCTGGATCTTTCGCCGGCCGGGTTTCATGCGCAAGTGCTGTCACCGAATGGCGCGATCTATGTCGACCCGGCGTATCGCAACGACGCCGTCAATCACGTCAGCTATTACAAACGGGATTACGTCAAGCCGCAGGATGACTGGCAATGCTTGGCCGAAGGACAGACGGCGGGAAAAGGGACCTCAACCGGAACCGCCAGCACGGGTACAAGTTCTACGGACACCATCGTACCCAATGCGGTGCTGTCCGGTGGCACCCTCAAGACCTACCGGCTGGCCATCGCCTGCACCGCCGAGTACACGGCTTATTTTGGGGGCACCGTTTCCAATGCCATGGCCGCCATCGTCAGCGCGGTGAACCGTGTCGACGGTGTTTATGAAACGGAGTTGGCGGTTCATCTTGTTCTCATCGGCAAAAATAATCTCATCGTCTATACAAACAGCGCTACCGAGCCTTATTCCAACAACAACGGCAGCGCCATGCTCGCGCAAAACCAGACCACCATCGATTCGGTCATCGGTTCGGCCAATTATGATGTCGGCCACGTGTTCAGCACGGGCGGCGGCGGCATCGCGCAGGTCGGTTGTGTTTGTGTGGCGGGTTCCAAGGCCATGGGCGTGACCGGCTCGTCCGCGCCGACGGGCGATGCTTTTTGGATCGATTATGTCGCCCACGAAATGGGACACGAGTTCGGCGGTGAACACACGTTCAACAGCACGAACAATGATTGCGGCAACAACAACCGCAATGCCAGCACCGCCTATGAACCCGGCAGCGGCCTGACCATCATGGCCTATGCCGGCCTCTGCTCGCCGGATAACCTGGAACCTCACAGCGATCCGTTTTTCCACGGCGCGAGCCTGGATGAAATCCAGGCCTACATCACGAGCGGTAACGGCTCCAGTTGCCCGGTGACCACCAGCACCGGCAACACCGCCCCCACGGTGAGCGCCGGAGTCAATTATTCCATTCCTACCGGCACCCCGTTCGTGCTGGCCGCCACCGCCAGTGATCCCAACGGCGACACCCTGACGTATAGCTGGGAAGAGTTTGATCTGGGTACGGGGAACCAGACCCTCACCGGTGTTGATCCCGGCACCGGTCCGCTATTTCGTCCTTTCCTGCCTACCAACTCGCCCTCCCGCTATTTTCCAAAAATGTCCAGCATCCTGGCCCAGACCAACTGGAACCAGGAAATCCTGCCGACCACCGGCCGCACGATGACCTTCCGCGTCACGGCCCGCGACAACCATGCCGGTGGCGGCGGCGTGGCGGGTTCGCAAATGACCGTCACCTCCGTCGCCGGCACCGGTCCGTTCATCGTCACCGCGCCGGTCACCAATGCGAACTGGTCCGGTCCGCGCACCGTCACCTGGAATGTCGCCGGTACCACCAACGCGCCGATCAGCGCCAGCGAGGTGAAAATCTTTCTTTCCACCAACAGCGGCGTCTCTTTTCCCATCCTTCTCGTCTCCAATGCGCCGAACACCGGCGCGGCCACGATCACCTTGCCCGACCTTGTATCCGCGCATGCCCGCATCATGGTGAAGGCCAAGGGCGGCATATTTTTCAATGTCAATCACGGCGACTTTAATGTGAGTTCAAACGCCCATGTGCCATTTTTGGTGATGGGCGGGACTTCGGTGACCGGCGAATCCTGTACGCCAACCAACGGCGCCATCGATCCTTACGAGACGGTTGCGGTCGGCTGGACCTTGTCCAACATCGGCACCGTGGCGACGACCAATCTCGTTGCGACCTTGCTCACCACCAACGGGGTGTATTATCCGGGGCCGCCGCAGACTTATGGCGTCATCGGTGCGGGCAGCAATGTCACGCGCACATTTTCTTTCATCCCCGCCGGCATTTGCGGCGGCTCGGTGACCGGGGTCGTGCGGTTGGTGGACGGTCTCAGCAGCTTGGGGACGGTTTCCAATATCTTTCCTTTGGGTGTATTCCAGACCGTGGTCACGACGCAGATTTTTAACAGCGCCAGTGCCATCACCATCAATGACAACGCCAGTGCCACACCTTATCCCTCCACTATCGCCGTTGCCGGAGTGAGCGGAACTGTCACCAAGCTCACCGCCAAGATCAACGGCTGGTACCATACTTTTTCCAGTGACGTGGGAATGCTTCTGGTCGGTCCCGGCGGGCAAACGGTCAAACTGCTGGATGCGGTGGGCTACACCAATGAAGTCATCAACGCGGTCTTGAATTTCGAAGATACCGCGGTGAACCCGCTTTCTTCCGCGCCCGTCACCAGCGGCACCTATCTGCCCACTGATCTCGATCAATCCGGCCACTCTTTTAATTCTCCCGCCCCGGCCAGTCCTTACGGAAACGCGGTGATGCCGCTGGCCGCCACACCGAACGGCACCTGGTCGCTCTACGTGGAGGATTTTTATCCGCAAGATTCCGGGATCATTTCCAATGGCTGGAGCTTGAAATTTATCACCGCCTCCAACACCACCGTCTGCTGTTCCTCGTTTCCGCAACCGACCCTTACGAGCACGACATACTCAAACCGCGTCGTCCGCTTCAACTGGAACTCGCTGCCGGGGCCGCATTATCAGGTGCAATACCGCACGAATCTGATCGCAGGCACCTGGTCCAATCTTGGGCCGGCCATGCTCAGCAGCACCACGGTCACGGGCATTGTTGACATCACCAGCAATTCAGCCATACGGTTTTACCGCGTGAATGTGTGGCCTTGAAGACGTTTGAGACAAATAACTTGGAAATTTTTTCGTGATGCCAGTTCTGTATAAAGTGAGCAACGGGTTGAATTTCACCCCTCACCCTAGCCCTCTCCCCTCGGAGGAGAGAGGGGATCCGCGCAAGATATTTGCACACGATCGACAGCCACCGGTTCATTTGTTTTATCTTTTCTACAAGGTATCTGGAAAGACCATCCTACAATCTGAATGAAAACTGTGATCCATTGGTTCCGGCGCGATTTGCGCGTGAGCGACAACACGGCGCTGAATGAAGCTTACAAGCGCGCGGAAACTGTCATCCCGGTTTTCATTTTTGAAGACGCGTTTCGCACCGGACCGGATGTGGGCGCGGCACGGCTGGAATTTCTGCTGCAATCGGTGGAATCGCTCCGTAAGAACCTCGCCGAGCTGGGCCACACGCTCATCATCCGCTGCGGCAAATCAGAAGAGATTTTGCCTGCCCTGTGCAAGGAAGCCGGCGCCCGGGCCGTTTTTGCCAACAAACGTTACGAGCCGTACACGCAACGCCGTGATGAACGCATCACTGCCGCACTGCTCAAGATTGATGTGGGATTCGAACTGTTCAAAGACGCGGTGATCTGGGAGGAACAGGAAGTTTTGAATCAAAGCGGCAAGCCGTACACGGTTTTCACCCCGTATTCCAAAGCATGGAAGGGGAAGCCAATCCCATCGCCACGTCCGCGAATCCAAAAGTCGAAATCAAAAATCAAAAATCTGCCTTCGGACGACTTGCCGGCAGATGCGGCGGCGGCCGGCCATCCGTTGACGCAGAAGATTCCGCCGGGCGGCGAACGTGCCGCGCTTGAGTTGTTACACAAATTCATGGCGGGGCCGGTCCATACCTACGCGGTGAACCGAAATTTTCCAGCCGCGGACGGCGCCTCCTGCCTGTCACCGCATTTTCGCGCCGGTACCATCGGCATCCGCACGGTGATCGCGGCATTGAAGAAGGCGCGTGAAAACACCACGCCCGCGCAGGCGGCCAGTTGCGACGTGTATCTGAATGAACTGATCTGGCGCGAGTTTTACGCGCAAGTGTTGCACAACTTTCCGCATGTGACCAAAGGCGCTTTCCGGCCGGAATACAACCAGTTGAAATGGTCGGATGACAAGGCGCATTTCAAAGCGTGGTGCGAAGGCCGCACGGGTTATCCCATCGTCGATGCCGCCATGCGCTGCCTGAACGCGACCGGCACGATGCACAACCGTTTGCGCATGATCGTGGCCATGTTCCTGACCAAGGATCTGATGATCAACTGGCAACTGGGGGAACGTTATTTCATGCAGCAACTGGTGGATGGCGACATGGCGGCGAACAACGGCGGCTGGCAATGGAGCGCAGGCACAGGCACGGATGCCGCGCCGTATTTCCGCATCTTCAACCCGACATCGCAGGCGGAGAAATGCGATGAGAAGGGTGAGTTTGTCCGCCGCTGGCTGCCCGAGCTGAAAGATTTTCCAGCCGACCTCATTCATCAACCGTGGGAAAATCCGCTGCTGCTTTCGAAGTCAAAATATCCGGCCCGGATTGTTTTGCATGAAGATCAGCGCGACAAGTGTCTCGCCATGTTCAAGGCCGTAAAAGGCTGAGGCTGCCAGTTTAAGAAATCACTTCGGCGATTTTAATTCGTCCAGCGTCTGCCGCGCTTGCGCGATCTGGTTGCGTAACTGAGATATCTGATCGGAATCCAGCGGAATGCGGCGGTAGCCGTCAAATTGTACATAGGTCTGCACGGCACTTTGCCGGTGGCTGCCCACACCGATGACGCGGAAGCCGCCTTTGGTCTGATAATCTGCTTCGAATCCCGGCAGGCCGGTCACGTCGTAGGTGGCGGAGCGGATGTAATCAATTCCCCGCAGCAAAGAGTCGATTTCTGCGTAATCAATCACCGCCCATTCACGTCCGCCGCCGTCGGAGCAGTCCAGTACCAAGGCTTGTAACTTGCCGGTGGCATCCGGGGTGAAAGATTCTTTGAGGCGGATGGACAGAATGCTGCTGCCCATGCTGACCGTCCCGGCCGTGCCGTAGCCCTTGACCACGACCACATTGGTTTGCGCCTCAAACGCTTCGATATCGGTCCGGTACAGGTTGGTAGATTGTGCGTACGCCGCCGCTTCCAACCAGGTTGTGCCCAGCAGAACCATCGCCACCAGCTTCATCCATTTCATAAGCATCCTTCCAGTTACGATTGTAACACCGGCTTTTGCCAACAGTTGCGCACCCCATTGATCGGCGGCGGCCAACAGACCCGTTATCCGGCAAAATTTGGCGGGCGTCAACTCATTCGTATGATTGGCAAACGGGGCGGGGTCGGTTAGGTTGGCGGCGTTATGAAGACATTTTTCCTATCGGCGGCGCTGTTGTTGGGAGTGATTTCCACGCAAGCGGCCATCCAGTCCAAGACCATCGATTATAAACAGGGCGATACGACGCTGGAAGGCGTGCTCGTCTGGGACGATGCCGTGACGGGGCCGCGGCCGGGCGTTTTGATCGTGCATCAATGGCTCGGTCTGACGGCTTACGAAAAACATCGCGCGGAGATGCTGGCGCAACTCGGCTACGTGGCGTTTTGCGCGGACATCTATGGCAAGGACGTTCATCCGAAGGACACCACGGAAGCGGGGGCGCTGGCGGGCAAATATAAAGGCGACCGGACCCTGTTGCGCGCACGTGTCACGGCGGGGCTGGATGAATTGAAGAAAAGCAAACTGGTGGACACCGCGCGCATCGCGGCGATCGGTTATTGTTTTGGCGGCACGACGGTGATCGAGCTGGCGCGCAGCGGAGCGGATATCAAGGGCGTGGTCAGTTTCCACGGCGGGCTGGATTCGCCGACGCCGGCGGATGGCAAGAACATCAAAACGAAGGTGCTGGCGCTGGCCGGGGCAGATGATCCGTTCCAGAAGGCGGAAGATCTGACCGCGTTCGAAAGCGAAATGCGCGAAGCGAAGGTGGACTGGCAGATCGTATTTTATGGCGGCGCGGTACACAGCTTTACTCAGCCGGATCCGGGATTCGTCAATGCGGGCGCGAAATATAATGAGCGCGCGGACAAGCGGTCGTGGGCGGACATGAAACAGTTCTTCGGCGAAATTTTCCAATAACGCGATGCGTATCACCGGCGGCAATGCGGCGCGGCGGATTTTGAAGGTCCCGAAAGGGCTCGATGTCCGGCCGACGCCTGATCTCGTCAAACAGGCGGTGTTCAATTCGCTCGGCGAGCGGGTGGTGGGCGCGAAGGTGCTGGAACTGTTTGCGGGGAGCGGCGCGTTAAGCTTGGAGTGTTTGAGCCGAGGGGCGGCATCGGTACTGTGTATCGAGAAATCGCACCGGCATGCGGAATTCATCCGCAGCAACGCGGTGGGGGCGGGGTATGGCGACATCTTGGATACCCGGACGCAGGATGTTTTTCCGGCGATGCGGCAATTGGCTGAGAATGGCGCGCAGTTCGATCTGATCCTGGCCGATCCGCCGTATGGCGAAAAGAATGTGAATCGCCGGTCAGAGTCATTCGCGCAGCAATTGCTGGATGATCCGAATTTACCGAAGTTATTGGCGTCCGGCGGGAGACTGGTGCTGGGGCATACGAAACGGGATACGTTGGAATTTGTCCCGCCGTGGGTGGAGGTAAAGACGTTGAAGCATGGGGATACGTTGATGCGGTTTTTAGAAGTAAAAGCTCCCAGCCCCAACATCCAAGATACAGAAAATCTTTAATCACCAAAGTGGTGAAACCAAGGCGTCCGGGTTGTTTCGGCCGCCAAGGGATGGCCGGGCCACAAAGTGCCTGCTGCGCAGGCAAGCACAGTCGCAGCGCGACAGTGCCCACCTTCTTAAGACGCAGATCGCTTACTTTCCGGGAGCGGGCTCGTCGGAATATTTTTCCACTTCTTCGCGGATGGTCTGGCGGAATTTTTCCATGCCCTGGTCAAAGGCGGCGGAGATGGGCAGCACTTTGACTTTTTTAAACTTGGTCTTGAACTGCTTCAAGTTTTTTTCGGCGACGGCTTCGTCCATTTTATTGGCGACGACGAGGCGCGGTTTTTCCACGAGTTCGGGATCGTACAGTTCCAGTTCCTTGAGGAGCTGTTTGTAGTCGTCCCACGGCTTGCGGTTGTCGGTGCCGGCCATGTCGAGGAGCAGGACGAGAATCTTGCAGCGTTGGATGTGGCGGAGAAATTCGTGGCCGAGGCCGACGTTATTGTGGGCGCCTTCGATGAGGCCGGGAACGTCGCAGACGGTGAGGCGTTTGAAATCCGGCATGTATTCGACAATGCCGATCTGCGGATGCAGCGTGGTGAACGGATAGGCGGCGATTTTCGGACGGGCGCGGGAGATGGCGGTCAGCAACGTGGACTTGCCGGCGTTGGGATAGCCGACCAGGCCGACTTCGGCCATGATGCGGAGTTCCAAGAGATATTCGCCCTCGACGCCGGGTTCACCGGGTTGCGCAAAGCGCGGGGTCTGGTGGCGCGCGGTGGCAAAATTACGGTTGCCCAGTCCGCCACGTCCGCCTTTGCACAGAACAAATTGCTGGCCGTCAGTGGTGAGGTCGGCCACGAGTTCGCCCTTGTCTTCAATGGGCTTCGCGCTGTTATCGAAGTCTTCTTCCTGGCTCAGATCCACTTCCAAAGCGGCCGGGATGCCGCCCGTTGTCCGGATGACTGGACGCAATCCGGTGCCGGTCTTGAACAGGGGATTTTCCGGTTCGACATCCTCATCGTCGTCCACATCATCCGGGCTGGTCATCTTTTTCTGGATGGCCGGGGTGGTGTCCTTGAGGCGCCAGACGAGGGTGCCGCAGGGGACCTTGATGATGAGATCGTCACCGGCATGACCGTCCATGCCCTTGCCCATGCCGCCCTCACCGGGTTTGGCGATGAGGCGCGGGACATAATATTGCTGGATGAGATTGTTGAGATCGTGATCGGCCTGGAGGATGACGCTGCCGCCGCGTCCGCCGTTGCCGCCGCTGGGGCCGCCCTTGGTGATGTAAGCCTCGCGATGGAACGCGACACAGCCTTTGCCGCCGTGGCCGGCTTGGGCGTAGATTTTAATTTCGTCGATGAACATGGCCTTTAATCAGATGCGGTCAAATACTGTCAATTCTGTCCCTTGCGGGAAATAAAAAAGGCGAGGCGTTCAGCCTCGCCTTGGAAATCAGGGTGCCAATCAGTTGGCGGTGGCGGCTTCGGCCACGATGTTGATGCGGCGGCTCTTCTTGTCGAACAGCACGGTGCCGGCGGTGAGGGCGAACAGGGTCCAGTCGCGACCGGTACCGACGTTCTTGCCCGCGAGGAACTTGCTGCCGCGCTGGCGGATCAGGATGCTGCCGGCGGTGACGACGGTGCCGCCAAATTCTTTGACGCCCAGACGCTTGCTTACGCTGTCGCGCCCGTTCTTTACGCTGCCTTGACCTTTTTTATGTGCCATACGATGAAATGATTAGAGGTTGATGCCGGTGATCTTGACGACCGTCAGTTCCTGGCGGTGGCCGATGGTCTTATGATAACCTTTGCGGCGCTTCATCTTGAAAGTGAGTTTCTTTTCACCGCGCTTGTGCTCGACGACATCGGCGGTGACGGTGGCACCGGAAACGTGGGGCGCGCCAACGCTCAATTTGCCTTCGTTGCTGACGAACAGCACGCGGTCAAAGGTGAACGACTTGCCCGCCTCGGTTTCGAGGCGTTCGATTTCAAGTTTGTCACCGGCGGTGACGCGATACTGTTTGCTACCAGTTTCTAGGACGGCGTACATAAAATTAATTTCTCCCGTAAAGGGTCGGCAATTAAACCAGATTTTGGCCAAGTGTCAATGGCTGTTTTTGGGGAAAAGGGGTGAGGTGGGCGAGGTGGGGCAAAAAGCCTCGAAAAGGCACCCGAACCACCCCTCACCCTAGCCCTCTCCCCTCGGAGGGGCGAGGGACTTGCAACGGGTTATATCAGGGTGCCTTTGTTTTTTCCAGTTTTCGCCATTGGCGTTCGCGCTGTTTGATTTCGGTGGCCAGCAGTTCCTCGGCGCACCAGCCTTGGGCTTGGGCGAGGGTGGCTAGCTCGAACAATTCCTTCGCCAACAGAGACTTGGATGATTTTTTGGCGGGGTTTTTGGCAGCGGGGGCGAGATTGGCTTTCTGGGCTTTTTTCACCAGTTTTTCGGCGCGGAGCAGGGCGGGGAGGTGCTTGGGGATGCCGTCGAGGGCGGAGGGGCGTTCGCGGTGGGTGCCGGTTTTTTCGGCGCGTTTGATCTTTTCCCAGTTCGCCCAGACCTCATCGATGTTTTTCACCTTGGTGGTGGCAAAGACGTGGGGATGGCGGCGGATCAGCTTGTTGACGAGTTCGCGGGTGACCTTTTCAAAGTTGAAGGCGCCCCGCTCTTGGGCGAGCTGGCAATGGAAGACGACCTGCAGCAGGAGGTCGCCCAGTTCCTCGGCCATCTCGCCATCGTCGCCGGCTTCGATGGAGTCGATCAGTTCGTAGACTTCCTCGATGGCGTGGCGGCGGAGGGTCATGTGATCTTGCTCACGATCCCACGGGCAGCCGGTGGGGGAACGGAGGCGGGCCATGACTTTGAGGAGATCGTTGATGGCGGGGGATTTTTTCATGAAATTTTCGTCAAAATGTCAGGCCGTGAACTTTGAACCGGGAGGAACATTCATAGTTGAATGTTTTTTCAATTTTGTGACGAGGAAGAATTCACAAAATCACCAGATCGTCACGGTGCACCAGTTCTTCCTTCGGCAAATTCTTTTCGCGGACGGCGGTGGAGCTGAAGCGGGCGATGCCGCGGGCGAATTCGGTGCCGTCGGCGTCGCAGATGCGGATGACGTCGTCGGGGGCAAATTCGCCTTCGCAACGGATGACGCCGGGAGGGAGCAGGCTTTTGCCGGCTTCGCGCAGGGCTTTCTTGGCGCCGTCATCGACGAACAACGTGCCTTTGGGATGATGGAAGAAAGCGATCCAGCGTTTGCGGCCTTGCAGCTTGGTGGATTGCGGAACGAACAGGGTGCCTTCGTCTGCGCCGGCCAGGATCTGGGCGAGCGCGTTTTTTTTCTGGCCGGAGGCGATGACGAGCGGGATGCCGGAGCGGACGACGATCTTGGCGGCATCGATCTTGGATTTCATGCCGCCGACGGCGGTGACGCTGGTGGTGCCGCCGGCCATGCTTTCGATGTGGAAATCAATCTGCTCGATGACGGGAATGACCGCGGCATCCGGTTTGCCAAAATTTTCGATGACACCATCGACAGTGGTCAGGATGACGAGCAGGTCGGCAGGCAGGAGCGAGGCGACGAGGGCGGAGAGCTTGTCGTTGTCACCGAACTTGATCTCGGTGAAGGAGACGGCGTCGTTTTCGTTGATGATGGGGACGACGCCGTGTTCGAGCAGGGTGACGAGCGTGCTGCGGGCGTTGAGGTGGCGTTCGTGATGTTCAAGATCGTCATGCGTCAGCAAGACTTGGGCGACGACGAGGCCGTGCGCGGCGAAGAGTTTGTCGTACACCGCCATGAGGCGGGACTGGCCGACGGCGGCGCAGGCCTGTTTTTCCGCGAGTTCCGTGGGGCGGGATTCATAGCCGAGCGCACCCATGCCGGCACCGACGGCGCCGCTGGTGACGAGGACGACTTCCTTGCCGGCCTTGCGCAAGGCGGCCATCTGCGCGACGAGCTGCTCCAGCTGCGCGGGATCGATCAGCTTCCGGGGGTCGGTGAGGACGCCAGTGCCGAGCTTGACCACGATGCGGGTGACGGATTTGAGCGAGTCGCGTTGCACGTTGGAGAAGGTAAAAAATTTTGGGTTGGGGAAAAAGGTAAAATTCCGGGAAGCGTATTTTAGAAATTGGCGCAGGCGTTCGGTATGAGCACCTCCTCTCCCCCGGCCCTCCCCTCCATTGCATGGAGGAGAGGGAGACCGGAGATGCGGGTTTTAGCCCGCGGTTCTTGTTGTCCGGGGGTTCGTATTTGGAAATAGACACCCTCGATTGAAGTGTGATTCGGTTGGCAACCGGCGGCGCGCGCGGAGCGACGCGCCCTACCACGGTTATGACCGACTTCACTTCAGGTCTGCGGGTGAGACGAGGGTGGTGAAGAAATTGTCGCTGCGGAGGGCGATGAGGACGATGAGGCCGGTGAGGTCGGCAGGGGATTTGACATTGGGGATGACGATGTTATCGAGGCCGATGTTTTGTTCGTGGTTGTTTTTGGCATCGCCGAGGTCAATGTATTTGGCGGTGCCGACGGAGACGCTGAGCTTGTCGATGCCGGTGAAATCAAAGCCGGTTTGCTTTTTAATGGCGCTGACATCCCGGTCGTTCGCGAGCTTGTCTTTGTCCGGCAGGTTCAGGCCAAGGGCGAAGATATTGGTCTGGCCGGCGGCGTTTTTGACGATATCAAGTTCGCCGAGATTGAAAACGAGTTCGGTAAGGTGAAGTTCGTTTTTTTGGGCCGCGAGGGGATCAATCGCCGCATGTATCTCCGGGATCTCCAA
>DASZCA010000259.1:0-20088 GCA_035943555.1 Verrucomicrobiia bacterium
AGCGCGGCGACCAGGTGGTCGTGGTGGTCTCGGCGATGAGCGGCGTGACGGACGGTCTCATCAAGCTGGCGAAGGATATCGCGCCGCTGCCGAGCGAACGCGAGATGGACATGTTGCTGGCCACCGGCGAGCAGCAGACCATTGCGTTGACAGCCATCGCGCTGCATACGATCGGCGTGCCGGCGGTCTCCATGACCGGCGCGCAGGCGGGCATCACGACGGATGGTGTTCATACCAAGGCCAAGATTCATAACATCACGCCAGGCCAGGTTCATGAGGCGCTGGATGCCGGCAATGTCGTGATCGTCGCGGGTTTTCAGGGCGAGACGGCGGCAGGCCAGATCACCACGCTCGGACGTGGGGGTTCGGACCTGACGGCCATCGCGCTGGCGGCGGCGTTGAAGGCGGATCTCTGCCAGATCTATACGGACGTGGACGGTGTCTATACGACCGACCCGCGCATCGTGCCGACGGCGAAGAAGCTGTCGGAAATTTCTTATGATGAGATGCTCGAACTCGCCAGCCTCGGGGCCAAGGTGATGCAGAGCCGCTCGGTGGAATTTGCGAAAAAATTTGGAGTCGTGTTCGAGGTCCGCTCCAGCCTCAATGACAACCCCGGAACCATTGTGAAAGAAGAAACGAAAAGCATGGAAGGCGTCGTCGTGCGCGGCGTCGCGCTCGACAAAAATCAGGCCAAGGTCACGCTCGTGGGCGTGCCCGACAAACCCGGCGTGGCCGCGAAGATTTTCAAGGCGCTCGGTGACGCGACCGTGAACGTGGACATGATCATCCAGAACATCAGCCACGGCACCGGCACGCCGTCCACGGACATCTCCTTTACCGCCGACAAACCGGATTTGCTCAAGGCGCAAAAGGTCATCGACGGCCTGAAAAAGGACGTGGGCTACCAGGAAGTCATCACCACCGAGAAGATCGGCAAACTTTCCATCGTGGGCGTGGGCATGAAGTCGCACACCGGCGTGGCGGGTAAGTTGTTTGAGACGCTCGCGAACGAAGGCATCAACATCGACATGATCTCGACGAGCGAGATCAAGATTTCGGTGGTCATCGACCTCGCGAAGGGCGAGCAGGCGGTGAAGGCCGTCCATACGGCGTTCATCGGATAAACGCTTGTTTTCTTCAAAGCCGGAGCCTGCGGGCTCCGGCTTTTTATTTTTCAGGATTCAGCCTTGACCGGATGCGCTCATGGAATAACGTCGTTCCCCGATGACTGATGACAACAGGGTGCCAGCAGCAGAAAGCGGTCGCGCAACCAGAACAACCTGGTTCGCGCTTTATGGTTTCCTTCTGGTCAGCATCGCTTTGACAGCTTATGTGGTCGGCGTCGGCATCGGCCCGGTGCGCCTGCTGCTGCTGGATCCGAAGTGGTTTCGCCATATCAACGAGGCGGTCGTCTGGTATAGCGGAATTCCGCTGGTGGTTGGCTCGGCATTGATCTGCTGGGATCTTTTCTTCCATGTGCGCCATTTGCGCGGCCTAAAATCCATCCATAACAATCCGCCGAAGAACCTGGACCTGACGGTCGTGCTGACGGCGTATAACGATGAACGGAGCATCGGCGGGGCGGTGGAAGATTTCCGGGCGCATCCGCGCGTGAAGCGCGTGATCGTCATCAGCAACAACAGCAAGGACCGGACGATGGAGTTGGCGGCGGCGGCGGGGGCGACGGTGTTCAATGAAACGCGCCAAGGCTACGGGGCCTGTGTGCACCGGGCGTTGCGCGAGGCGTTGACGCACACGGACACCGAGCTGACGCTGTTGTGCGAGGGCGACCTGACGTTCCGGGCGGCGGACATCGAAAAATTTCTCGCATATATCCCGCATGCCGACGTGGTAAACGGCAGCCGGATCGTGGAGCAATTACAAGACCGCAACACCCAGCTTTCCATGTTCATGCATTACGGCAACCTGTTCGCCGGCAAGGTGCTGGAATTGAAACATCTGGGCATGGTGTCGCTGACGGATGTGGGCACGACCTACAAACTGTGCCGCAATTCCGCGCTCCGCGAATTGCTGGTGAAACTGAACCCGCAGGTCAACCTGGAATTCAACGCGTATTTTCTGGATACGGCGCTCAGGAACGGGTGGCGCATCCTGGAATGTCCGATCACTTTTTACCCGCGCGTGGGCACCAGCAAGGGCGGCAACGTCAACAACCGGATCGCCGCGCGGCTGGGGATACGGATGTTGATCGGCATCTTCATCGACTGGAAAGGTTTTGGGAATGAGCGGTGACACCTATCACGCCACACGGCTGACGGTTGATCCGCGCCGGCGCGTCGTCTGGCAGACATTGGTGGCCCATGAGTTTCAGAAGCGGATTCCACCCGGCGCAACAGTGTTGGAACTGGGCACGGGTTATGGTGATTTCATCAACAACATCCGGGCTGGCCGCCGTATCGCGGTAGATTGCTGGCCAGGGATGACGGCGCATCTGGATGCAGGCGTGGAAGGTTTGGTCACGAACATCACGAAGCTGGACGGCGTGGCAGACAATTCGGTGGACTATGTATTCAGCAGCAATTGTTTCGAGCATGTGCCGCAAGCCGAACTCGTGGAATGCCTCGCCCAACTGCGTCGAAAAATGAAATCGGGGGCGCGGCTCAACATCGTCCAGCCGAATTATAAATACTGCGTGCGCGAGTATTTTGATGATTACCAGCACGTGGCCATCTATACGGATCGCAGCCTGTGCGATCTGCTGGCCGCGAACGGTTTCCAGATCGAACACTGCACGCCGCGATATCTGCCGCTGACCATCAAGGGGCCTTGGCCCGTCCATCCCTGGTTGATCCGGCTCTATCTGGTGAGCCCGTTCAAACCGTTCGCCAAACAAATGTTCATCTCTGCGATCCGATGACCACAACCGATCCAGCCGCCGAAGCCAGCCAGGCCGGCACGCCGAAGCCGTACCGCAACCTGCTTACGGGTTTGTTGCTGATGCTGGCGGCATGGGCGATTTATCTGCCGTCCTTGCGATATGATTACGTTTATTACGACGATGTGCGGATTCTGAAGGTTCATCCGGAACTTTACGGACAGGAAAAATTTTCCGATGATTTGCGCGCCATTTTTGTGACGGAATTTCCGCGGGAAGAACCGCTGCCGGTACGGGACGTGTCCTGGGCGGTCGACAGCCAGATTTTTGGTTTTAACAGCACGTTGGGCCATCACCTGGGCAATGTGCTCGTGCACGGAGTGGTCGTGGCGCTGATGTTTGCATTCTTGCTCGGCACCACCCGGCGTTACGGCTTTGCGTTGGCCGTGACCATCGGCTGGCTGGTGCTGGCGATCCACGTCGAGCCGGTGGCCTGGATCATGGGGCGCAAAGACGTCCTCTCGGCGCTGTTCATACTGCTGGCATTATGTGCGCAAACCCGGCGATTGGAGTCGGCCAGCCTGCGCGCACACGCAGGTTGGTATCTGGTGACACTGGCTTGTTTCATCGGCAGTTTGCTTTCCAAGATCAGCGCGCTGACGTTTCCGGTGGTGTTGTTTCTGCACGCCGTTTTCCTGCCTTACCTGAATGGCAGCCGCCCGGCAGCCGGACCGTTTCCGTGGGGCAAATCCTTGATCAAAGAAATCTTGCTGATGATCCCGGGCCTGGCGGTTAGCGTGCCGGTCTTCCATTGGTATAAGCAAATGCTGACGCAAATGGGAGTGCTGGACCGCGGCCCCGTGGCGCACGGGCTGGCCCACATCTGGAACCTGCTGATCGTCGATCCGCCGACGCTGTGGATGTACGCACAGCAGCTTTTTTTCCCGTGGCGCCTCCGGCTCTTCTATTCATGGCCGCAGGTCATGGATGTTTATCCGCATTGGCTGGTGGCGGCATCGCTGGCCTTCATGGCGCTGTTGGCCGGGGCCGGGTTATGGCTGTTTTGCCGGCGCAAGGACCTGTTTTTTTATTACGCGGCGTTTTTCGTGATCATGTTGCCGTATCTAAACCAAGTTCTGCCGGGCCTCTTGGTGGCGGAACGGTATCTTTATCTCGCAGCGTTTTGCGTACTGGCCCTGGTGGTGACGGCGGGAATGGCGATTTTACGGCGGGCGCAACCGGTCTGGCGGAGTTGTACGCTGGCCGCAGCGGGCGTTTTTTTGGCAGTAAATCTGTACCAAACTTTTTCGTATCAACCGGCATGGCGCGACGGTGAGACTTTGTGGCAATACCATCTGAACCTGCCGCAGCCGCAGGTTTCAGCCTACGCGAACCTCGCGGCCTATTACTACGCGCAAGCGAGCGATGAAGTGGGCAAGCCGGAAATGGCCGCCGCCATGGGCAAAATGTCCGTGGTGGTGGACGCGGGACTGGCGCAGTTCTGGCCGGACCAGCAGCAACCGCCGCCGCCGGACACCTATTTTCTCTTTTTCCTGAAGTCGATCGTGCAAGAAGTCAGGGGTGAACCGGAAGCGGCGCTGGGCAGCCTGCTGACCGCCGACCGGCTCCGCCCAAAATTTGATTCAACCCAGCTCAACCTGGCACTGCTATATCACAAACTGGCCGAAGCCGCCGCTGATCCGAAACAAAAAGAAACCTACGCCTGCGCCGCCCGAGACCGGTACGAAGAATATATTGCGCTGGAATATCGCGGCCGGCCGGCACCGGCGGATGTCCAGAAAACGCTGGCGGAGTTTGTGGCGGATTGTCCGGCTAAGGACCCGGCAGCGGGGAAAAATTAGGCCAGCGGAAACCGGCGGTCACAGTTGGAACACGGCGACGCGATCATCTTCGTAGGACGGTTTTCCAAGCGTTTTTTGATAAAGATCTTTTAGCCACTCCAAATCAGGCAGCGGCATCGCCACTGCAGACAACTGCGCTTCAAAACGTTTGTGCAGAATCACGAATTCCACCCCACGCGCGCGCATCGCCGCCAAGTCATCCATGGAGATCAAATTGCGGAACCGCAGCTTTGAGGGCCGGTCGACGAGGCTGAGGACCTGGTCGATGTAGGTGTTGCCGTAGATATTTCCGGCAGCGAGACCTTGCGCCAATGACACATCCATGGCGTAGCCCACCAGCACGGGTCGGCGATGGAAATATTGGTAGTAATATAACGGATTAAAATGATCCCCGATCATCATGGGATATTCGACGATCGGGCGCTGGCCGGGGTGATCCGCCAGCCATTGATAAAAGGGAGACATCTCATCCGCCCGCACCCAGGTGACCAAGGTGACCCCGGCTGGAGTCAGGTCGCTGATGAAAGAATGGTTCCAATCGATCTTTCCATAATGGTGCTGATAGGCGCCGTGATTGGTGAAATTGTTCGGCGCCAGATAACACTGCGGCAGCGGGCCGGTGGCCGCCAACGTGCCGATACCGGCAACCGCCATGACCGTTTGCAATGACGGCTGCAAGGTCACACGGGAGGCGATGGCTTCCAAGACGGACTGCAAGCCGCAGGCCACCAGCAAGAGGCTGACGGGCACCAGCGGGATGCAGTAGCGCGTCAGTACGATGGCGCTTTGAGCGGAGTCAGGGCGCGATGCGACCAGCGCCAAAGCATGCAAGGGATAAAGACTTACAAGCATCCACCCGAAACGTGGATGCCGGCGGCACAGGTCGACGGCACCCCAAACGAGCGCCAACCAGAACAACACCGCCAAGACCGGCTGGCTGGTGCCGCTGATCAGTTGCGCCATGCGAGGAACGGTCTTCACGGTTAGTTGCCCGGTCAACGCAATGTTAAAAAAAGTGCTGCGCAGTGAATGGATGAAGGCGGGCAACACCAGCACCGCCACGCCGGCGGCGATGACCAGTGAAGCGATGAGCCATTCCTTGAATGAAGGGCCATCCGCTACCGTGCGCGCAACCCCGCGCCAGCGTGACCAGATGAGTAAAACCAACGCAGCCAGCATCGGGGCAGCGACCGTGACGGCGGCGAAGAGATGAAAATACACCGCCACGACGCCCGCCACGGCGAACAACAGCGCCGGACGAAGTCCGCCGGATCGCAACCAGCGCGCCGCAAACAACAAGGCGACAAAGCCCGACAGGGCCACCGCGCTGTAGGGCCGGCAAATGCGGCTGTAAAAAATCAGCAACGGCGAAACGGCCAGCAACAAGCCCAGCCACATGGCGCGGCGGGGACCGACCAGTTCCCGTGCCAGCAACGGTCCGGCCACCACGCATAGCACACCGCAAATCAATGATGGCAGGCGCAGGGTCAATTCCGACCAGCCGACGGTATCGCCCAAGACCCACGTGTAAAAATTGAGCGGAATGCACGTCGCGCCGGGGATGGAAAAATGGGTGAGCAAAAAGGCCGGAGATTTGCCGATGACGTAATACAAGCCATGCCATTCGTCATCGGTGAAAACCTGATCAACCAGCAAATGGCAGCGCAGCCAGAGTCCGCAGAGAAAGGCAAAGGCGAGCGCGAGCGTAAAAACCATTTTACGATCCGGTGGCGGCGCCGTTTTCATGGGCAGAGGGTAGGCTAAAACAAAGCGGGGTGGCAACCTTGCGGCCAAAGGGAGAAAGGCGGCGGGCCGAAAATGATTTGACCGCGCCGGTTTCCGGGACTAATTTGCCCGCGTGAACCGGAATGCCATCTTGAACCTGCTGCTTACCAACGCGCTGCTTGACAGCGCGGCAGCCGGGTTTTGACGTATTCACACGAATTTGACCAAAAACCCACTGCCGAACGGCGGTGGGTTTTTTGTTTTAACTTTTAACTCCGGCGCCGGACGGCAATAATTAGAAAGCCAAACGACCATGCAAAAAGAACCGTCGAACAAGTACCGCCCGTTCCCGCCCGTGCATTTGCCGGACCGGCAATGGCCCAACCGTGTCCTCACGCACGCGCCGCGCTGGTGCAGCGTGGATCTCCGCGACGGCAACCAGGCGCTCGCGGTGCCGATGAACGTGTCGCAGAAACTGGAATTGTTCCAGACGCTCGTGAAGATCGGCTTTAAAGAGATCGAGGTCGGCTTTCCCTCGGCGTCGAACACTGAATTTGCCTTCAACCGTTTGCTCATCGAGAAAGGCCATGCGCCGGACGATGTCTGGTTGCAGGTATTGGTGCAGGCGCGCGAGGATTTGATCGAGCGCACGGTGGAGTCATTGATCGGCGCGAAGAAGGTCATCATCCACATGTACAACTCGACCTCGCCGGCGCAGCGCCGCGTGGTGTTCGGGAAATCCAAGGACGAGATCAAGGCGATCGCCGTGAAGGGCGCGCAGATGATCAAGGACCGGTTGCACCGGCTCACGGCCGGCGGCACGCAAGTAATGCTCCAGTATTCGCCGGAAAGTTTCAGCATGACGGAGGTGGAGTATGCGAAAGAAATTTCCGAGGCCGTGATGGATGTGTGGCAACCCACGCCGCAGCACAAGATGATCTTGAATCTGCCGGACACGGTGGAAGTGGCGATGCCGAACGTGTACGCGGACCAGATCGAGTGGATGTGCAAGAACCTCAAGAACCGCGACTCGCTCATCATCAGCTTGCACACGCACAATGACCGCAGCACGGGTGTGGCGGCGACGGAGTTGGGCTTGCTTGCCGGCGCGGACCGCGTGGAAGGCACGTTGTTCGGCAACGGCGAACGCACGGGCAACCTGGACATCGTGACGGTGGCGTTGAACCACTACATGCATGGCATCGATCCAAAATTGGATTTCTCGAACCTCGCGGCGATCATTGATGTTTATGAGCGCAGCACCGGCATGACGGTGCCGCCGCGCCAGCCGTATGCGGGTGAACTGGTGTTCACCGCGTTCAGCGGGTCGCACCAGGACGCCATCAAGAAAGGTTTGGCGGAGCGGGAAACGATCGCCGGCGCGCATTGGGATGTGCCCTATTTGACAATCGACCCGGCGGACATCGGGCGCAAATATCAGGAGGTCATCCGCGTGAATTCGCAGTCCGGCAAGGGCGGCGTAGCCTACCTTCTTGAAAGCGAGTTCGGTGTGATTTTGCCGAAGGACATGCAACGCGAGTTTGGGCCGATCGCAAATGACGCGGTGGACAAGCTTGGTCGCGAGGTGAGCGGTGCGGAATTGAAAGCGATGTTCTGGAAGGAATATGTGGAGCGGGATACGCCGTGGTCGCTCAAGAGCTTTGAAACGGAGAGCAAGAGCGGCGTGGTGAAATGCCGAGCCCATTTATCGCGCAATGGCCAGCCGGTGGAATTTTCCGGTGAAGGCAACGGGCCGCTGGCGGCGCTCGTGCATGGTTTCACCACGGCCGGTGTGCCGCGTTTTGAGATCTCCAACTACAGCGAACATGCGATGAGCAGCGGCGAGGGCGCGGCGGCGATCGCTTATATCCAGATCAAGACGGCGGATGGCAAATCGCGCTGGGGCGCGGGGGTGGATACGAACATTGAGCTGGCGTCGATCAAGGCGGTTTTGAGCGCGCTGAATCGTGGCTAAAGCACCCCATTCCAACACCCAGGCATCAAAAACGAACCGCAGGCGGCAAGGTTTGATGCTTGGTGTTTGAACAGTTTCTGGTGTTTGGACGTCAAAGCTCGGATGCTTTCACCGGAGTACCACGCGATCATTGACAGGAGTCCGTACCAACTAATTCCTGCTCGTCAAAGGGCATTAACGTGCGTATTTTATCCCGCCATGCAGATTTACCGGACCATTTTTGCCGTTGCCGCGCTTTGTGCCGCTGGAATCATTTCCAGTTCCGCCCAGACTCCCCCGCCGGTCTTCCCGCCCGGTGGCGGCGCTGTTCAAACTTCGCCGGCGCCCGCCTCCTCCGCGCCCGTCGCCAGTGCGCCGGTGTATGTGCCGGACACGAGCCGCCAAAATGATCCGTTGCCGGATGGGGTGCTGGCTTTTGATGCGACGTTGAAAACAGACGACATGACGGAGGGCGATGATTTCGCGCGGTTCACCTTCAGTTTCACCAACATCACCGAGGACATCGTGACGATCCTGAACGTACATCCTTCCTGCGGTTGCACCACGGCGGAACTGCCGCCGGTGCCGTGGCAATTGACGCCGGGCACCAATGGCTCGATCAAGTTGAGCGTCAACCTGTCGGGCAAACAAGGCACGCTGATCAAGACGGTGGATGTCACGACGGACAAGGGCAAAAAACAACTGATGCTCCGGATCAACCTGAAGCCGCCGGCGGTGATCACGATGACGGATGAACAAAAAGCGGCGGGTATCGCGGCAGCGAAGGTCGACCGGCAAGCGGTGTTCAAAGGCGATTGCGCAACCTGCCATATCAAAAATGTCGAGGGCAAGAACGGGCCGGATCTTTACAAGCTCACCTGCGCCATCTGCCATGAAGCGGTGAATCGCGCAACGATGGTGCCGGACCTGGCGAAATTGACGGTGCCGACGAATGATGAATTTTGGCGCACGTGGATCACCTACGGCAAGCCGGGTTCGTTGATGCCGGCGTTTGCGCAATCTCAGGGCGGACCGCTGGATGACGTGCAGGTGGCGGCGTTGGCGCAGTATCTGGGAGCGCTGCATCCGTCAGCGGTGCCGGCAAAACAGTAAAAATCTCAAATTCCATCTGTCATCCGAGGGTGGAAAGAACCGGCGGTAAGTCTCAGAACGCATTGGTTGGCAATAGGCGGCGCGCGCGGAGCGATGCGCCCTACCATCGCGGGCTTCGGCGAATGCTTGCGTAATTTATCGGGTGAACTATCCTGTCAACCATGATCGCGAAACCGGTTGACGCAAACACGCACACGACTCTTTCCACGCTCGGCCAACGGGTTTTGGATGGCGGGCAAGTGACGCGTGAGGAGGCGATATGGTTGTTCAATCTTGAATCTTCCGCCGACATCCTCGATTTGCTGTCCTGGGCGAACCGCATCCGCGAACATTTCAAAGGGAACAAGATTCATCTTTGCTCCATCGTCAACGCGAAGGCGGGGGCTTGCTCGGAGAATTGCAGTTTTTGCGCGCAGTCATCGCACTATCAAACGGGCTCGCCGAAATATGGCTTCGTGGATCCAGAACCGGTGACGGAAGCGGCCGAGGAAGCGAACAAGAACAACGTTACGGCGGTTGGCCTCGTCGCCGCGTGGAAGGGACTCAATGAAGGGCCGATGCTGGATGAAGTGTGCGACCGCATCGCAGAAATGAAAGCGGGCGGCAAGACGCGTCCGGATGCGTCGTTGGGCATCATCAAATCTCAGAACGTGGCGGACCGCTTGAAGTCTGCCGGGTTGGAATGTTACGGACACAATCTGGAAAGTTCGCGCCGCTTTTTTCCGCAGACTTGCACGACCCATACGTTTGACGACCGTTTGCAGACAATCGGTTATTTGAAAAAAGCGGGCATCAAGATTTGTTCCGGTGGCATCATCGGCATGGGTGAGACGCGGGAAGACCGTCGCGACCTGGCGTTTGAATTGAAGGCCATCGGCGCGAACGTGGTGCCGGTGAATATTTTGAATCCGATTCCGGGCACGCCGTTTGCCAAGCTTGATCCCCTGCCCGTCATGGAAATTTTGAAGACGATCGCATGCTTCCGGTTCATCCTGCCGCGGCAGGAAATCATGATCGCGGGCGGGCGCACGGTGAACCTGCGCGATGCACAGAGCATGATCTTCATGGCCGGAGCGAGCGCGTTGATGGTGGGCAACTACCTGACGACGCTGAACCAGCCGGTGGAGAAAGATCTGCAGATGCTCAAAGATTTGGGACTCGATCCGAACTGGGATGCGCATGATTTCAGCGACCAGGAGGAGGGCGGCTGCGGGTGTGGTGAGGGGAAGTGCGAGACGGAAGCGGTGGGGACGTAATTTTTTGACGCACCGAATATGTTCTAAAAGTTTGATTTCTCAGCCAATCATCGTTGGCAATCACTGCGTTTGGGAATGCAGCTTTTTCACCCGCTCGTGGGCGTCACCCAGGGAACAACCGTAAATCTGTCGGGTCAATTTTATGGCGCCCAGTTCATTGCCGCTTTTGATGAGTTCAAGAATTTTACCGTCCTCTTCAGCGGGAGTGAGTTTTGATTGATGGGTCAGATTGAGTTTGCGGACGTCGGTAGCGGCAATTTTTATGTGCTGGCTCAAGTATTGGATCGCTTTGGCGGAGGAGGGATGGATGCCGGTCCAGCGGAGTTCGATGATGCCGCCGGGGCGCACTTGCACGGGATAATCGCGGGAAATCATGACGCCTTCGGGGGAGAAGCCGATTTCCGCCCGTAAATATTGTTCCAACGCGGTGGTGTCAGGGTTCGCCAAACCAAAGTCGAGAAAAGTCAATTGTTGAGCTTGGGCCCCATTGCCGCCACCTAGGCCAGGAGAAATACGCCGTTCCTTCATGGTTTTGGCCCAGGCGATTTCGGAATAATCGAGGCCGACGGCTTGCGGGCCATTGGGCGGGAGACGCCAGTTCTGGTATGAACGAAAATGGATGACTACACCCTGTTGATTGCAACGCAGCAGCCAGTTGGTGGGCTTGAGAGCGGCGCGAAAGGAGTGGAAGTAGAGCAGGACAAACAAACCGAAGAAGGCGGCGATGAAAAACAGGATTAAGCGCGGGAGATCGAGCCACGGGACCGGGAAAATTCCCAGCACAATGAAAGCGATGGTGATAACGGACACAATGGCCAAGGTGATGCCGGCTCTGATGGATGAGGCTTTGAATACCCGGTCGTCATCCCGGATGGGAATTTCGGCGAGCTGGTAGAATCTCATCGTGAAGGTATGACTTTAGGGGAGGCGCAACATCCCGGGCAAGCCAAAGCTTGGGCTCTAACTTGGTGACGAAATCAAGCGACGGGTTTTATTTCTGGTTCGCCGCGCGCACCATGCCAGAAGCGCAACACATAGATGGTCTCCATGTCAGAAAAAATTTCATAGATAATCCGGTAGGCGCCATGGATGACTTCACGAATACCCGGCTCCCTAACTTCCGGCACAACGCGGCCCAGTTCAGGAAAAGTCGTAATAGAAAGGGCGCGATCGATCAGTTCATTGCCAAAACTGCGGGCACGCACGGGATTGTCCTTGGCGATGAAGGTGACGATCGCCTTCAGATCTTCCAGCGATTGCGGCGTAAGAATTACTTTGAAGCCCATGTATCCACCAGTGTACGGGCGTCTTCGGCGGGAACGCCTTCGTGATGGCGGGCTTGTTCGCGGGCGGTTTGGATGCCGGCCAGCAACTCAATCTCGCGGGCAATCTCCGCCAGCGACATTCCCTCCGGCAACTTGTTGACGAGTTCAATGACTGTTTCCCGGCTGCTCATGTTGAAATTATCCGCCGCATCGCAAAAAATGCAAGTTGAACAATTTTGCCCCCTCATTCCGGGCAAGCTGAAGCTTGAACTCCAACTCACTTCTTGGTCGATTCGGTGTTCACTTTGCCGAGGGGCTTGATGACGCGACGCTGGATGTTTTGGCGGAGGTTGGGGCGGTGGTGACGCGGGAATTTTTTCAGGGTCACGACGCGGCCGGTTTGGGCGGCTTTGTAGAGGGAGCGGATAATGTGGACATCAATCATGCCTTCGAGGCCGGAGGGTTCGGGGGTGCGGTTGTTCAGGATGCAGTCGGAGAAATATAAAAGTTCAGGACCGAACTGGTCGCGTTTGACGTAGGGCTGGACTTTGGTTTTCTTGCCGACGGTGATTTCGAGGCGGGCGGGCACGCTGTATTCGTAGGAGGAGATGGCACGCAGTTTGCCCTTGGTGCCGATAACTTCATAGACGGCGCTGTTCTCAGCGCCGAAGCTGGAGATAAACGTGGCGAGCCGTTGGCCGGGGAATTCGAGCGTGGCGGCGGTCATCTCATCGACTTCACGAAAGCGGCTGTCGTGGCCTTTGACGCTGAAGGCGATGGCTTTCAGGGGATCGGCCTGGAAAAGGTAGCGGGCGGCGTTGATGCAGTAGACGCCGAGATCGTACAAACTACCGCCGCCCATCTTCTTCTGAGTGCGCACGCCGGCTTTGACCTGCTGGCTGAAGGTGGAAGTGAAGAAGCGCGGTTCGCCGATCTCGCCGGACTGCACGATGCGGATGGCTTCGAGGTTGGAACGTTCGAAGTGGAGGCGGTAGGCGCCCATGAGTTTGACGTGATTCCGTTCACAGGCACGGATCATGGCCTGACATTCGCGTTCATCGACCGCGAGCGGCTTTTCGCAAAGGACATGGATGCCGGCCTTGGCGGCTTGCACGGTATACGGAAGGTGCAGGCTGTTGGGGAGCGCGATGTAGACGGCATCTATTCTTCCGCTCTCCAGGCACTTTTGATATTCGGCATAGTCGTAGCAGTCGGCAGGATCGACGTCATAGAGTTTTGACAGTTGCTCTAATTTTTTCGGGTCGTCGGAGACCAGGGCGGTGAGTTTGGAGTTAGTGGTGGCGTTCAGAAAGCCGGGCAAGACGGCGGCTTGGGAAATATTGCCGAGGCCGACGACGGCGTAACGGATAACTTTTGGGGCAACTTCTCCCCTGCCCTTGGCGGATTTATTGGATCGTTTCATAAGCATTGTATGCTTTGAAATAGCAGGTTACGTGCTCGTGGCGGGATGCAGTTCTTCCGTGGAATTACTGGCGATAAGGGGCAGCTTGCGTGGCAAATCTCCCGATGGAATTATTGAAGCATGCATTTCGCATGTTTATCATGTGTGCACCATGGGGAAAATCGTTTGACGGTCGTGGCATATTAAGCGCTAACTGTAATCGACTCATGCTTTTAGAAAATACTGAGCGCGGCTTGTATTGCGCGGCGGGGGATTTTTATATCGATCCCTGGCGGGCGGTGGATTTTGCGGTGATCACGCATGCGCATTCAGATCATGCGCGGGCGGGGTCTAAAAATTATTTGTGCGCGCGGCCGGGTCGGGACGTTTTGCAGGAACGATTGGGGCCGGAAGCAAAGATTGAGACGCTGGCTTATGGCGATACGGTCATGCGCAACGGGGTGAAGATTTCACTGCATCCGGCGGGGCATATTCTTGGGTCGGCGCAGGTGCGGGTCGAACATCTGGGAGAAGTTTGGGTGGTGAGCGGTGATTACAAGACGGAGGCGGAAAGGACGTGCGCGGCGTTTGAACCGATCAAGTGCCATACTTTTATCACGGAATGCACATTTGGGCTGCCGATCTATCGTTGGCGGCCGCAGGCGGAGATTTTTGCGGAGGTGAATGCGTGGTGGCGGGAAAATCAAAAGGACGGGCGCACGAGCGTGGTGTTTGCGTATTCACTCGGCAAAGCGCAACGGGTGCTTTCCGGCCTTGAGCCGGGGCTCGGGCCGATTTTTGTGCATGGGGCGGTGGCGAAGTTTCTGCCGCTGTATGCGCAAGCAGGTGTTGTTCTGCCCGAGACGGTGCGGGCGGAGGCGGAGAGCATCAAGACGGCGGGCGGGCGCGGGCTCGTGATCGCGCCGGGGTCAACGGATGGCTCGCCGTGGTTGCGGAAGTTCGGCGAGCGGTCGACAGCGTTTGCGTCCGGCTGGATGAACATCCGCGGGGCACGGCGGCGGCGGGCTTTGGATCGCGGGTTTGTGCTGTCGGATCATGCGGACTGGAACGGGTTGCTGGGAAGCATCCGGGCGACGGGAGCGGAACGGGTGTGGGCGACGCATGGGTACACGGCAACGCTGGTGAAGTGGTTGCGGGAAAATGGTTGCGAAGCAGAGGCGTTGACGACGCAGTACGAAGGCGAAATGGCCGAGGAAACGACGGCTTCCACCGAATGAAACGTTTCACGCAACTGTTTCAGGAATTGGATGAGACGAACCGCACGAATGAAAAAGTGACGGCGTTGGAGAATTATTTTCGCGAGGTAAGCGTGCCGACGGCGGCTTGGGCGCTCTATTTTCTTTGTGGACGGAAAGTGCCGCGGGTGGTGACATCGACAAATTTGCGACATTGGATATCCGAGGAATCGGGTTTTCCGGCGTGGCTCGTCGAGGAATGTTATGAGGCGGTGGGGGATCTGGCGGAGACGGCGGCGTTGTTACTACCGGAGAATGAATCTTCAATTGCTTTGCCGCTCGATGAGTTTGTACAAGCGCGCTTGCTGCCTTTGACAACCTTGCCGGACATGGCGAAGAAGAGTTTGTTGCTGCAAACGTGGCGAGAGTTGAATTCCAAGGAACGGTTGGTTTGGAACAAGTTAATCACGGGGTCGTTCCGGGTGGGAGTGGCGCAAACGCTGGTGGTGCGGGCGCTGGCGAAGGTGGCGGGAATCGAACCGGCGGTGATGGCGCACCGGCTCGCGGGGAAATGGGAGCCGACGGCGGCGGATTTTCAGCGGTTGATGAATCCGAGCGAGAATGAAGTCGAAGTGGCGCGGCCCTATCCGTTTTATCTGGCATCGCCGCTGGAAGGAACGGCAGAAGCGCTGGGTGACATCGCAGAGTGGCAATGTGAATGGAAATGGGATGGTATCCGCGCGCAATTGATCCGGCGACAGGGCGAGGCGCTGGTGTGGTCGCGCGGGGATGAAATGGTGACGGAGATGTTTCCCGAGGTGGCGGATATCGGACAGGTGTTGCCGGACGGTACGGTGCTGGATGGCGAGATTTTGGCGTGGCAGGCGGAAAAGCCGCAGCCATTTGCGGCGTTGCAGCGGCGGCTGGGACGGAAGACGGCGGGGGAAAAACTGCGAAAGGAATTCCCGGTGGTGTTTCTCGCGTATGACGTGTTGGAATGTGATGGCGCGGATTGGCGGAGCCGGCCGCTGGCGGAACGAAGGGAGAGGCTGGAGAAAATTGTGGCGGAAGCCATGGATTTCAAACCCGTTGAAAAACCGGTGGAGAAAAAACTGATCACGCCGGACTTATTTTTATTGGCACCAAGCACAATTAGGCCGGAGTTGCCGCTTCGCTTGTCGGAGGTGTTGTCGCCGCAAAGTTGGAGTGAATTAGGGGCGTTACAAAAGGAATCCCGTGAGCGGGCGGTGGAGGGCATCATGCTCAAGCGGCGGGATTCGGTCTATGGCGTGGGACGGCAGCGCGGGAATTGGTGGAAGTGGAAGATTGATCCGTTGGTGATGGACGCGGTGTTGATCGGCGCGCAACGCGGGCATGGGCGGCGGGCAAGTTTGTACACGGATTATACGTTTGGCGTGTGGCAGGCGGACCAGCTGGTGCCGGTGGCGAAGGCGTATTCGGGGCTGACGGATGAGGAGATCGCCGTGGTGGATGACTTTGTACGCAAGAATACGGTGGAAAAATTTGGGCCGATACGGTCGGTGAAACCGGAACTGGTGTTTGAACTGGCCTTTGAGGCGGTGCAGGAGTCCACCCGGCACAAGGCGGGGATTGCCGTGCGTTTTCCGCGCATCAACCGTTGGCGGCATGACAAGAAGATCGCGGATGCAGATACGTTGGAGACAGTGCGGGCTTTAATCAAGGGCGGGACTGTCGCGTCTGATGGAGGTGAGCCGTGAATGCGTTGTGGCTGGACTGGTTCAAACAGCGCAAGTGGAGGCCTTTTCCTTTCCAGACGGAAACATGGGCGGCGTACTTGGCAGGCGAAAGCGGACTCGTGCATGCGCCGACCGGGTTGGGCAAAACGTATGCGGTTTGGGGCGGGCCGATTTTGCAGTGGCTGGCGGAAAATCAAGAGCCCGGCGAATGGCCGAAGAAGCCGGAGCGGTTGCGCGTGTTGTGGCTCACGCCGTTGCGGGCGCTGGCAAATGACACGGCGAATTCTTTGCGGGCGCCGATTGAAGATCTGAACCTGCCGTGGACGGTTGATTTGCGCACGGGGGATACGTCGGCAGCGGCACGGCGAAAACAGGTCGAGCGATTTGCCACGGCGCTGGTAACGACGCCGGAAAGTTTGTCGCTGCAACTGTCGCGGGCGGATACGCGGGAGAAATTTTCGGGGTTGCGTTGCGTAGTGGTGGATGAGTGGCATGAGATGCTGGGCACGAAACGGGGGGTGCAGACGGAGTTGTGCCTGGCGCGGCTGCGGCATTGGTTTCCGGAACTGCGGGTGTGGGGACTGTCAGCGACGCTGGGGAACTTGCCGCAGGCGTTGCAGGTTTTGCTGGGCGCAAATTTTGCGAACCAAAAGGCGCGATTGGTTTCCGCCAAGGTGGACAAGCAATTTGAACTCAAGACGCTCTTGCCGAAGAGCATGGACCGCTTTCCTTGGGCGGGACATATCGGGCTGGCGTTGTTACCGGATGTGATCGCCCAAATTGAGAGGGTGGGAGCCAACTGCAAACTAAATGATTTAAGAAATGAAAGCACCACCTCTCCCCCGTTGCGCGGCGGAGAGGGAGCCAGAGACGTCAAGTTTGAGAATGGTTTCTCTAGAAAAGGCACCACCTTGCTCTTTACCAATACGCGGTCGCAGGTTGAGATTTGGTTTCAGGCGTTGCTGGAAGCGCGGCCCGATTGGGCGGAGCAGATCGCGCTGCATCACGGGTCGGTGGACCGCAAGCTGCGAGAGGAAGTGGAAGACCGGCTGCGCGCGGGGACAATCAAGTGCGTGGTGTGCACTTCGAGTTTGGATCTTGGCGTGGATTTTTCGCCAGTAGAGCAGATCATTCAGGTGGGCGGACCGAAGGGAGTGGCGCGGTTGTTGCAACGAGCGGGGCGTAGCGGGCATCAGCCGGGCGCGACGAGCAAGATTTACTGTGTGCCGGCGAATGCGTTTGAATTGTGTGAATTTGCGGCGGTGCGCGATGCCATCGGCGAAGGGCAGATGGAATCGCGAGAACCATTGGAGGCGCCGTTGGATGTGCTTTCGCAGCATCTAGTGACGTTGGCGTTGGGTGGCGGGTTTAAGGAAGCCGAGATGCGGGCGGAAATTCAGACCGCGTTTGCCTATCGGAATTTGCATGACCAAGACTGGCAGTGGGTGCTGGATTTTGTGACGCGTGGCGGTCAGGCGTTGCGGGCGTATCCGCAGTTTCAACGGGTCGAGGTACAGGACGATTTTTATACGGTGACACAACCGGTGATTGCGCGGTTTCATCGGATGTCCATCGGCACGATCACGAGTGATGCGTCATTATCGGTCAAATATCTGCGCGGGAAGTTTCTGGGGACAATCGAAGAATGGTTCATCTCCAAGCTGCGTCCGGGGGACGGGTTTACTTTCGGGGGCAGGCAATTGGAATTTGTGCGGGTACGGGACATGACGGCGTATGTGCGGAACTCGAAGAAGACGGCGCGACGGATTCCGCAATGGCTGGGCGGTAAGATGCCTTTGTCCAGTCAACTGGCGCGCGCAGTGCGGCAGAAACTGGCGGAAGCGAAGCGGGGGGAATTCAATTCGCCGGAGATGCGGGCGATGCAGCCGATTTTGAAGATTCAAAGCGAATGGTCTTTGATCCCTGATCCGGGAGAACTGCTGATTGAATGGACGAAATCGCGTGATGGTTTTCATTATTTCGTCTATCCGTTTGCGGGACGGCTGGCGCATGAAGGGTTGGCGGCGCTGGCGGCACATCGGTTGACCAAAACGGAGCCACGCTCGTTCACGTTGACGATGAACGATTATGGATTTGCGCTGAATACGCCGACGGCATTGGCGTTAACAGAAGAAGATTGGAAGAAAATCCTTTCACCCGAACGATTGATCGAAGATTTGTTGGATTGTCTGAATTCAACGGAACTGGCGCGACGGCAGTTTCGGGAAATCGCGCGCATTGCGGGGCTGATTTTTCAAGGTTATCCCGGCGCGCCGAAGTCAATGCGGCAAGTGCAGGCATCGAGCAGCCTGTTTTATGAAGTTTTCACCAAATACGATCCGGAAAACAAGCTGCTGGGCCAGGCGCGGCGAGAGGTCATTGAGCGGCAATTGGAAGTGCGGCGGTTGCAGGGGGCGTTGGCGGATGCGCAAGGCATGAAGTTGATCTTGAAACCGGTTGAACGGCTGACGCCGTTGGCGTTTCCGTTGTGGGCGATGTGGGTGCAGGCGCAAGTCAGCACAGAACAATGGGGCGACCGTGTGAAGCGGATGGTGGAGCAATTGGAAAGGGAGGCGGATAAAACATGAAGGGCGCGCTGGAAATCACTTGGGCGGAAGAAAAGCTGACATTGCTGCCGGAGCGGGCGATCTGGTGGGCGCGGGAGAAGACGCTGTTCATTGCGGATCCACATTTTGGAAAGGCGTCGACGTTCCGGTCGGCCGGGCTGGCGGTGCCGGAGGCGTCGCATCACGATGATCTGGAGCGGCTTGCGACCGTGGTGCGGCGGCATCGGGCGAAGCGGCTCGTCGTGCTGGGAGATTTTCTTCACGCAAAACGGGGGCGGACTGAGGCGACGCTGGTGGCATTGAAAGAATGGCGAGAAAGTCATGCGAAGTTAAAAATTGTTTTGGTGATTGGGAACCATGACCAGCATGCGGGGGTACCGCCGGCGGAGTGGGACATCGAATGCGTGAAGGAGCCTTGGATGATGGGGCCGTTCCGGTGTTGTCATGTGCCGCCGAAGGTGGTGACGGGGTTTGCTTTGGCGGGACATTTACATCCGGCGTTCCATCTGCGGGAACGGAGCGGGTTGAATGTGCGGGCGGTTTGTTTTCATTTTCAGGAACGGGTGGCGGTGTTGCCGGCGTTTGGGAATTTTACGGGAACGTATACGGTGGAGGCGGTACGGGGGGATGGGGTTTTCGTGGTGGCGGGCGACACGGTAGTGGATGTGTCGGGGGTGGTGAGGTGAATGACGAATTTCGAATGACGAATGGCGGAACGGACGTGGTTGGAAAGCACGGACGTTTCGGTTGCAGGCCGCCCGCTGCGGCTGGTCCCTGTTGCCCTAACACAGCCGCCGCCCATTGAAAGACAATGTCGGATTCGCGGGGTGAAATGGAATGGTTCGGCAATTATTGCCGGGGTGTCACTCGAGAAGGATGCGGATTTTCTATTTTTGAAAATCTTTCGTTTCATTGGGGAATATGCAAAAAATACCTCTCTCCAAATTTTCAGCACACCACTTATCTCCAATGGTAGCAGGGCGATTATAATTTATTTGGATTTTTTCCGGCCGGACCCCCTTCCCACTCGGGAAAAATGAAAATAAATGGCATAAATCTGCCAGTTACATTCTCCACACGAATTCAGATTTTAAGGATGTGTGCTATAAGGAAGGGGGCATGACATTTACGATGTACGATTTTCGATTAACGCCACATTCGGCAGGAGGGTGTGTGGCCGGGCGCTATTTC
>DASZCA010000260.1:0-7911 GCA_035943555.1 Verrucomicrobiia bacterium
GCCGGCCGGGTGTTGCACGACCATGAAAGTTTGGGCACCGAGTCGGTGAAAAGCATCATCATGAAGTCGTCCAACATCGGGGCGGCCAAGATCGGTATCAAGCTGGGCGAGGACAGCCTGTATGACTACGCGTGGAATTACGGTTTTGGCCAGCGCACCGGCATTCCGTTGCCGGGCGAGGCTGGCGGCATTTTGTATCCGGTGAAAAAATGGAGCAAAGTTTCCATCGCGCAGATTCCCATGGGCCACGGCGTGGCGGTGACGCGCCTGCAGATGATCATGGCGATGTCCGCCATCGCGAACGACGGCTGGCTGATGCGCCCGATGCTGGTAAGCCGGTTGCAGCAACGCGATGGCACGGTGGTGCAACGTTATGCGCCGGAACGCGTCCGTCAGGTCGTCAGCGAAGCGGCGACCAAAAAAATAATCGAAGCCTTGAAAGGTGTCGCGACCAAGGACGGCACGGCGGTCGAGGCGGCGATGAAGAACTATGTGGTCGCCGGCAAAACGGGCACGGCCCAAAAAGTGGAGGGCGGTGCTTATGTCTCCGGTAAATATATATCCTCATTCATCGGCTTTTTCCCGGCAGACAATCCGGAACTGTGCATCTCCATCGTGATGGATGAGCCGAAAGAAGGGTATTACGGCGGCAAGGTGTGCGGCCCGGTTTTCCGCCAAGTTGCGGAACGCTGTGCCAGCTACCTGAACATTCCGCCGGACCCTACGCTGATGGGCACGAACACCTTTGCCGGCCAGAATGATTTTGGAATGGTGAGGAATCCATGAACGAATCCCGCCCACAACTTTTTGGGATGCTGGCCGGCCTTTTTCTGGCGGCGGGGTTGATCGTGTCATCCATGCTGGGCACTGCCGCCTGGGTGAAGATCAAAAATTCTCAGTTCATCACGTCAAAAGGCTCGACCCGCAAGAATGTGAAATCAGACCTCGTGGTTTGGAAAGGTTCGTTCACAACCGAGGCTGCGACGCTGTTGGATGCCCAGCACAAGCTCAAATCTGACGCGGCGGATGTCGGAAAATTTCTGGGCGATAATGGCATGACCAACATCGTTTTTAAACCGATTGCCATCGAGGAAATCGCCGCCAGCGTCTCCGATGATACCAACGGCGAACACATCAGCCGACAACGCACGGTGGCTTACCGGCTGACTCAGAAAGTATGTGTCGAGTCCGGTGATGTGGATCGCGTGGCGCAACTTGACCCGACGCCTTTGGTGGAGCAGGGGGTTCTGTTCACTACCGAACCGCCGCAATTTTTGTATACCAAAGTGGCCGAGGAAAAGATCGAGATGCTGGCTGACGCGACGAAAGATGCGCGCGCCCGGGCGGAACAGATCGCGAACCAAGGCAGCCGGAGCATTGCCAGCCTGCATGACGCGGAGATGGGCGTGTTCCAGATCACACCGTTGCATGAAACGGACACCAGTGGCGGCGGGGAGAATGATACAAGTTCGCAAGACAAAACCATCACCGCCGTGGTGACCGCGACCTTTTTGCTGAAGTAAAATTTGTGGAAAAACGCTCTTTGAAATTTGTCGCCGGGGCTTGCGACGCTGAAATCATCACCGGTTCGCCGGAAACAAACGTTGAAAATGTCTGCACCGATTCTCGGGCGGCTAAAGTTGGCGACGTTTTCTTTGCCATCAAAGGCGAGAAGTTTGATGGCCACGAATTTGTCGGTGAAGTCGCCGCCAAAAATGTCGCGGCAATTGTTGTGGAAAAATCCAAAGCGCCCGGCTTGCGGTCCAAAGTGCCGGCTAACGTCGCCTTGCTGGTGGTGGAGGATGTCCGGATCGCGCTCGGCAAACTTGCGGCGGCATACCGGCGCCAGTTTGAGATACCCGTCATCGCGGTGGGCGGTTCCAACGGCAAGACCACGACCAAAGAACTGGCGGCCTCGGTGCTGCGACAGAAACTGACGACGTTGTGGAGCGAAGCGAGTTTCAACAATGACATCGGCGTGCCGATGACGCTGCTCCGGTTGAACCAGACGCATCAGGCGGCCGTGTTAGAAGTCGGGACGAACCATCCCGGCGAGTTGGCGCCGCTGGTTAAAATGATTGCGCCGAAATTCGGCATCATCACGAGCATCGGGCGTGAGCATTTGGAATTTTTTGGTGACGTGGCGGGCGTGGCGCAGGAAGAAGGCGCGTTGGCTGAATTGTTGCCGGCGGACGGAATATTATTTTTAAACGGTGACAGCGAATGGGCGGACGAGATTGCGGCGCGGGCAAAAGCGCGCGTCGTGCGTGTCGGCACCGGTGACAAAAGCGATTGGCGCGCAAAAAAAATCCGCCTGGACAAGAGCGGGGTGACGTTTCAGGTCGAATGCGCGAAGGAAAATTTTTCCGGTGAATGTCGGGTAAACCTGCTGGGAAAACATCAGGTCACAAATGCGCTGCTGGCGGCGGCGGTCGGTGCCGAACTTGGTTTGAGCCGGGCGGAAGTGCTGGCCGGCTTGGCGGAATGCCAGCCGCAGAAGATGCGGATGCAATATTGGGAAGCGAACGGGGTGCGGGTGCTGGATGATGCATACAACGCGAACGCGGATTCGATGCGAGCGGCGTTGGAGACCCTTTGCGGGCTCCCGCTGCAAGGGCGGCGCGTAGCTGTCCTTGGTGACATGGCGGAGCTCGGCGCACACGGCGAGGCGGCGCATGAAGAGATCGGACGGCTTGCGGCTGAATTGAAGATCGGCCAGTTGTTCACGGTGGGCAAGAATTCGGTCGCCACGGCAAAGGCCGCCCGGGCGGCGGGCCTGACACGCGTCATTGAGTTTGTAGACGTGGAAGCCGCGGTGAAAGCGGTTAAGAATTTTTTGAAGCCGGGCGATGTGGTGTTGCTGAAGGCCTCGCGGTCGTCCCGGTTGGAGCGGATCGCGGAAACGTTGAAGACGGAAAAGAACTGAATGCTTTATTACCTGAGCCAGCACATCCTGGACTGGGCGCACGGCACGGATTGGGAAAGCCGCGTGTCCTTCCTGCGTCTGTTCCGGTACATCACTGTGCGCAGCGCGGGCGCGGCGGTGACGGCGCTGGTCTTGAGCTGGTGGTTGGGGCCCTACATCATCCGCAAGCTGAAGGAGATGAAGTTCGGCCAGGAATATGTCGATAAAGCGGAGGAAACGGGCGATTTCAAGACACGCATTTTGAGCAAGAAAGGCACGCCGACGATGGGCGGGGTGTTGATCGTGACGACACTGTTATTTTCGACAATGCTCTGGGCGCAGTGGAATCCGCTCGTGGAATTGACCATGCTCTGCATGCTGGTCCTTTCCGGCCTGGGATTTTACGACGACTACGCGAAAATTTTGAAGCAGACCGGTGGCGGGACTCCGCCGCGCGTGAAGCTGATAACGCAATTCACGCTCGCCGGATTTGTGGCGGTTTATCTGTGGAAATTGCCGGCGGTGAGCGAACTGTGGTTGCCGGGCAGCAAGCATGCGGTAGCGAGCAACTTGGTCTCGGAACTGATGTTGCCGTTCGTAAAATATCCGATCCATATCGGCGTGGCCTTGGGGATTTTGATCATCCTGCTGGCCATCGTTGGCAGTTCCAATGCCGTGAACCTGACCGACGGACTGGATGGCCTAGCCATCGGTTGCACCTTGATCGTCGGCTTTGTTTTTCTGTTTTTTACCTATCTGGCGGGCAATGTGAAAGCGGCGATGTATCTACAGATTCCGTTCGTGCCGGGTGCGGGCGAATTGACGGTGTTTTGCGCGGCGTTGCTGGGTGCAGGACTCGGCTTTTTATGGTTCAACTGTCACCCGGCGCAAGTGTTCATGGGCGATACCGGATCGCTGGCACTGGGCGGCGCGTTTGGCATCGTGGCAGTGCTGATCCACCAGCCGTTTGTGCTGGTCATCGCGGGCGGGGTGTTCGTGGCCGAGGCCGCATCGGTGATTTTGCAGCGGGGATGGTTCAAGTACACCAAGCTGCGGACGGGCACGGGCCGGCGGATTTTCCTGATGTCGCCGTTGCACCATCATTTTGAGAAAAAAGGCTGGTATGAGTCGCAGATTGTGATGCGGTTTTACATTTTGTGCGTGCTGTGCGCGGTGGTCGCGCTGGCAACGCTGAAACTGCGGTGAAGAGTCGTATGAAAACGTCGAAAAATATCGTTAATAAGTGCTTTGCTGCTTGCGTGGAAAGCCCGCGATTGTTAAGTTTTCTTTCGGAAGCAGCCCGGCGCGCGGCTACTGGCGGAATAACCTGGGAGTTTGGCTTTTCTGCAAGCAGTCATTTCCGCGACGACTTCACTCCGTCAATGCCCGTTAACATTTTAAAACGTCACGAAATTTTTCGAGGGAAAGTTTCGCGGCGCAACAATCAAAAACAAAAAAACCACCTCGAAGAAAGGACGCAATCGCGCCTACCATCATGAACAATCCGAATCCATTTGTCCCCAAAGGCTCCTTGCTGGAACAACAGAGCCACCGCCGTTCACGTTTGAAGCTCGGAGTTTTCTGCGTGCTGGCCGTGAGCATCACAGGTTTGGTTGCCATGTTGATCCAAGGTTGCAAGCGCGAACAGCCGCCGACCGACCCGGGCGTGGATACCAACCCGCCGGTGATGTCGGACACGAATTCGCCGGTCGCCGACACGAATGCGATCGCCGTTCCGCCGGCCATGCCGACGAACTCGTCGGCCATGGTCATTCCGCCGCCCGTCGTCGAACCCGTTGCTCCGGTTGCTCCAGTCGCTCCGGCCGGTGATTACGCCGTCGCGAAGGGTGATACGCTCGGCAACATCGCCAAGGCGCACCACGTCTCGTTGAAAGATTTGCAGGCCGCGAACCCCGGTGTGGATTCCAAGCACTTGAAGATCGGCCAGAAGCTCGTCATTCCGGCTTCTACGTCTGCCACGACCGCTTCTCCGACGGCCTCCGCCGCCACGGCTGAAGCCGGTGGTGACACGTACACCGTCAAGAGCGGTGATACCCTCACAACCATCGCCAAAAAACACGGCACCACGGTCAAAGCCTTGCAGGCTGCGAACAGCCTGAGCACGACCAAGATCAAAGTTGGCCAGAAATTGAAGCTTCCCGCCAGCGCGTCCGCAGCCCCGGCTCCGGCTCCCGCGCCGGTGATGTCTGAACCGGCCCCGGCTCCGGCGCCCATGACAATTCCCGCCCCGGCTCCGGCCCCGGCGAAGTAAGTTGCCACCTCGGCCGCAACTGTGTGGCCGAATTTTTGAAAATCCGAAATGAAGGCCGCCGTCACTATTTTGGCGTTCTGCGTTGCTGCCCTGCTTGCGCTCGGGTTGGTGATGCTCTACAGCGCCAGCATGGTGATGGTGGACCGGCACACGCACGCTGAAGTCGGTGCGCGGATGCTTCAGATGCAGGTGCTCTGGTGTGCGCTTGGGGTTATCGCTTGTGTGGCTGTGGCTTCGGTGGATTATGAGATCCTGAAAAAGTATGCCTGGCCAATCTTTGGTTGCACCCTTTTGCTCGCCGTCATGGTTTTCATCCCGCATCTCGGGATGAAAATCAACGGCGCGCGGCGGTGGATCCACATTCCCGGTGCCAGCTTCCAGCCTTCAGAAATCGTCAAAATCGGCCTCATCATCATGGTGGCGTGGTACGCCGATTTTTCGCAGCGCAAGATGAATACGTTTGTCCGGGGGATCGTTTATCCCGGCGTCATCATCGGCTTGGCACTCGGTTTGATCTTCATTGAACCGGATCGCGGCACAACTATCCTGATGGCGTGTGTCACCGGCACGATGCTTTTTCTGGCCGGGATACGTTGGTTGCATCTGATTCCCGTCGGTGTGGCCGCTGCGGCGGCGTTGGTTTTTTCGATTGCACATGACGGCATGCGTAGTGGCCGCATTCGTGCGTGGTTGCACCCGGAAGCCCAGGCCAACGGCGTGGCTTTGCAAGGTGAGCTGGCCAAGATCGCCATCGGCTCCGGCGGCCTCACCGGCATGGGCCTCGGTGATGGACGGCAGAAGCTTGGTTTCCTCCCGGAAATTCACAGCGACTTCATTTTTGCCAACATCGGTGAAGAGCTTGGCTTGGTGGCGACCGCTTTGGTGGTGATCGGATTTCTGTTGATCGCGGTTTGCGGCATCTACATCGCGTTGCATGCGCGGGACCAGTTCGGCTCGCAACTGGCCATCGGTGCCACTTCATTGATCAGCTTTCAAGCCATCATCAACATTGGCGTGGTGACCAGCTTGCTGCCTAACAAGGGACTGGCGCTGCCGTTCATCAGCTCGGGCGGATCAAGCCTGCTGGCGATGCTGATCACGGTGGGGATTTTATTTAGTGTGGCGCGGCGCGGGGTGTCGAACCGGATTCCGGCGACGGATTTCGCCGCCAACGACCCGCACGACAATCCATTTGCCGCCCGAGCAAAATGAACCCTCCCGAGAACGCAAAACCCTTCGTCGCCATCGCGTGCGGCGGAACGGGCGGACACCTCTTTCCCGGATTGGCCGTTGCAGAACAGCTTAAACAGCGGGGCTGTGATGTCGCGTTGCTGATCTCGCCCAAAGAAGTGGACCAGCAAGCGGTGAAATCTGCGGCTGGCATGGAGATTTTCACGTTGCCGGCGGTCGGATTGCAGAACCGGAATTATTTTTCATTTGCGCGGAATTTTTGGGGATCATTACGTACCGCCCGCGGCATTTTTAAATCACGCCGTCCTGCCGCCGTTTTGGCGATGGGTGGATTCACCAGTGCCCCTCCGGTTTTGGCCGCACGACAATTTGGTGCCAAAACTTTCTTGCACGATTCGAACACCATTCCCGGCAAGGCCAACCGGTTCTTGGCGGGGTGGGTGGATGAAGCGTTCATCGGCTTTCCGGAAGCGGCGGCGCGGCTCCGCGCGAAAAACATTTCTGTCACCGGCACACCGGTACGCCCGCAATTCCAGATGCGGGAAGCCGCCGCCTGCCGCACGGCACTGGGATTGGATCCGGATCTGAAAACCATTTTGGTCGTGGGTGGCAGCCAGGGCGCCAGCGGTCTCAATGAACTTATTCTATCCGCGTTAAAGCGGGTGTCATCAGTTCAATGGCTGCACCTGACCGGGGCGAAGGATTTTGAAAAAGTGAAAGCGGCCTACGCGACGGCAGGATTGAAAGCGGTGGTCAAGCCGTTCCTGGCCGAGATGGAACTGGCGCTTGGTGCGGCCACGGCCTGTGTGAGCCGTGCCGGTGCGTCGTCTTTGGCGGAGATCGCGGCCATGCGTCTGCCGTCCGCTCTCATACCGTTGCCGACCTCGGCAGATAACCATCAGTGGAGCAACGCATTGGCTTTTGAACAGACTGGGGCGGCCATGTTGCTCGATCAAAAGAATTCATCGCCGGAAAAAGTGGCGTCCGCGCTTGGGGCATTGGTTGATGACCAGGTTGTTCGCTCGAAAATACAAGTGGCACTGAAGCAGTGGCATGCGCCGTTGGCCGCAGAAGTCATCGCGGAAAATATCTTGAAAGCCATCGGGCAGCAGGTCGGCAACCCGGCCCACCGCGACAGCAAGCCGGCGGGCGGCGAGATCAAATTGAGGGCGGTCGCATAACCATGCTTGAATCTGCTGCTATCGCTGACAAACTGGCCGGTCGCGTCACTTCCGCGACGGTCATCAAGCGGGATGAGCCCATGGCCCGGCATACCACGTTGCGTGTTGGTGGTCCGGCGGATGTCTATGTTGAGCCGGCCACCGAAGAGGATTTGGCCGCGATCCTGAAATTTTGCAACGAACGGGGCATTAAATTTTTTTTGCTGGGTCGCGGCTCGAACCTGCTGGTGCGGGACAATGGCTTTCGCGGTGTGGTGATCTGCCTGTCGCACGCACATTTCAATCGTGTCGAAATCGATGGCTTGCGCATTCGCGCGGGTGCGGGTGCAAAGCAGAAGGCTGTCGCCGTTGAAGCCAAGCGT
>DASZCA010000261.1:0-1791 GCA_035943555.1 Verrucomicrobiia bacterium
AGGAGAGGACATAGATAGCTGCGTTTTTTAACCTCCGGAAGGCAACGGTACCTGTGGCCACCTCAAAAGCAAAAAGGTTTCTACAGAGCACTCGAAAGCCTGCCCTACATCGAGTTGCCGCTCGAAATTAAACTTAAGAATCTACGAGACCGGATTTGCGATTTTCGAAGGAGTTCGGGGGGGTTGCGGGGACGGGCCGTCCCCGCTCCAAGGCGCGCTCCCGGCAAATTCGCTGAACCATGGTTCGGATGCTGCCTGAAAGTCGTAATCTTGTCCGCGCCAACTAAAGCGGAGCCGTCCGGCGTGCAGGGCATGGTGCGGCAAGATGAGGCGGCGGCGTTGGTCCTCTGTCAAACGGCTTTCCACGAGTGCCAAGTATAAGTCTTCATCGCCACCATAGATCTTATCGCCTACAAGCGGATGGCCCAAGTGTGCCAGATGGATGCGGATTTGGTGTTTGCGACCGGTGCGGGGCAGCAGGCGCAGGAGCGAGAAAGCCCGGATAGTTGATGGTTGAGAGTTGAGAGTTGAGAGATCGTCAACGGCATGATCCTGCACAATTGAACGCTGAAACCGCTTATCCAGAAAAAACTCGGTCTGGGCGGGGGCGCCATCGGGGCGGACGCAATCTTTGATGGCAACTATGCTCTGTTCATCTTTGCCTAGCGGGGCATCGATGATCCCCGAATCTGCCGCGACATGGCCGTGGACGATGGCCAGATATTCTTTTTGCACCGTGCGGGTTTCCCAAACTTTGCCCAATTCGCGGGCGGCCTCAGAATTCTTGGCGATGAGCACCAAGCCGGAGGTTTCCCGGTCCAGACGATGGATCAGGTGGGGTGTGGACGGAGGGGATGATGGATTGGTAGATGAACGGTACTGTCGTTCCAGATAGATGCGGGCGCGGCTGATGAGGCTGGAGTATTCATCGCCTTTGGTGGGGTGGCAGACCAGATCGGCGGGCTTGTGGACAACGAGCAGATCGGCGTCCTCATGAATGATGGTGAACAGTTTTTCCAAGATGGAAATTAAAGCATGGTGGGCGGTGGCGAGGCAAGGGGCGCTTGCGGGCAGGTATCCAAAAGCTCCCAGGCCAGAAAAACGCAGAGGCGCGGAGGACGCAGAGAGTCGCAGAGTTAGTTTAGGTTGAAAGGAAACCAAGATGCTTCTTTCGGTTTTTGAAAACCTCCCAATTTCCCAGCAAATGCGCCATTTTTACCCGAACGGCCATTGGGGTGACACCTATTACACTTAATCTTTACGGGACGATTATGATTTTTCTGGAATTTTTAAGGACGAACCCGCTTCCCACTCGGGTTTTTTGAAAATAAATGGCATAAATCTGCTAGTTACATTCCCAGCACGAATTCAGGTTTTGAAGACCTATGATTTAATGAAGGAAGCATGACATTTACGATATACGATTTTCGATTAACGACGCGGTCGATAGTTCGGAGGATTCCGGCGATGGTCATGCCCCAAAGTGCCTGCTGCGCAGGCAAAATCTGTCGCAGCGCGACAGACTCCACCTTGACGGCGGGTTCGTTGGGCCTTGTTGGGCTTTGTTGGACCAAAAAAATTTATGAACGGTCTAATGGACACGCCGACTGGCGGCTTATCCGGTCTAAAGATATGAAAACGCGGATTGGTATAAATGGGGGAAGCCGACTTGCCGAGCTGGTGCTCGGCGTTCCGCCGGGGCGGAGACCAGCGTTCCGGCTACTTGCGGGGCCGGGCCGTCCCCGCTCCGTTAGGGCAAATCCATCAACACCGGTTTCTACCCGTTTCTAC
>DASZCA010000262.1:0-8979 GCA_035943555.1 Verrucomicrobiia bacterium
CAGCGCGCCGCTGCACCAGTCACCCAGCGCGAACAGCACCGGCGTGGCCAGCGCGCCCGCCACGGTCATCACGATCCATTGCCAGAGCGAACCCCAGCCGATCAGCGGCTGCTTGCCGCCGTTCAACAGAAACAAAACCGTCAGCGCCGGCGCCACCGCGCTCGCCGCCCCGCCCAACATCAACTGCGCGAACGGCGAATGCCGCAAGATCAGGTCGCGCCGCACATACATCGGAAAACCCACCAGCATCAGCGGTGCGATGCTGATGCCCAACGGATTCGCCGAGAGCGAGTCGAACCACAAACCGCCCAGCACCGCCAGCAACGAAATCGTCACGATGTCCGCATACAACGCCGCATAGACCATCAACGCCGGCAGCAGATCCACCTGCGCGCCCAGCCATTGGCGCGGCCCGCCCAGCACCGTCTCGCCGAACACGGCGATAAACGCGAAGCCCAGGATCAAAAGTGGTTTGAACAGGTTCATTGTATCAATATGCAGACCTGTTCCAACGCGCCGAGATTGGCGCTAAGCTTCACCCGCGCTTCCGTGGCCAGTCCAAATTCGACCGTTTGCACATCCACGATTTTCCCGATCGGGATGCCCTTGGGAAACACGCCGCCGAGGCCGCTGGTGAAAACGTTCTGGCCGGCTTTCAGATTCGCCGTGCTGGACAGGTAGCTCAACTGGACGAGCGAGGTGTCCAGCGGACCGCTGGCGGTCAGGACGCCGACGTCATGCGTGGAATTGTCGATCAATGCCGAGACGCGGCAGTCGCGGTCCCCGATCAAGACCACTTGCGAGTTCAAAAAGCTGACAGAGGAGACTCGGCCGATCAGGCCATCGGCAGTCAGCACCGGTTGGTTGGTCTGGATGCCGTCGCGGCTGCCGAGATCGATCTGCACCGTGCGCCACCAGTTCGCCGGGTCACGCATGACCACGTTGGCGAGTTTGAGTTTCCACGGCATCGTCTGCTTCCAGCCAAGCAGCGCGTGCAATTTGTCGTTCTCGCGGGAGATGGAATCGTTCTGGACGGCCTGCGTCTTGAGCTGCTGGTTCTCGCGGCGCAGCAGGTCCATCTGGTGGAGCAGTTCGCAGCGCGGCAGGAGGGAGTCAGCGAGGTCGGCGGGAAGCTGCTGGCCCGCGCTGGCGAGGCCGAACAGGGGTAAAAACCAGCTGGAAACGGCCAATCGGAGGCGTGAGGTAGCGCGCGTTGGCAGGCTCAATAGAACGACTGCGAACAGCACCACCGCGCCGAGCGCGAGATAATTTTTTTGCTTGAACATCCGCTACGTCACGGCCTTATGCCGTGGTGCGGTGAACTGTCCCCGGAAGAATCAGTATTTGGCGTTGGTGGCGACGCGTTTGAGGAATTCGATCTCCTGCAATACACGGCCGGTGCCTTCGGCGACGGCGCTCATCGGGTCGTCGGCGAGATGCACGGGCAGGCCGGTTTCCCCGGCCACGAGTCGGTCAATGCCACGGATCAATGATCCGCCGCCAGCCATCACCAGCCCGCGATCGACGAGATCGGAGGCGAGTTCCGGGGGGCAGCGTTCCAGTGTGATCCGGATGGATTCGAGAATGCTCGAAAGCGGTTCCTGCAAGGCTTCGCGTATCTCCTCGGAGCGGATCGTCAATGTCTTTGGCAGGCCCGTGCCCAAATCACGGCCTTTCACGTCCATTGTCAGTTCCTGTTCCAGCGGAAATGCGGAGCCGATGCGTATCTTGATTTCTTCAGCGGTCCGTTCACCTATCATCAGGTTATAGGCGCGTTTCATGTGCGCGATGATCGTGGCATCCAGTTCGTCCCCGCCCACCCGCAGGCTGCGGCTGAAGACGATGCCGGCGAGCGAGATGATTGCGATCTCGCAAGTCCCCCCGCCGATGTCCACGATCATGTTGCCCGCCGGTTCATGTACCGGCAGTCCAACCCCGATGGCGCTCGCCATCGGTTGCTCGATCAAATACACCTCGCGCGCGCCGGCGTGGGTGGCGGAATCTTTCACGGCCCGTTTTTCCACTTCCGTAATGCCCGAAGGCACGGCCACGACAACGCGGGGCGCGATCAATTTACGGTGGTGAACCTTCTGGATGAAATGCCGCAGCATGGCCTCGGTGATCTCGAAGTCGGCGATCACGCCGTCTTTCATCGGGCGGATGGCCACGATGTTGCCGGGCGTGCGGCCCAGCATCCTTTTTGCTTCGTCACCGACGGCGAGAACATTCGTTGTTCCCGCCTGGATGGCCACCACGGAAGGCTCGCGCAGGACGATTCCACGGTCCCGCACATAGACAAGGGAGTTGGCTGTGCCCAAATCTATTCCAATGTCATTGGAAAACAGGCTTTTGAATTGCTCGAGCATGAGTATAACGCCTAACCCGCACAGTTAAAACCGCCTACCGCCAAAGGTCAAGAAGCGAATGTCACAACCGTGTGCCGGCTGGCCGGAAATCACCCGCCTAGGGCGCTTTCTGGACGAACAGGAATTCCTTGTGCGCCGGCGGCAGCCAAAGCGTGTATGGCTGCGAAGCCACCACCGTGCTGTCCGGCGGTTGGGTGAAAGCCAGGGCAAAACGACCGTTCACGTCCGGAAAGAAAAAGCGTGTGAAGGGCAGCAACAGCAACCCGTCATTCTGATTGGTATGCCCCAAGCTCGTCGCGACCGGCGGGCTGCCCGGTTCGGGGCAGGTATACCAGCCGTTCCATTCAAAACCGCCCTCGATGTCAGCCGGCGGGACGGCTTTCGCGGCCACGGCCTGCCGGCCCAAGTCCCAGCGCGCTGAATTCCACGAAAGCCAGTCATGCAGCAATGCGACCGAGACCAGCCCGCACAACCCCGTCACCGCCACGGCGGCTAACCAACGGGGACGGGAAATGGCACCCCGGGTCGCAATGACAAAAATGGCGCCGGGAAAAAGCACTTCCAGATAACGGTCCGTCATGCCCGGCAACGTCAGGATGATGAGAAATTGCAGAAACGTGAAGATCGCCAATATGCCCGGGAATTTTCGGGCGCGGATCCGTTCCACCAGCACGGCCAGGATTTGCGCCGCCCCCAGACAACCCAAAACGGTGAACAAGGTCCGCCAAGGCTGCGTCAGCAAAATATCGCGCTGTCCCATCACCAAACCCGGCGAGTACGTTCCCCACGGGCTTAACATGCCCGTGCTGTACGGAAACAGGCCGCCGTACGGCAGGCCGCCATAAAAATAAAAAACCCCGACCGCCGCGAACAGCACCACCAGCAGGCACGCGGTCAGGAGATTGCGATTTTTCGGAAATGGCACCAGCAGGCACAGCGGAAAAGCGACCAGACCGCATAAATGGATTGCCAGGAACGGGCGGAAAAGGATTTCTGATAAACTGAAGACCGGCTGCATGGGCAGCACATCCGGGCGGCGGGAAAACCACCATGCTGTGTAAAGGCAAACCACACTCGGTATCATCATCGAAAGCAGCCAGACCGGTTTCCACCTGATTTCACGGTCCCGCAACAGCAGCAACCCTGCGGCCACCGGCACCGCGAGCATCGTTTGTCGGGTGATGACCGCCAGGACCGCCAAGCACAGCGCCGCCATCAGCCAGCGCACATTTTTCCCCGCCAGCGCACGCGCATAAAAATTCAAGGCCAGCAAACCAAAGGACAAGGCCGGCACATCCGTCATGTACGTCCCTTGCGAAACAAAAAAAACCGGGTCCAAGGCCAGCACACACGCCGCCAGCGCCGCCAGCCGCGCGGAGATTCCCCCCTGCCGCATCAGGTCATAAAAGGCGGCCAGCCCCAGCCATGACAAAACGATGACCGACACCCGCAGCGCCACGTGCGACAGGCTGGTGAGGGATAAAAACGGACAAGACCACAACCACTGACCCAGTTGCGGCATGCTGGCCCAATCCGAATAATGAATGCCCCGGCCATGTGCAAACCAGATCGCGCCATGCGCGAAAGCCCAGTCATCTCCGAGCGGAAAATTCTGGCGGCCCGCAGGAATCGCGATGAAAATCACCAGCCACGCAAGTGCCGACGCCAGAATCGGCCAGGTCCACGGTGGAAGAAAACTATATGCGGGCCCCTCGCCGGCGGCAGCCCGATTTGCAGGATGAATCTCCGCAGACATTAGTGCGGCAGATTTTTCAATCGCGCCACCCGCAAGTCAAGTTGTTCATTGGCTTGCGGCCGGCGCCGTGTTTACGCAAACACGATCTTCGTCGTCGCCTCTTTTTCATCCCAACCGCGCGTCGGCTCGGCGGTCACGGACGAGATGTCCTTGATCGAAATCTGCCGGCCCAACGTCTTGGGATTTTTCACTTCGACCTGCGACGGATCACAGGTCTGCTGCGAGACTTTCTGGTGCGGCGCCGGTTTGTAGCGGATGTATAACGTCTTCGGCGTTTCCGGCGCAAAGTACAGGATGCGTGATTTTTCCGGGATGCATGAATACGCCTTGTTCATGATCGTGCCGCCGAATGTGAACCGCTTGAGATAGCTCGCCTCACGGTCCGTATACGCGCAGGTGAATACCTTCTCGCGCTCCGGCAGGCCGCAATAGAACAGCTCCTGGCCCACGAATAATTTCTCCGGCAATTCGGTGACCTTGTACGTGCCGTCGCGGAAGACGAGCAGGAGCTTGTCGAACTTCGTGCACTCCAGCTTGAATTCCTCGCCGCCGACCTTGTAGCCGACGTAGCCGGTCTCGCGGTCGTAGCTGACCTTGAAGGCCTTGAACGCCACGGCCTTCGCATCCACTTCTTCGTGACGCGCGGATTTCGTGGTCAGGCGCGGATATTGCGGGCCGTACTTTTCCAGCAACGCTTCCAGATGGGCGATGACGTATTTCGTCAGGCCTTTGAGATTCTTGCGAACTTCGTCGAGTTCCGCCTTCGTCTTCTCCATCTCCTCGCGGTGCTTGTTGATGTCGAACAGCGAAATCCGGCGGATGCGCACTTGCAGCAGCTTTTCCACGTCCGCATCGATGATGTCGCGGATCAATTCTTTCTTGAACGGCTTGAACCCGTCATAGACCGCCGCCATGACCGCCTCGTTCGTCTTGCATGACTCGATCTTTTTGTAGATGCGTTCCTCGATGAAGATACGTTCGAGCGTGCGATAATGCAGTTCGTCGATGAGCTGTCTTTCACGCAAGTCCAGTTCGCGCTTGAGGATCACCACCAGTTGGTCCGTGTTCTCGTGAAGCACTTCGCTCACGGTCAGCTCGACCGGCCGGTTATTTTTAATGACGATGATGCGGCTGGAAATCGTCGTCTCGCAATCGGTGAAGGCGTATAGCGCATCCACCATCTTCTCCGCATCCACCCCCTGCGGACAGCGGATCTCGATCTCGACGCTTTCCGAGGTGAAATCGTTGATGGATTTGATCTTGAGCTTGCCCTTGCGGATGGCGTCTTCGATGGACGCGAGCAGCGAATCGGTCGTCGTGGTCGGCGGAATTTCCGTGATGACCACGGTGGACTCGTCCTTCACCTTGATGCGGGCGCGAACCTTCACCGAGCCTTTGCCATCTTGATAATCACGCGCGTCCATCAATCCGCCGGTTTGAAAATCCGGCAGACATTTGAACGGCTGCTTCTTGAGGATGGCGATCTGCGCTTCCAACAACTCCGGAAAATTATGCGGCAACAACCGCGCCGCCAGACCGACGGCGATGCCTTCCGTTCCAAGCATCAGCGTGAGCGGCAACTTGCACGGCAATGTCACCGGCTCCTTGTTACGACCGTCGTAGGTCGAAACAAAATCCGTGATCTGGTCATTGAACAATTCAGTGCGCGCGAGTTCCGTCAGGCGGCATTCAATATAGCGCGGCGCGGCGGCGGGATCGCCCGTGTGAATATTCCCGTAGTTCCCCTGCCCTTCGATGAGATAACGCTTGTTCGCCAGCACCACGATCGCATCGTCGATGGACGCATTGCCGTGCGGGTGATACTTCATCGTTTCACCGGTGACGCTTGCCACCTTGATGAAACGGCCGTCATCCAGCGTGTGCAACACATGCATGATACGCCGTTGCACCGGCTTCAAACCGTCCGCCAAATTTGGGATCGCACGGTCACGGATGACATAGCTCGCGTAATCGAGAAATCCGCGGTCCACGCGCGTGTGCAGCCCCACGGCCAGTTTTTTCGGGTCGAACGGCTTGTGCACGATCGGTTCCACCACCTCGGCGACGATGTGTTGTTCGCCATTGCCGTTGGTTTCCGCGGCCTTCTTCTTCGAAGATTTGGCGTCCACCGGCGCGGCGGGCGCGCCGGCGACGGGCAGTTCCGGTTGATCGGACGGTTTTTTACGTTTGTCTGACATGAGATAAAGCGGCGCGTATTAAGCCAGAAGCCGGCGGACGCGGCAAGATTGCTGCGTGAAAAAATCAGCCCAATGTGCCCGCGCCAGGATCACGTTGCGCCCCATGCCAATAACGCAGTATGTCAATGGTGTTGTCCGATTCCCGAACGCGGTAGAAAATAATATAAGGACGTGAAATCAATTTACGGACAGCGGGACGCTTTGGGTATGACGGGCCAAGCAAAGGAAAATTTTCAAGAATCGCCACGCGATCAATGAGTTCATTGCCAAAATGCATGGCCGTTTCCGGATTTTCTTTGGCGATAAAACGAACTGCCGCCTCCAGATCCGCAATGGCTTGCGGCGAAAAGATTATCTTCCAGACCATGAGCCCACCTTTTTGCGGACTTCATCCAACGAAACCCCCTTGCCGGCATCGATATCGCGGACGGCCTCATCCAGCGAGCGCAATAAGCGCTGCTCTTCTTGAGCTGTCAATTCCGGCGAGTTTTGAGAATTGAGCCAAAGTTGCAATGCTTTCCGTTCGTTACCGGGCAAATGGGCAACGGCATCTTGGATTTCAGCCAAAGTATTCATGGCAGCTCAAAACTAACCTGCTGGTAAAAGTTTGGCAAATGGCAATTCAATCCTCCACCGGCACCACGAGGCTGTCCATGATGTAGTCCTTGCGCTCCGGCGTGTTCTTGCCCATGTAAAAGTCAAAGATCGGCCCGGACTCCGCGCGCGGCGCGAACTCGACCTTGCTCAAGCGCATGCCTTTGCCGATAAATTGCTGAAATTCTTTCGGGCTGATTTCGCCCAGGCCTTTGAACCGCGTGATCTCCGGCTTGCCGCCAAGCTTCGCGGACGCCGCATCGCGTTCGGCTTCGCTATAGCAATAGATCGTCTCCTGCTTGTTGCGCACGCGGAACAGCGGCGTTTCCAAGACATGCACATGGCCGTCGTGGACAAGCTGTTCGAAGAACTTGAAGAAATACGTGATCATCAGGTTGCGGATATGCATGCCGTCCACGTCCGCGTCGGTCGCGAGGATCACCTTGTCATAACGCAGGCTCTCGGTGGTGTCTTCCACCTGCAACGCTTGCATGAGATTGTACATCTCGTCGTTCTTGTACATCACGTCGCGCTTAAGGTCCCAGACATTGAGCGGTTTGCCCTTCAGCACGAACACGGCCTGGTTGTTCACGTCGCGGCAGCTCGTGATGGAGCCGGCGGCGGACTGGCCTTCGCAGATGAAGACCATCGTGCCCCGGCCCTTGTCTTTTTTCTTGTCGAAATGGTTTTTGCAGTCCTTCAACTGCGGGATGCGGAACGTGATCGCCTTGGCGCGGTCGCGCGCGAGCTTCTTCACGTTCTGCAGTTCCTTGCGCAATTCCTGCGTGTCCCTGACCTTCGCGATGATCGTCTCCGCGATCTGCTTGTTGCGCTGGAAGAAATGCAGCAGTTCCTCGCGCACGCTGTTCACCAGTTCCGTGCGGATTTCCGTGTTGCCCAGCTTGTTCTTTGTCTGTGATTCGAACAGCGGATCTTTCAGGCGGATGGCCACCGCGCCGACCATGCATTCGCGCACGTCATCGCCCTCGTATTTGCCGTTGCAATATTCGTTCACCGCCTTGAGCAAACCTTCGCGGAAGGCGCTCAAGTGCGTGCCGCCATCGCTCGTGTACTGGCCGTTGACGAACGAGAAAAACGTTTCGCCGTAGCGTGAATTGCTGTGGGTAAAACAAAATTCCAGCGTCTTGCCGCTGTAATGCAAGGGCGCGTAGATCGGCTCGCTGCCGTCGGTCGCGAGATCTTCCATCACCAGATCCATCAGGCCATGGCGCGATTGAAAGGACTTCGGTTCCTGGCCCACGACGTTCAGCACCAGCTTCAGCCCGGTGTTGAGATAGCTATAATGCCGCAAACGGCGTTCGACGTGTTCCAGCTTGAACTCACTGCTTTTGAAGATGCCTTCGTCCGGCTCAAACTCGATGAGCGTGCCGTTCGGCTCCTTCGTCTTGCCCGCGTCTTCCTTCTTCAGCTTGCCGATCTTGAAGCTCGCCTCGGCGAATTCACCATCGCGATGGCTGCGGACAAAAAAGTTTTTCGAGAGCGCATTGACGGCTTTTGTGCCGACGCCGTTGAGGCCGACGCTGAACTGGAAAACGTCGTCATTGTATTTCGCACCCGTGTTGATCTTGGAAACGCAGTCCACCACCTTGCCCAGCGGGATGCCGCGGCCGAAATCGCGCACGCTGACCTTGTTGCCGTCGAGGCCGATCTGGACTTCCTTGCCGTTGCCCATGATGAACTCGTCGATCGCGTTATCCACGACCTCCTTGAGCAGCACATAGCAGCCGTCATCCGGATGCGCGCCCGTGCCGATGCGCCCGATGTACATGCCGGTGCGCAGCCGGATATGCTCCAGCGAGGACAGCGTCTTGATCTTGCTTTCGTCGTAAACTTGCTTCGGTTTTTCAGCCATAGAAATTGTGCGGCGGGAAAGATGCGGCAAACGCGGGGAAATTTCAACGCAAAGACGCGCGGCTGTTTGGCAGCCAATACCCCCATGAATCTGTGGCCACAGGATTCTGTGGCTGTTCAAGGTTTTGATTTCCGCTAAGGTCATGACCGTTCCCAAGAGTTTTTGATCCAGCCGGATCATCTTGATGGCTCG
>DASZCA010000263.1:0-23637 GCA_035943555.1 Verrucomicrobiia bacterium
GAACTGGGGACTGGAAAGTCCCCAGCACCGGCAGGCTGGAAAGCCTGCCCTACGTTGAGCGGCGGAGTTGAATAAGAATAAAAGCAATTAATTAAATTTTATGGCCAAAGAAAAAAAAGCGGCGAAGTCCAAACAGGACGAACAGGCGCAGTTGTTGGATCTGTTGCGCAGCATTTTGCCGAAGATCGCGCCGGACGCGGAGTTCGCGGAGCGGATTTACATCGCGTGCCAGGAAGAATTACGCGCCAAGAACCGGGTGAAGTCGTTTGAGAAATTTTGCGAGCGGATCGAGTTGCCGAACTTGGATGAAAAGACCATCGAAGAAGTGAAGCAGCAACTGATCGCCGGACTGGGCGATGCGGATCTGGACATCGAGCCGAACGATGACGGCAAGGGGTTGCGGGTGGATGTGTCTTTGCCGGACGGCACGCAATTTCACAGCCGGATTCCGGTGCGTCCGCCGGGTTCGGAAACGAGCGCGGAGCAGGAGATCACGTTGAAGTTCGTGTCGTTCCCCGTGGCGTTGCCGGGCGATCAGGAAATGCTCTGGGCGCTGGCCAAGCGCGAGAACATGACGAATGACGAGGCGGCGATCGCGTTGATAAAGATCGAGGAGGAGTTCTGGGCATCCAAGGCGGGTCAGAAATTATTGAAGGATCGCGTGGAGAAAAGTTTTCCAGAATTTGTGGCGCGGGTGCCGGCGGGGATGCTGGGGGATGTGGGATTGAAGCGGCATTATAAATTGCCGGAGACGGTGAAGATTTTACGGCTGGCGAAGAAGGGGTGAGAATTTTCAAGGCTTGAGCCCCTCACTTTTGGAGAGGGGGCCAGTCCCTGGATGCTCTTTGGCATTTGAATGATGTTGAGCAGAAGGTTGCGGGCGGGTTGCATTTCGCCCTCTCTCTTCCAAGGGTCCACGGACCGGAAGGCGTTTTTGCAAAGACTCCATTTTGGGTTAATGGGTACTTTGGTTGGCAATTGCGGCGCGCGCGGAGCGACGCGCCCTACCTGTCCAACTGGATATGGATATCGTGGGTTATAATCCACCCATCACGCTTTTCCTCTCTCGAAAGACGCAACTATGGCAGTGAGCTCGCGGTGAATATGGCCATGGTTAACGGAGGCTTTTCTGGAGGTTGCCGTCGTAGCCGGTGAGTTCGAGGAAGGCGGAGCCGAGTTCTTTGCCGGCTTCATCGCGGATGCGGCAGGCGCCTTCCCAATAGACGGGGCCACCGTTGCCGGCGAGTTCTTGATTATCGGCGAGCGGTTCGAGCAGGAAGCTGACGGGCTGGTTTGATTGCGGGTCGCGCGTCTGCAACCGGATGCTCACGGGATACACTGCGCCGGTGACGGGACTTTTCCAGGTGCAGACGGTTTCCATTTTCAATTCGGTTGAAGGAAGGTGCGTGATGATGTCGTTGGTCGATACCCAGGCGAGGGTTGAATATGGGTCTTGGGTGCCGTCTTTGCGGCGCATGCGGTAGGCCATGATTTCGCGGCCGTCTTTAAACTGCAAGCAGCACCAATCCCAACCGGCCTGTTCGGTGCCGAGCTGGCTGCTGCTAATTTCGTGGTCCATCCAAGCTTCGCCGTGCACATGATTTGTGCCGGCATCAAGACGCACTTCGCCGGTGGCTTGGAGGCGTGGGAAGGTGAGGTAGTAGCTGGCGGCGGACGGGTCGGCAGCTTTGCGAGAGACGGAGTTTTGGCCAAAGATCACCAAGGGTTTGCGCGGCTGCAATTCGAGTTGGAGCGAGGTTTCGTTGCCGAAGGAGCCGTGGAGGTCCATGGTTTCACGATTGGTATCGGTCATACGCAATGACCAGTTGCTGTTGCGGACATCAAGGCCGTTGGTGGCAGAGAAAGCGTCCCAGCCATCGCGGTTCAGGCGTTGTTGATGGATGAAATTTCCGGACTTCACATCAAGCAACGCCATGTGCGCGAGGAACAATTTTTCATGGCCGAAGCCGGGATTGTTGGCAAGGGTTTGATCGGTGGGTGAAGCGGCGCTGCGAAAGAACGTGGCTTGAAAGCCGAAGCGGCGGCCGTCATCGCCGAACAGATGGCCGGTGATGTACCACCATTCGATCTTGAAATCGTCGTGGCTGCCATGGTCGCGCGGGAAAGAAAATGCGTGGCCGGATTGGGGCAGGGCGAAGCCATCGGGGGTGTGGGTGGGGGTGTCGGCTAACGCGGGTACGGATACCAACAGTAAAATAGAACTGACGAGGCACAACAGGAGCAGGCAGGTCTTTGTCTTTTGAACGCGTTGGTTGGCAGTCGGCGGCGCGCACGGAGTGACGCGCCCTACCTGGCGCCTAGACAAGCGATGTGACTTTGAGATTTTCATATCATTCCTCGCGGTCGGCGGGGAGGCCGGAGCCCCAGCGGCCGACGAAATAGGCGACGACGGTTCCGGTGGCGATGACGAGCAGGCCGAGGGCGGCGAGCGCGAGCCAAGGGATCGCGAATTGGAGCGTCCAGCCGAAGCTTTGTTTGTTGATGATGTAGATGAGAATCCAACCAAGGCCGAGGCTCACGACGATGCCGCCGATCACGCCGCAGAGAGAGAGCAGCGCGCCTTCGACGGCGGTGGCGCGGGCCATTTCGTGACGACGCCAGCCGAGGGCGCGGAGCGTGGTGAGTTCGGCGCGGCGATCAAGCAAGATGCTCGAGAGGGTCATGCCGAGGCCGATGACGGCGACGATGATGCCGATGAGTTCCAAGGCGTAGGTCACGGAAAAAGTCTGGCGGAAGACGCGCAAGATTTCAGTGCGGAGATAACGATTTGTCATGATCGAGAGGCCGGGGAATTGCGCTTCGAGATCGGACTGTACGGCATCTGGCGCCACGTCGGGGCGGGTGAAGAGGATTAAGCTGGTCGCGAGTTCATCGCCGTACCACGCGGCGAAGTGGCGGCGGTCAACGAGGAGTGCGCCGCGTTCGTTGCCGTAATCGGAAAACACGCCGGCGATGGTGAGTTGTTTGTTCCCGGCTGGTGTGGGGATCGTAATGCTGTCGCCGCGGCGGACGCGGAAACGGTCGGAGAAGCTTTCGCTGATGAGTGCGAGATGTTCGTTCTGGGCGGGGTCGTAGATTTTGTCGTCGAGCGGCGGCTGCCGCCAGGTGAGGTTGGGATGACGTTGGGAGAAACCCATGTCCACACCGACGAACATGGTGCTAACGCCGCCGATCTCGATGGCGGCGGATTGCATGACGTTAGCATCGGCGACCATGGGATTGGTGGCGATGGTGTGCCATGTGGCGGGCGAGATGCGGTTTTGAGTGGAGGGGTTTTGCGCACCGTCGCTGCGGATATAGAGGTCAGCTTGAAAGGTGTTGCTGATCCAGCCGCGCATGGTGGTTTCAAAACTGGACACGAGGATAAGCATGCCGGCGGCCATGGTGATGGCGCAGAGCAGGCCGGCCACGGCGAGCCGGTGGCGGCTGGAGGTCTGCATCAGGTGGCTGGTGGCGAGCTTGGCGGCGAGAGAATATTGGCCGGTGAAGCGCAGGGCTTTTGCGATCCTTCGCAGCAGATGACCGCACAGAATTCCGCCACCGACAATCAGGGCCAGAGCGGAGGCGTAACCGCCCAGTGGAAAACGCAGTGCGCCGGAGAAGCGAAGCGGCGGCAGGAAGATGAGCGCGGCACCAATGGCGAGCAACGCAAAACCAAGTCCGGCGGAATGCAGCACGGTATGGCGTTCCTGGCTGGCGGCGTGGCGGGAAAGAATTTGCGCGGGCGGAATGCGGGCGGCTTGTCGCGCAGGCCACCAGCCGGCGACGAGGCTGGCGGCAACGGCAAGCGCAACGGCGATGCTGAATTCGGTGAGGTCGAGTTGAGCGAATTGCACAGTGGTGGCGTAGTAAAGGGCGTTCACGGTGCGGCCGACAAAGCGCACGGCGAACTGGGCGCCGCCCCACCCGAGCAACGCACCGAGCACGCCGCTGATGAGGCCGAGCAGCGCGGCTTCGAGGAGCCAGACGCGGCGGATGGTCTTTTCCGTGATGCCGAGCGAGCGCAGCACGCCGATCTCCTCGCGGCGCCGGACGACGGCACCATCGAGACTTTGAAAAATGAGATACAAGCCGACGAGCAGGCCGATGAGTGAAAGGATGGTGAGATTCATCCGGAAGGCGCGGGTCATGGTGGCGGCGCTGGCGCGGCGGTCGGCGGGCGAAAACACCTGCCAGCGGCCTTGGCCGAGCGCGGCGATCTTGGCGCGGAGTTCACTGCGGCGAAGATCGGCGTGCGGGCCATCGGGCACGACGAACTCGACGCGGTCCAGTTTGCCTTCGCGATGGCCGATGGTTTGCAATGCGGGCAGATCCATCACAAGCAAATTTTCGGGCGGTTGCGGGCGGGCGGGCGAGGTGGGAATGATGCCGGCGATTTCGAGGTTGACCACGTTTTCATCGACGACGACAGGCAGATGGTCGCCGAGATTGAGGTGCAGGGTCTTCGCCAGCGCCGGGCTGATGAAGACGGAATTGGTCTGGCTAAGCAACTGCCAGAAGCGGTTGCCGCCGGTGTAATTGGTGGCGCCGGATTGCTGATTGAACCAGGTACGGTCGTTGTCGTCGGCAGAGGCGAGGTTCTGGACGGCGACAAGGTCGAGACCAAGCAAATGGTAGGTGGCGCGCGCGCCGATGTGTTCGCCAATTTTGTTAGTGTTGGCGAGAACGGCGGTGGTTTCGAGGACGGGGACGATCTCCAGCGGTTTATCGCCCATGGCTAAGCGCAGTTCACCGAGAACGGAAGCGGGGAGTTCGCCGGCGGTGGCGTTGATTTGCCAGTCGCTGGATTGGGAGAGGAGGCCAGTGAAATTTTGGAAGCTGCCGACAGCGGCGCGGTTCGCGAGGCGGATGGAAAAGAAGACGGCGATGCCGAGCGCGAGGATGAGAATCTGCAGGGCGGTTGAACGCGGGGCGGAACGCCAGTGCCGCAACGTGAAACGTCGCAGCAACAGGCCGATCATGGGCCACGCGCGAAGTCCGTTCATGCGGCTGTGGTTTCCTTGATGATGACGCCATCACGCATGTGCAGGGTGCGGTGGCAGATACGGGCGGCATCGGTGCTGTGCGTGACCATGAGCATGGCAGTGCGCAACTCGGTGGAGAGTTCCGCGAGCAGATCGAGGATATTTTCGCCGTTGGCAGAATCGAGGTTGCCGGTGGGTTCATCGGCGAGAATTAGCGCGGGGCGATGGGCAAGCGCGCGGGCGATGGCGATGCGCTGCATTTCGCCGCCGGAAAGCTGGCCGGGCAGGGCATCGGCGCGGTGGGTGAGTTTTATGCGGGAGAGCAGGTCCAAGCCGCGTTCGCGGCGTTCGCGGGCGGGGACATTGAGCAACTGCATGGGCAGTTCGATGTTTTCGAACGCGGTGAGCGTGGGGAGCAGGTGGAAGAACTGGAAAATGGTGCCGATACGCTGGCGGCGAACGGTGGCTAGGTCATCGCTGGACAAATTCTCCAAGGAGGCGCCGAGCAACTGGATGGAGCCGCTGTCGGCGCGGTCCACACCGCCGAGGCAGTTGAGCAGGGTGGTTTTGCCACAACCGGACGGGCCGACGAGGGCGACACGTTCGCCGGCGGCAAGGCGGAAGGAGACTTGATTCAGCACGCAGCGCGTCTGATAACTTTTAGTCACGCGATCCACGCACAAGACGGGTGCGCTGGCGGGGGCAGAGGTGGCCGATTCCATGCATAATGATTCTGTCTGATGACGCACGCGTCAAACGGAATCATTGCAGCCGGCCACGTTGAGAGATTGGGCTCAAGTCGTCGCTTTGGGCGCCGATAATTCTTCAACGGAAAGCAGCCGGTTGTTTCCGCCGCCGAAAACCATGCCGTCTGTTTGGTGGCATCGGCAGCATTGAAACCGATATATTTCATGACCATCACCGCCACATCCTCCAATTTTACCGGTGTCAGTTCCTCCAGTGCCAGCGCGGGCGGATCGACCACCTTGGACAAGCTCGAAAAGGATCTGCAGGATCTGCAGAAATCGTTGCGGGATGAAAACAAGAGCAAGACGGATGACGCCAAGACCAAGGCGGAAAAGATCAAGGAATTGACGGAAGAGATCCAGAACGTGGAGACGGAAATCCAGATGGAGCAAGCCAAACAAGCCCAGAAGGCGCAAAAAAAACAGGGCGCTGACAAGACGACCAACGGCACGGCCAACACGGATGGCAGCCAAACTGCGATCCAAGCCAAGCGCACGCAACTTTTGGACGTGACGGCTTGAGTTAAGATTTTCAGGTCAAATTGACCGATACGCCAAGGAGCGTCAGACGGAAGCCGCTTCTCATCCGAGAAGCGCGGGCGCAAGCAACTTTAATTAAATTTTGGCGGTTGGACAAAACCGGCCTACATTCGTGGTAATGGAATTGATGCGAATGATTTTGCGGTGGCTCGCGGCGGTTTTCTTCATTGTGGCAGGGGTGTTTCATTTTCTAAAGCCGGAACTGTATCTGCAAATCATGCCGCCCTATATTCCGGCGCCGCAAGCGATGGTGGCGATCAGCGGAGCAGCGGAAATGGCGGGCGGACTGGGCCTTTTGATCCCGGCGGTGCGGCAGGCGGCAGGGTGGGGTTTGATCGTTTTGCTGATCGCGATTTTGCCGGCAAACATCTACATGCTGCAACATCCGGGGCAACTTCATATCGCGACGTGGGTACTTTGGGTGCGTCTGCCGTTTCAAGGTGTGTTCATATTGTGGATTTGGTTCGTGGCTTTGAAACGGTCGTCCAAGCGGGGCAAGTTTGGAGGGCGGGCTTGAATACCGGACGCATGTTCATCCTGATTTCGATCTCGTTGTTGTTGGTGGCAGCCATGGGGCTGACGGGGTGCTCGAAATTGCGGCTGCTTGATGCCACGGTTTCGCATCGCGGTTATCAGCGTACGGTCGATATCCCATACGGCACGGATCCGCGGCAAAAGCTGGATGTGTATGTCCCCAAGAAAATGATGCCGGGAACAAAGGTGGTGATTTTCTTTTATGGCGGCTCTTGGCGTGAGGGCAGCAAAAAAGATTACCGTTTTGTCGCAAAGGCGCTGACGTCGAAAGGATTCATCGTGGTGCTGCCGGATTACCGCGTATATCCGGCGGTGATTTTTCCGGGTTTTGTCGAGGATGGTGCGGAGGCAGTGCGTTGGGTGCGGGACAATATTTCTGATTATGGCGGTGACACGAACCAGCTTTATCTGATGGGACATTCCGCCGGTTCGCACATCGCGGCTTTGCTTACGCTGGATGCAGAGTATCTACGCGGCGTCGGACTGGATCGGAATGTGATCCGAGCGACGGCGACGCTATCGGGGCCGTATGACTTTACGCCGAATCCGTGGGATCGCGAGGTTTTTGGGATGGCCACGAACAGCACGGTGATCGACCCGAAAATTGAGCCGATCACATTTGTGGACGGCAAAGAGCCGCCGATGCTGCTGGTGCAAGGCTTGAAGGATAAAATCGTGGCGCCGTCCAATGCGGAGAATCTTTCGGCACGCATCCGCCAGATGGGCGGACAGGTGGAGTACATCACATATCCCAAACGTGGGCATGCGACGGTGGTGCTGGCGATGGTGTCACCGTATCAATGGCTGGCGCCGGTGTTGGATGATGTGACGGGATATTTTAACGCGCATTGAAATATCATATTCACAGAATCGTAACCAAACTGTCATTTGTATCTGCGCGTCCCTCCGTGACAATCAAGGCGGAAAATGGCGCGCATTCTCTACAGCTGCTGCGGTGAAGGGCAGGGACATTCGTCGCGTGTTCTCACCATCACACGGGCGCTGACCAGCCTGGGGCACCAAGTAAAGGTGCTGGCCAGCCACAAGGCTTTCAAAGTTCTCAATCCACGCCTGCCGGATGTGCGGGAGATACCGGGATTTACCTTTGTCTATCGAAACAACCGCGTAGAACTCGTGGCCAGTTTTTGGGGCAACCTGCCGCTGCTGCGGCAACGGGGGCGGGTTATCCGTGAAATCACCGACCTGATCGAAGAGTGGCAGCCGGATCTCGCGATTACGGATTTTGAACCATTTTTGCCCCGGGCGGCGTGTGTCACGGGACTGCGCTGCATCAGCCTGGATCATCAGGGGGTGATCCCTTTTGCGCGACCGTCCTTGCCGTTGGATCAACGTATACCAGCCTTGGCGGCGCGGAGTGTGGTGGGATTGACAGATTATTATGTGGAGGCGCGGCTGGCGACGTCCTTCTTTTATCCGCCGGTGCCAGCAGGCAAGAATGTCCATTTTTACCCGCCCATCTTGCGCGAAAAGGTCCGGGAGATCACCCCGCGTGCTGACGGGCACGTGGTGGTTTACCAGACCAGCAGTTCTTTCACGCGTTTGCCGGAATTGCTCAAGCAGCTTCCCTTCAAGTTCAAGGTCTTCGCCTACGAAAATGCAACCGAGAGCGAGGACGGCAACGTCAGTTACTATCCGCGTTCAGATGCGCGGTTCATTGAAGAGGTGGGCACGGCGGCGTGGGTTTTGACGAACGGCGGTTATACGCTGATGAGCGAGGCGTTATACCTGGGCAAGCCGGTGTTTTCCCTGCCGGTCGCGTGGCAGTTCGAACAATGGCTCAATGCGCGCTATCTGCAAGACCTCGGCTATGGTGTGATGTGCGATGATCTGCGCGATTTTCCAGTAAAGATGACGGAGTTTATCGGGCAGCTAGGGATGTATCGCGAAAACATTTTGCGCCAGGATTTTTGCGGGAACGAAGCGGCACTGGCGCATATCCTGAAATTTTTGCCGGCCAATGAACCGGTGGTGGCGCGGTTGTTGTGACGATGATGCAGGGAACTTTGGGTTGGTCGACCGGTAAGAAACTCATTTCCGCTTTTGTTTTCGGGAAGGTGATGTAGTTTGTCCGCCGCGATATGATTCTCGTTTTGGACAACTACGATTCGTTCACCTATAACCTGGTGCAATATCTGGGGGAACTGGGCGTGGACTTGCAGGTGCGGCGGAATGATGAAGTCACGATCGAGCAGATTCGCGCGCTGAAGCCGGAACGTATTTTGGTTTCGCCGGGACCGTGTTCGCCGAAGGAAGCGGGGCTTTCCAACGATGTCATCCGCACGTTCGCGGAGGAAGGCATCCCGGTTTTTGGCGTTTGCTTGGGGCATCAATGCATCGGTCATACGTTCGGTGCGGAAGTGGTGGTGAATTACCGGATGATGCATGGGAAGACTTCACCGATCAAACATGATGGGAAGGGTGTTTTCGAGGGGATGCCGAATCCGTTCTTGGCGACGCGGTATCATTCGCTGGTGATCAAGCGTGATACGTTGCCGCCGGAACTGGAGATCACGGCCGAGACGGAGGAGGGCGAAATCATGGGTATCAAACACAAGACGCTGCCAATCTGGGGCGTACAGTTCCATCCGGAAAGCATTTTGACGGAGAGCGGGCGGACGATTTTGAAGAATTTTTTGAAGTTGAAGTGAGGCAGTGAAGTTAGGGCTCGACGGAGTCTCGCCCCACCAGATATTGAAATAAAAAACGCGCCGACTTGCGTCGGCGCGTTCTTTATTTTTGAGCTTCGTTACCTCGGCTGCTACGGATCAATATTTGACGGCACTCCAGTTGACGACGTTCCAGAAGGCTTTCAGGAAGTCGGCACGTTTGTTTTGATATTTCAGATAGTAGGCATGTTCCCAGACGTCGCAGCCGATGATGGGCGTGCCTTCGCAGCCGGCGACGGCTTTGCCCATGAGCGGGTTGTCCTGGTTGGGCGTGGAGACGATGGCGAGTTCGTTGTTGTTGGAAACGAGCCAGACCCAGCCGCTGCCGAAACGGCCGATGCCGGCGGCTTCGAACTTGGCCTTGAATTCATCAAAGCTGCCGAAAGATTTATTGATGTCTTCCGCAAGCTTGCCGGTAGGCGCGCCGCCGGCGCCGTGGCCGAGAATCTTCCAGAAGAAGGAATGGTTCCAGTGACCGCCGCCGTTATTACGGACGGGGCCGCGAATGGCATCAGGAACGGCGGCGAGGTCTTTTATGAGCGCTTCGAGGGATTTGGCTTCGAGTGCGGTGTTGCCGGCGAGGGCCTTGTTGAGATTGTCGACGTAGGCCTTGTGGTGGCGGTCGTGATGGATTTCCATCGTGGCCTTGTCAAAATGCGGTTCGAGAGCGTCAGCCGCGTAAGGAAGAGGAGGGAGTTCGTGTGCCATAATTTTATTTTGGTTGTTGGTTAGTAGTTAAATTGTGTCGGTCAAAGTGCGGCACCTGCGGATAAAATGCAAGTTTGGAGAACGGTGGCAGTGTCTTAATTTGCGTGCTCATAGGTGCTCAAAGGGACTGAATCGGAACATTCAACTTCCAACATTTAACGCCCAATTTTCAAGGTTGGGGCAGTGCAACTGGCTGATTTGCATCTCTCCGCGCTGCTTGTGAGCAGGATTCAAGGATTGCCGGTGGGCGCGCCAAAGGTCGGTTCCGAGTAAGGTTTGCGGTCGACTTTCGCGACGACGACGTGCATCCAGCCCTGATCTTTTTCCTGGATGTAGTTGAGTTCCCATTTTTTCCAGCCGAGCCGTTCGGCTTCAGCCTTGGCCACGCCGGAGGCTGCTTCTTTGACGTTGATCGTCCGTCCGGCGCCATTCAAGGGCACGCCTTGATGAACTTTTAGGATGAAGTGGTCAGCATCCTCGTTTTGTATCGAGTAGATCGGCTGGGCGGGAAGGCTTTCGCCAAAATCTTTGTTGTAAGAATGTTCATCCGGGCTGGCGCAGCCCGTCATAAATAAGGCCAGCGCCGCACAGATTCCGAGCGAGCAGATGGCGGGTTTAAAAGCGATGGTGTTTTTCATAATGTGTAATGATAGTTAACCAATGGTTTGTAGCTTGGGGTGTGCCATGGCAGGCTATGAGAAGTTTGGCCGATTGCATAGGTTTTTGATGCCTAGGCTGGCGATTTGCAAAATCCCGATCAAGATTGAGGGCGATTTGCAATCAGGACATGACGACGGCATGAACGGAAACCTGACTTTCGAGTCAAAGAAACGAATTTGGAACCTTTTAGGAAAATTTTGGTTTTATGTGCTGCATCCATCGGGTTGATGTTTGTCACAGGGTGCATCTCTGCGCAAGGGCTGGCCAACCGTATCGCAAAGGCGCCAAATCTCCAGTATGAATGTCTTTCAGACAAGGATTGCAAAAAGTGGCTGCGGACAATATTCGGGACAAATGATCCGTGCCTGCATTTGACGGTGCCGGTGGGGCCGCCGGAGGCGACGCTGTCCGTGATGGAATTGCCGCCGGCCAATTATAATGTCGAGGTTTGGGGGAAAGTGACGCGGCACAAATATGAAACCAATTTTGACCTAGGGATGAAGTTTAAGACGAATGGGATCGTCACTCCGCTGAAGCAGCGTGGCACGGCAGTGCTGTTGCATGGTTATATGATGCAAAAGGAAACGATGCTGCCGTGGGCGGTGGTATTGGCGCAGGCGGGATATCGCGTGGTGCTGGTGGATCTGCGAGGGCATGGGCGCTCGATGGGAAAGACTTTCACGGCGGGCAAATATGAGACAACGGATCTGGTGCAAGTCCTGGATTATTTGACGGCGCACGGATTGTCCGATCCTGAAGTGGGCGTGCTGGGGCATTCGTTCGGGGCGGACATGGGATTGTTTTGGGCGGCGCGCGATCCGCGGGTGAAGACGGTGGTGGCGATCGCGCCGTATGACAAGCTGGACGAGGCCATTCCGCGTTTTGCCAAGGAACTTGACTGGCCGTTCAGCACAAACAAGCTGGTGAAGGCTATCGTGCTGGCGGAACCGCAGTTGGGCATCAAGTGGGCTGATTGGACGGCGGAGGGAGCCTTGGGCAAGATGAAAGTGCCGGTGTTATTGATCGGGGCGGGGAAGGATGGTATCTGTCCGCCGGCGGATTTGGAGCTGATGAGACAGGCTGCGCCGGTTGGGAGCGAGAAGATACTGATTCCGGAGGCGAATCATTTTGTGATCGGGTTTTGGTTTCAGGATTTGAGGAAACCGGTGGAGGGGTGGCTGACGGAGAAGCTGGGTGAGGCGGAATAGTTAAAAGTTTCAACTTCTGGAGAAGCTAAAAACTTGCGAGCGAGGAGTTGCGTTAAAATTGTTGACCTTGATTGCGCGGCGAATGGCCATGCGTTTCCATCATGCAGTCGTCGGGCAGGGCGCGGCCGGTGTAGACGAAAATATTCCGCTTCATATTATCCATGGCAGCAGCAATGATGAAAATGTGACTTCATCTAAGGATTTTTGATAGAAAGTGAAATGTTAGAACTGACCGCGCTTCCGGCCAAATTGGTCACAGTGAGGGAATATTCACCAACATCGTTCGTGCTAAAAATTTTAATGTCGTAATCTATCAAGGCTTGTCTCGAACCATTCCAGTTTGAATTGGTTTTCGTATCGTCATGAACCTCTTTTCCGTTAAATTGCCACACCCAGCCAAATTTGTTTGTGTTATACCTGTCAAATAGCATGCCCGTTTGCACTGACACTCTTAACGTGGTGTGTTCCCCGAGCTTGCGGGCCAATTCATACGGTTGTGAGATGATTTTTGGGGCATGAGGCCTAAAATCTCTATCTCGAATGAAAATGGACAAGGTATTCATCATGCTGCCGCCCGCATTGGTTATGGTGACACTATAATATCCGCTGTCCGAAGGCTGGGCGGATTGCAGTATGTACGTTGAATTTGTGGCATCCGGAATATTTTTTCCCTCAAAATTCCATTGATAGTGATTTTGCACTTTGACATATATCCTGCCATTGCCGTTTTCCGGCACGAACTGGTCTTCCACACGTGTGGTAAACGTAACCGTATCCCCTTGGCGAATTGCTCCGCCCGGAGTTCTTGAAGTCATGGAGATTTTTGGCGGCAGGATAAGGTATGCGTTTTCACGATTAGTTGCCTGCGCCTTTTCAACAATCGATGCATAAACCGCCTCTTTTCCTAAAATGTCTGCATAGTGTGCGCCGCCAAGCATCGGCAATTGTTCCTTTACGCTATCCCATTGCCCTGATTTGATTGCGTCCCTTATGTAACGCTGACGTTCGAGAACGTCCGCCGGGTTGTTTTTTAGATATTTTTCAAAGGCCGTCTTGACTTCGCTCCAGGTAAAGTTTTCTTCCGGCTGATTGTGAAGAACGATGGGGTTGTTATCATCGGTATTTGTCGAACGGCTCATCAACTCGGCCTGAATATCACGTTTCGATTCCTCAAGAATCGAGATGTATTCATCGGCCAAAGTCAGGGGAACTTTGCCGCCCCACGCGGACGAATTCAGGCAATCCCGGCAAAAAACCATGACTTTTTCCCGGGTGCCATACCACTTCGGTTCCAAGTAAATGGACTTTTTGTCACAGGCGATTGCATTATCCGGGTCCAGCGACATGGCACGTAAAAACCAAGTTTCCATGCGGCCACGTCCCTTGCCTTGCCCCAGTTCCAATGTGAGCATGGTTGTCGGGATCAACGGTTCTTGGGGATTTAAATCCCAGGCTTCATTCAAAGCTTTTTCAGAAACTTCCAGGCGCGCGTTGAATTTTTCCCAACCATCTGGTGTGACATTGCCGGCCCAGTCGCCGCCCCGGGCCAGCCAGGCGAAATCGATATAAAATCTTCCACGGACCACCAATCCCACATACCGGTCATGGTTCTCAAACAAAGTCCGTTCGATCGATTCATAAACTGTTTTCAATTCAGCCTCGCCGGTCGCGAAGTGATTCAAGAACAAATCACAACTTTCAAATATTTGCGACGGGGGCATGTTTCTATCATGCAATGCGAGGAGCAGGTTGGTGGCCGCGCTTTGGCGAAGGCCGCCATAAATGGTGGCGACTTCGGGATCATGGGCGGCAGCGAGAATGTCTCTCAAACTTATGGCGGCCGAAATGGAGCCATAAAATTTACAGATTGGAGGATATTCGGAATTGTTTAATGCCGGGGCGGAAAGGCAATATGAACGGGCCAAAATGCCCATTTTAGAGCTTAATAAATGGAGGTACCTAGGAAAGTTTTCCGGCGTGTAAAAATCTTTGTGAGCCAGATTGAATTTGGTGTTGAGATATGAAATGAAGGGGTCTTTGCAGCCCGCATCAATGGCCGCCTCGCAATTTGTGGCGATCTGAAATTCTTCCGCGCCATAATTGCCGCCGGCGCAAAGCTGTGCATAGGCAGTCATGGCATTTTTGACCGGCGTATTCCAGGCCGGATTTGTCAGGGCTGATTTTTCATAGGCGTCCAATGTGTTTTGGAGACACCATTTTAAAGTTTCGTCTTCGCGTTTTTTTAATAGCAGTTCCCGGTTTTGCCTGGTGGTTTGCGCTTCATCAATCTGGCCCTGGTTTTTTACCGCTGATGGCGAAGCATCAGCCGGGGATTTTTCGGGGGAGCCAGTCTGCCCCAAAAGGCTAATCGGACATGACACATGTGCGAAAATTATAAAAAAGACCAAAAGGCAGAGTTTTTCGTGATTCTTCATACGTTGCGCCTTAAAGGCAAAGTTTCCCGAAGCGGTCTTCGGTTACGTTTATTTATCGTCACCATTTTATGGGCATGATCACGCCCCGGGGCGGCAGCGGTGACGGCTTTTTGTTGGAGATCGCTTCTTAATCAGGCTTTCTGCGCTTCTTTCGCCCAAGCATCTTTCAAGGTGATAGTGCGGTTGAAAACCAGTTTATGGTTGGGAGTTGAGAGCTGAGAGTCTTTGTCCAAGGCGAAATAGGCCAGCCGTTCAAATTGATAGCGTTCTTCAAAATTCGCGTCTTTCAGGCTCGGTTCGCATTTGGCGGTGATGACTTCGAGGGAGTGCGGGTTGAGGTGTTTTTTGAAATCACCGTCGGCATCGGGCTCGGGCACGGTGAAGAGGCGGTCGTAGAGGCGGACTTCGGCGTCCACGGCGTGCGCGGCGCTGACCCAGTGGATGGTGCCTTTGACCTTGCGGGCGGAGGTGGCACCGCCGGTTTTGCTATCGAGGTCGGCGGTGCAACGCAGTTCGGTGATATTGCCGGCGGCGTCTTTGATGACTTCCTCGCACTTGATGATGTAGGCGTATTTCAAACGCACTTCGCCGCCGGGTTTGAGGCGGAAGAATTTCGGCGGCGGGACTTCCTGGAAATCATCGCGCTCGATGAAGAGCTCGCGGCTGAACGGCATTTTGCGTCCGCCGCAGATGGGGTTTTCCGGATTGTTGACGGCGCTGAGTTCCTCGACCTTGCCTTCGGGATAGTTCGTGAGGACGACCTTGATGGGGCGCAGCACGGCGAGGCGGCGTTGGGCGCGTTTGTTAAGGTCTTCGCGCACGGCGAATTCCAGGACGCTGACATCGGTGATGCCGTTGTATTTGGTGATGCCGATATTGTAGGCGAAATTGCGCAAGGCCTCGGGCGTGACGCCGCGGCGGCGGATGCCGGAGATGGTGGGCATGCGGGGATCGTCCCAGCCAGTGACGAGGTTTTCATCGACGAGTTGCATGAGCTTGCGTTTGCTCATGACGGTGTAGCCGAGCGAGAGGCGTGCGAATTCGTATTGATGGGGCAGGGGGCGCGGCAGGTCCAGGCTTTCGAGGATCCAATCGTACAACGGACGATGCACCTCAAACTCGAGTGTGCAGATGGAGTGCGTGATGCCTTCGATATAATCGCTGATGCAATGCGCGAAATCGTACATCGGGTAGATGCACCATTTGCCGCCGGTTTGATGATGGTCGGCGTGTTTGATGCGGTAGATGAGCGGGTCGCGCAGCCAGATGTTGGGCGCGTCCACAATGATCTTGGCGCGGAGGACATGTTTGCCATCCGGAAACTCGCCGTTTTTCATGCGGGTGAAGAGGTCGAGATTTTCCTCCACAGTGCGGTCGCGGAACGGCGAGGCTTTGCCCAGACGGCGGTACTCATCCGTCTGCTCGGCGTTCAGGTCGCATACGAAGGCTTTGCCCTTTTTGATGAGGGTGACGGCGCATTCATAGATCTGGTCGAAGTAATCGCTGGCGTAAAATGGTTCCAGCTTCACGTCGGAATGTTTGCGCTCGGCCTCGGACGTGCCGAACACGGGCGGCATGAAGAAATCTTTTTTGCCTTCGACGGTTTTTTCTTCCGGAACTTTGCTGTGTTGCTTGAGGCCGAGGCGGTCTTCCGACCAGCCGCCGATGAGCCAGTTCACATCGGCCTGGATGGACTCGACGTATTCGATGTCCTCCTTGGTGGGGTTGGTGTCGTCCATGCGAAGGTTGCAGATGCCGCCGAATTCGCGCGCGATGCCGAAGTTGAGGCAGATGCTCTTGGCGTGGCCGATGTGCAGGTAGCCATTGGGCTCCGGCGGAAAACGGGTGTGGATGCGCGGGTATTTGTGCTCGGCCACGTGCGCGGTGACGATGTCGCGGATGAAATCAGAAGGCGCGGGCGGGATGACCGGCGCGGGCGGCGTGTTTTCGTTCGGATTGCTCATTTATCGGCGGGAAGTTTAGCAAAGCGGCGGGGCGATGGCAAACCGGAGGGCGGGAGGAGTGGGAGACGGGCGCAGCTTGATACTATTGTGGCAAGCTGAGTCTGACTGGGCGGAGGGATGGAACTGGCGACTGGAAAGTCGCGAGCATGCAGCAATGGCGGGGCTGGAATGTCTGCCCTACGGCGGAGCAGGCATGCTTCCAAAACCGGCTTTTAGGAATATTGCGCTAATGCGCCAGGTATATGTGGGATTGCTGCAACCCTTTCAGGGTTGGTGAATTATGTGTCAGTTACCTGGGGTAGCTCCTGCGTCGCAACCCCAGGCTGAATGACATTCACCCCGTTGGGGTGAAGCCGGAAGGCGGAACAAATTCGCGGGTGCAGCTTGATGTTGTTCTGGCCAGCGGAGTCAGACCGGGCGGAGGGACGGAACTGGCGACTGGAAAGTCGCCCGCACCGGCAGGCTGGAAAGCCTGCCCTACATCGGCATCATGGGCTAGTGCCGGACGAAATGGCGGCTATGAAATCTTTGGGGGGAACTTTCTTGCCGCGCAGGAAGGTAATGTTTTGCTTGTCCCAACGGACGAGCAGGGAATCGTATTGCGAACTGGCGGTGTAGCCAAAACGGACGTCGCCCTGGTGCCAGTTGCTGTCGGCGACGGCATCCATGGATTTGACGGTGAACTGGGAGAGTTCGCTGATGGTGGCGGTGACGCCGTCGATATTCACCGTGTCGCCGAATTTTTGATTCACGGCCTGTTGGGGCAAGGGCGCCTCGAGCGGGGAGAGCGGAGTGTATAGACGCCACTCTTTGGCATCCGGCTTTTCGCCGCAGACCAGGAGGGTGATATTGCTGGCGTCATCGGTAAGTTCGTATTCGTTGCGTTCGTAGACGGAATTCACCCCGGCGACTTCCATCACGGCGTGGGCGGTGATATGAAATTTTTGGCCATTCCATTCTTCGGAGGCACCGACCATGAGCGGCGGTGAGGGGGCAGAAACTTTTTTTACCGGCGGAGCTTCATAAGAGGTCGAGAAAGAAAAATTACGGGCTAGGATCGGAACCAGAATAAACAGGAGGAGGAACCCCCAAAGAATGTATTTTCCAAAGCTGGCATAATCACGCGTGCCGGAACCGCCGCTAAATATCCTGGCCGGTGCCTGGCGCGGCAGCCTGAAAGCGGTGTCCACGGAGCCGGGCGCGAGGGTGAAGCCATTGTAGTATTCGATCTTCTGGCCCGTCCAACTCACGACCTGCATGACATCGCCCGCCTCGGCGTTGAAATAATTGTCCTCATCGCCGACGCATTCGCCGGCCGGCGGAGTGCCTTCAATGCGATAAACGCGAGAAGTTTGCACGAGCGTGACGCGGACGGTCACACCGGTGAGGCTCAGTTCATCGCCGACCTGTTTCAGGACGGCATCGGCGGCGGTCAGGGGCGAGTCCGGCTCGAACTCGGTGAACAGGCGCCAGTCGCCGCCGCGCTCGGTGTCTTCGTAGACGAGCGTGGCGGTTTCGCCGGTGTTGGTTTGCAGGTTGAACTCGTTCCAGTAGTACGTTTCATCATTGATCGTCACGCCCATCACGACGCGGCCGATGAGCCGGAAATCTTTCCCGGCGAAATCGCCGTGCATGCCGATGTGCAGCCGGGTTGGGTTTTCGTAGCTCATGTGAAAAAGTGCGGGATGAACCGGCTGAGGTTGCCCGTGATCCGCCGGGTGTCTTCCCGGATGCCCAACCCGGCGGCTTCGTGGTCCACGACCCAGACACCGAACACCGGATGATTGCCGCTAAAATCCGGAAGGTCGGCGATGGATTGAAAGACAAAGCCTTCGTCGCCGTACTTGCCGCCGTTTTCCTCGACCACCACGCCGCCTTCGATCCATGAAACGTTACTGCCTTCGCGGCTCAGGATTGGTTTGCGGATATAACGATCGCCGAGCGGTGCGGCGGAATCGAAGGCGGGCAGGAGATTGGGATGATCGGGAAACAGTTCCCAGAGCACGGGCAGCAGGCCTTTGTTGCTCAACAGCATTTTCCACGCGGGTTCGAGGAAGCGTATGCAATCATAGGGCAAATGTTTCCCGAATTCCTCGTTCCACAACCATTCCCAGGGGTACAGTTTGAAGGCGTGTTCGATGCGCTGGTTATCGAGGTCGACGAAATGACGGTGGCGCTGGTGCCAGCCGATTTCCTGGATGGAAACGGATTTGGTTTTCAGGCCGGCCTGTTCACAGGTGTCGCGGAGGTAGAGGATAGTCATCTCATCTTCAGCATGGCCGCTGATGCCGCTGAAGTGGATGGTGCCAGTCGTCCCCAATCTTTTCCACGCGGCGATGAGGCGTTCGTGGATGGAGTTGAACTGATCGGCGTGCGGGTGGGTGTCTTGCAACCAGAACCATTGGGCAACGGCGGATTCGACGAGTGCAGTGGGCGTGTCGGCATTGTATTCGAGCAGCTTAGGCGGGGTGATGCCGTCGTAACTGAGATCGAACCGGCCGTAGAGGCTGAAATCATCGCGCTCCCACGATTTCAAGATGACGGGCACGGCGGCCTCGTTGATGCCGAGACGCGACCACCAGTTATTTTTGATGACAACCTCGGCAGCGTCGATGCAGAGGTAGTGAAGTTTGTTCGCGGCGATCTCGAGGTCGTTCACCTCGGCGGCGGTCAGTTCGTAGCAGGCGGATTCGTCCCAATAGGGGCCGGTTTCATGGGAATGACAGGCGAGGCCGACGCTTTCAACTTTCTCGCGCCAATCGGGCCGGGGCTGGCTGGTGTGGCGTTTCATTTCAGGAATGGAACCCCCAGCCGCCGTAGTAACCGCCGGAGGAGTAGCCACCGTAGCTGCTCCCGAAACCGCCGCGGGTGACATCGGTGCGGGTATTTTCGGCGACGGTCACGGCTGCCGGCAGCGGCGCGGAGATGTTGGTGATGCTGTCGCAGGGCTGGCCCCCCCATTGGCCGCCATAAAAATAAAGTTGTCGCACAGGGTCAAAATGATTGTAGGGCAGCGGATACCAGGTGCGAAAGGGCGCGTGATAATAACCGGCGCCGGGCACGTAGAAATTATTGGTGTAATAGTTCTGTGCGCTGATGGTGGGCTTTTCGTGGCAGCCGGTGAGGGCCACGGAGGACAGGCCGCCGAGCAGGAAAAGGCGGATGTTTTTACTCCGTTTCATGGGAAGTGCCGTTTATGTGGCGAGCAGCATCCAGCCGATGTGTTGCGGTGAAATTAGGATGGCCCGGTGGTTTTCATGCCGCTGATTTGCAACGAGATTGTGGCTGAGGCAAAAAAGTTTCAATTACAATTCTGCTGAAAATTTGGAGTTGAGGAAAGGAAGTTGACGCGAATTTCGCTAATTGGCGAGAATTTTTTGGGATTTGACCACGGATGGACACGGTCTGTATATCTAATTCAAATTTCAATAAACTAGCGAAAATCGCTGCATTCACAAGGCGGATTCGCTCTAACTCGTCACTATTTTTGCTAACTTTTCGGTGCTTTCACTGACAGTTTTACTGACAGTGGAATTGCTGGTGACACATGCTAGGACTGCTGTTAAGGATAAAGTTCTTTCTTTGCGGAGGGCAACGTGTTTCCAGAAGATTCCGATATCGAGTCCAAAAATGATAATGAGTGCTTAAACAGCATTGATGATGCTTTGTCAGATGTAGCCGACAATCTAAAGGATGTTGCGCACATAATTGAGAGAGGTTTCGCTGATTTTGGGAATGATTCGGACAAATTCTATGAAAAAGTTACGGAGACTCTTCAAAATATTAAATCAATAACAGAATCAATAGTGGATGCCGTGAACCATGATTCGCCCCTCATAGAATCGATAACCGGGAACGATGATTCGTCCCTTGAAAAGAGACTTGAAAAAATATCCGACGAATTGGTTGGGCTTAGGCAAGAGCAACTTGGCGTACTCCGTCAAATTGAAGGCGCGGCAATCTTTATAGCGATTGTTGTGGTTCTTATCTTCTGGAAAATGTCTTGAGCCGCATTTTCTGGAATAAATTGCGTTACACATAAAAATAACCAAGCTCGCGAAGGGATGAGCGGTTTTGATTGCCGATGACGACATGATCGAGCAATTCCATTTTCAAAAGCTGACCGGCGCGAATTAAATCGCGGGTCACTTTAATGTCTGCTTCGGACGGGGTGCTTTCGCCGCTAGGGTGGTTGTGCATCACAATCACGGCACTGGCGGCGGCGATGATGGCAAGGCGGAATACTTCGCGGGGATGCACCAAAAGCGTGTCCATCGTGCCGATTGAAACGATTTGATGCCCTTTGACGCGCTTGCGCGTGTTAAGGAGCAACACGGCCAAACATTCACATTCAGGGTTAAAATGCGGATGGCTGGCAATGTGCATCCGCCAATAATCAGCGGCTTTGTCGGGTGTTTCGCAAAGCTGCAAGTTTTCCGGTGTCGGGCATTCCCGCAAGGCGGTCACCCGGTATTCATAAGGGCTTCCGCTTGGAAACTCGAACGGCTTCACAAGATTTTCCATGCTCGGAAAAGTGGGCGTGGTGTTCATAGCGAAATTCAGGCTGTTTTCATTTCGGAGGCGAAATAACTGCCGTATCTGGTGCGCGGGTCTTGCGGGTGTGTGGCGTAGGGCGCACACGCTCCGCATGGGTGCTGCCACACGCTGCGGCGTTGGTTCCAATGAAACCCTAAACGGTGAAGCGTGTTAGCGGCTGCGCGGTGGCTGGCCTTGGGAAATTCCAGCCAAATCCAACGGCCAACAATTTCGGCAAGCTCGTATTGGCTCGGCAATTCCCGTTTCAATAAATCCAAAACCTTTTGCGTGGGCAATTCGCGATTGTAGTTGTATTTCGTGACCCGCTCGGCGCGGGTTGATGATTGCTGAACGGCGTTCGCTGGTGCTGCTGCTTCACCTTTAAAATTGTTTTTCATAAGCTTTTTTTTGATGTTCGCCGCCCGTGTCCCGCCGTATGCGCTTGCTTCACCAAAGCGGAGCCATTTTTTGAACACTCCCCGGTTTATTTCCTGCGCGCATGGGACATGAACAGCGAAAGTTTCGGCGTTACCTGATAGCCGTGTCGATGGCGTGGCCCATGCCCTTCGTCGCTGGAAATAAAACGCCCCGCGAGAGCGGGAATTAAAACCCCTGAAAAAAATGGCGCAGCAGCAAGCGCACTACAAAAGGGACCTCGGCGGCGTTCCTGCTTAAAAAAACGCGCCATGACCCAAAACACTCAACAAAAATCCTCTAGCCTCGCAGAGTCGCCAAAGGCTCAATTTTGATCGGTTCTGACTTTAGGTTGGCGGTGTGAGCAAGGGAGCGGTGGCTTGAAGGGGAACTGGCAAGATCACAGGCGAACGGCGAAGCGCCGACAGTCGAATGTCAGACTCACATGGGGGAACGGACAAGGGGCGATAAGTTGCGCGGTGGCGTGCCACGCTGAAAGCGAGCGGCAACTTGTCGCCTCTTGGACGGCTGGGAAAAACAGGAAATAAACCTCGAAACAGCCCCTAAATTAACGCATTTCTATCGGCCATGAAGAAACCCCGATTTGCCCTAAATCCCGGCAAAAAAATGAAACAAAATTACTCATTTTGTTTCACGACCAAAAAGTTACGCTGAGTTTCCCGTTCAGCAAGACGTTTTTTCAGGTTTCTTTCCATCCGCCGACCACAGGCGTTCCGCCAGTTCCCGCTCTTCGTCCCCGGTCACTTCCAAATAGATCATTGTGGTGGTCAAACGAGCGTGGCCCATCCACTTTTTGATTGTGGTCAGCGGTATCTTTTTCCCGATGCAGGCGACGGCGAAGCCGTGGCGCAACCCCTTGGGAGAAGCCATCCCGCCTTGGATGCCCGCTTGCGCCAAGTACCATTTTATCAGGCGATAGCCCGTGGTGCGGGAAAAATCCCAAATCCGGCTGGACGCATCGAGCTTGCCGACGATTTGCCGGAGCAAAATGATTACATCATCCGGCACCGGCACCGAGCGAAAGCATCCCTTTTTTCGTTGTTTTAGCGTCTCAAAGACAATCGTTCCTTCGGTCGGGTCAATTCGTGCCGCCGTCACATTCAACGCTTCCGATATGCGGCAGCCGGTGTAGAACAACACCAAACAAAATGCCCGCCGCAATTCATCCGGCTCTTTGCGGACAGACTGCAAAAATGCCTGCCGTTCAACGCCATTGAGATATTTGCGATTGCCCCGCCGATCAAACATTTCCGCCCCCTTTGCGCGGTTTGAAACAAAATGAGTAATTTTGTTTCACAAAATCTATTTACATGAAAACAATTTTGGGGGCATTAAGTTTCTTGGCCTGCATTGCGGCGACAGCCGCGCCAATGAATGGAATTTTGGGAGCTCGAGGTTGGGTTGAAACCAGCCCAAACACATCATCTGTTGGGAATGCCCAGGCAGTAGCGAGATGGCGTCAACCAACTGTCGATATCGCACTCGGGACGTTTACTAACGTTCCAATGGGGTCGAGCGTCGCTTTTTCACAATGGCCATTCAACTTTGGCCCAATCGCAAATTCAGATTACGTGCTGTGGTCTGCCAGTGGGTTTTATTTCACACTAGATTCCTCTTCTGTCACCATTTTACAACAGGTGTATCCGGGTCAATATTTCATGGAAGTCAGTGGAACCGGAACCGTGCACTATGCCAGTAGTCCGGTTAACGGATTTTTAGATCCGACTCCTGCGCGCTGCATTCTCCACATTCAAGATCCGGGACCCCAAGACACAAACGGTGTATATTCCTATTTTTTTGACTTTTCGCTGCAAGCGCTACCACCACCAAGCCCACCGCCAACACCGAGCCTTGTTTCTGCCGGAAACGGGACGTTAAAGCTGATCTGGCCGGCTTCTGGCAGCTATACGCTGCAACAGAATTCCGACGTCAGCGTGGCAACCACCAATCTGGTCAATTCCGGTGGGTGGCGCAGCTGCACCCTGACGACGACGAACTATCAGGGAACGAATTTTTGCACGATCACCCAAAGCGTGGGCAGCATGTTTTTTCGGCTGCAAAAATGAAATGTCACACGAATGAAACAGACAACAATGGAGGTGAATTGAACGGATAAAAAATCTCGGAAATGTGCTTGGCAAATTCCGGGGAACGAACAAAATCCAAGCAGGTCGGGAAACACTCGGGAACGGATGTCTT
>DASZCA010000264.1:0-11038 GCA_035943555.1 Verrucomicrobiia bacterium
GACCCGAAGTTGTGCGGACTGATCAGTGATGAAGGCGCGGTGACGAATGCGCGATACCCAACGAATCCAGTTTCGCCGGCATTCAGCGAGAAGATCAACCTACCGTGGCCGCAGAAGTTTTTTGCGGGCACGAATTTTGGCGAGCTGACAAGGGAGATACGATTGCCGGATGATGTGCGTATCGTGATCAACGCGCCGGAGCGCGGGGCGTTTTCGCCGGAGAAGCCGGTGGAGCTGGTTTTCTTTGCGCTGCCGAACGGGAATTCGATCGAGCAGACGTATGGCAAAATATTGCAGCCAGAGGAAGACTGGCATTTTGACATCCAACACATCGGCGCGCAGACGCGCTGGCTGCGGAGCGTTATCACAAACCGCACGTTGGTGGTCGCCTATCTCGAGGCAGGCGGCAAAAGCTGGCCGACGTGGCGCAAGGCGCATGAGGACAAACGCATCGCGGAAATCATCAACGGCGTGTGCGAGATTTTTAAGACGAACAAAACAGAGGTGGTGCTCGCAAGCCATAGCGGGGGCGGCAGTGTGATGTTCGGGTATCTGAACGCGGTGGCGGTGATTCCGGATGACGTGAAGCGCATTGCTTTTCTCGACAGTGACTACGGGTATGAAACCGACCGGCACGCGGAGAAACTCGAACACTGGCTGTCGGCTTCAGGAAAACACCGGCTGTGTGTATTGGCGTACGAAGACTACATTGCATTGCTCAATGGCAAAACATTTGTCAGCGAGGCGGGTGGCACATGGGGTCGCAGCCACGTGATGTTGAGCGACCTGAGCACACAGTTTAAATTTAGCAGCACGACGAATGGCGGATTGGAAGCGGTTTCCACTTCGGACCGACAGATGGAATTCTTATTGAAGGAAAATCCGGAGAAGAAAATTTTGCACACAGTGCAGGTGGAGCGTAACGGCTTCATCCAAGCCCTGCTGTCCGGAACGCCGGATGAAAGCAAGGGCTACGAGTATTTGGGTGAACGCGCGTATACGAACTGGATACGCTGACGGGTTGCCCCGCTCTTTGAAAACTTAATTGCTCACAACGTTTCCGGCTGCTTGATCAGTTCGCCGATGCGTTGCAACAGGCGGCCGGCCGCGCCGCCATCCAGCACGCGATGGTCGAAGCTCAAGGTGAGGTTCACCTCGGTGATGGGCACGAATGCGCCTTTGGCATCGTCCCAGAACGGCACTTTGCGACCGGCACCCATGCCAAGCACGAGCGTCTGTTCCGGCAGCGGAATGGGCGTGGCCCAGATAAGACCGAACGTGCCGAAGTTGGTGACGGTGGCGATGGATCCGCCGGTGGCATCGGGCGGCAGCTTGCGTTGCCGCGCGAGTTCAACGAGTTCGTTGTAGCGCTGCGTCATGTCCTTCAGCGACTTCTTATCGGCGTTGCGGATGACCGGCACGAGGACGCCGTCCTCGGCTTCGACGGCGAAGCCGACATCGATGGACGACGGATGGATGATCTTGTTGCCAACGAGGCGGCCGGCCACGGCGGAGTTCTCCGCGAGAGCGATCGCCAATGCACGCAAGGCGTAAAGCGCAGGACCGGGCTTGGGATTGGATGACTTGCGGTGCAGCAGCACGGGATCCAACGGAACGGGCAGGCCCACGGTCGCGAGCGGACGGGTCCAACTGCGGCGCATGGCATCAGCAACAGCGACGCGCATGGTGGACGCACCGCTCATCTTGTGCTTCTCGAGGCTGGTGATGTATTTCTCGAAATCTTCAACAGTCACGCGTCCGGCCGCGCCGCTGCCGGCGACACCGGAGAGGTCGGCGGCGTGCAAACCAAGCTCGTCCATGCGTGCCTTGAGCCGGGGCGAAAGGTAGCTGGCACCGGCGGCGTTCGCAGGCACGGGCAATCCGCGGATGGTCGGCTGGACGCTGGCCTTGCCGCTATTAATGCCGGACTTGGAGACTTGATCGGTATCCGAAGATTTTTGCGATACGACGACATCAAGACCGAGACGGGCGATCTCTTCTTTTGTCGCTTCGATCTGACCGAGCGTGGCCCCGACGGCGTAGCTTTCATCGAGCTGGGCGGTGAACTTTTCGATGCGGCCTTTACAGGGCGAAGCGACGGTCATGGTGGCCTTGTCGGTCTCGACTTCGATCAAGTCCTGGTCCGCCTCGACCGTACCGCCGGGCGGGATGAGGAACGTGATGATACGGGCCTCGGCGATGGATTCGCCAAGCTGGGGCATGATGATAGGAACAATCGGCATAGTTTCAGTGCCTTAAAATTTTGCGGGCGGCGGCGCCGATCGAACGAACAGTCGGACGATGGGCGGCCCAGAGGTTGGGGTGATACGGAACCGGGGTATCCTTGGCGTTGAGACGTTGCGGCGGGGCATCAAGCAGGCCGTAGCCTTCGCTGGTGACGCGGGCGATGACTTCCGCAGTGACGCCGCCCCACGGCCAAGATTCACCGACGGCCAAAAGTTTGCCGGTGCGCGCGACGCTGGCCATGACGGTGTCGGTATCGAGCGGCTTCACAGAACGGAGATCAACGACCTCGACTTCCCAGCCTTCGATGGCAAGTTCGGTAGCGGCCTCGAGCGCGTCCTGAACCATCGCGCTGTAGGCGACGATGGTAAGGTCACGGCCTTCGCGAGCGATGCGGGCCTTGCCGATGGGCAACGCTTCGCTGGGGAGTTTCTCAGCCTTGAGATGGCGGTACAGAAACTTGTGTTCGCAGAAAATGACCGGGTCGTCGATGGCCACCGCTTCGAGCAGCATTGAGTAAGCATCTTCGACCGTGGCGGGCGTCAACACAATGATGCCGGGATAGTGCGCGTAAATCGTTTCAAGACTTTGACTATGAAATGGGCCGCCGCCCGATGTACCGCCAAACGGCAGGCGAACCGTGATGGGGCAGGAAACATTCGTGCGCCAAAAAAGCGTTGCGGCCTGATTGACGATCTGATTGAAGCCAACCGTGGAGAAGTCCGCGAACTGCATCTCGATGATCGGGCGCATGCCCTCGATGGCCGCACCGACGGCGAGGCCGACCATGGCGTCTTCAGAGATGGGCGAGTCGATGACGCGTCCGGGAAATTCCTTGGCCAGATTTTTGGTGGCTTTGAACGCGCCGCCAAATGCACCGACATCCTGGCCGTAAATGAACACCCGCGGGTCATCGCGCAAGGCATGGGCCTGCGCTTCGCAGATGGCATCAAGATAGGTAAGGCTCATTTCGAAAGTATGGTCAGCGGGTCAGGCATTGCCTTCGATGAGGTGCTTGGTTGAGAGCGCGGTCCATTCCTCGGCGAACGGATCGGGGGCAGGCTCGCGCTGGACTTGCGCAACGGCTTCCTCAATTTCATGGATGGCTTCGCTGCGCCAGACGGCGATTTGCGAGGCGTCAGTCCACTTGTTTTGGAGGATGGTTTCCTCGGCGACCTTCATGCAATCACGACCGAGCGCGGAAGTCTTATATTTAGGATCAATATAGCTGGCGTCATCATGTTCCCCATGGCCGCAAAGCCGGAGCAGTTTGGCGACGACCAATTGCGGACCGTTTCCCGCACGAGCGCTCGCCACGGCGCTGCCCAAGGTTTTCAAACATGCGGTCAGGTCTGTGCCATCGACTGAATGTCCAGCGATGCCATAACCTACCGCACGGTCAACCAAGCTGTCGCAGGCGAACTGGCGCGAGGTCGGTGTGGAGTAGGCGTATTGGTTATCGGCCACCAGCATGATCAACGGGAGCTTTTCGACGGATGCTTGATTGAGTGCTTCATGAAAAGCGCCGGTGGATGTAGCGCCATCGCCCAAACAGGCGGCGCCGACGATACCGGTGATCCCTTTCATGCGGCGGGCAAACAAGACGCCATTCACTACAGAGATCATGGCACCGAGATGACTGATCATCGGCAGATAGCCGGCTTGAGGATTGCCGCGATGGACATTGCCGTCGCGTCCACGCATCGGCCCCAACGATGAGCCCATGTAGGTGCGTACGGCATCGACAATGGTTTCACCGAACGCCAAGCGCCCTGCCCCATCACGGATCAGAGGAGCAAAGACGTCTGATTTATTGAGGTGAACACCCAGGGCGGCGCTCAACGCTTCCTGACCGCGTCCCAAGAAAACACCGCCGTGGATTTTGCCGGCGCGATAGAGCGCCGCAAATTTTTCATCCAACAGCCGTGCGCGCAGCATAAAGCGGTAGGCACGGAGATGCGCGTCAGGCACAGCTTCCATTTGCCCCCCGCGAGGCTCGGAGACGGTTTGCAGCATGGGCAAAGTTTATCGGCGGCGGCGGACGCCAGCAATGATTCTTTCAGATACTCCTTAAAAAATCGGCTGGCTGACCGATTTAAAATCTGGTAATCACCATCTTTCCGGAAAAGCATTCCGGCACGGCGAAATGAACCCTATCAAATTTCAAGCCCTATTGCTGGCCAACGACGCCAAGCTGCTCGAAGCCCTGACCGTGGCCATCCGGATGGACGGCGGCAGTCTGGGTGTGGCGGGCAATTATGCCGAAGGCCTCCGCTCGCTTCAAACACATCCCCCGGACTTGCTCTTGCTTGACCTTAAATCTGTGGAAGCCGACAGCCTTAACCTGCTCCGCCAGTTGAAGCACCAGCCGACGCCCACGCCGGTTTTTACCATCGCGTTGGCTTCAGCAACCGATTCAACGGCGGTCTTGCGCGCCTATGACCTTGGCTTAAATGACACCATCCAAACGCCATTTGAGAACAACGGCGTTTTCCGCGCCCGGCTCCGCAGCGGCATGCAGACCAAACGCAAGCTTGAAGAGATGATCAAACGCCAGCAGGAACTCACTGATGCCTCCCGCGCGGCCGAAGCTAACTCGCGCGCCAAGTCCGATTTCCTCGCGGCCATGAGCCACGAAATTCGCACGCCGATGAACGGTGTCATCGCCATGTCCGGCCTGCTGATGGAAACGTCACTGACACCTGATCAACGCGGCTACTTGGATACCATCCATAACAGCAGCGAATCGTTGTTGAGCATTATCAATGACATCTTGGACTTCTCCAAAATCGAGGCGGGCAAAATGGAGTTGGAACGGCGCCCGTTTGATTTACGCGCTGCCATCGAAGAATCGCTTGATCTCCTCGCCCCACGCGCCATGGATAAACAGCTCGATCTGGCCTACCAAGTGGATGAACGCATCCCGGCGCTGGTCGAAGGTGATGGCCAGCGGTTGCGGCAGGTGCTGGTCAACCTGGTCGGCAACGCCCTCAAATTCACCGAACGCGGCGAAGTTTACACGCGGGTGCAGAAACTGCAGCTTTCGCCGGCCGAAGCGGAAAACCCGCTCGCATTGCGCTTGCACTTCGCCGTGAAAGATTCAGGCATCGGCATCGCGCCCGACCGATTGGCAAAGCTCTTCAAGCCTTTTACGCAGGCGGACGTTTCCACCTCACGAAAATACGGGGGCACCGGGCTTGGCCTGGCCATCAGCCGCCGCCTCGTCGAATTGATGGGCGGAAAAATGTGGGCGGAAAGTGTTGCCGGTGAAGGTTCCACCTTTCATTTCACTCTCAATGTGACTGCGGTAGCGGACTCCAAGCCCCCCGCGCATACCGGCAAGATGCCGCGACTCGCCGACCTGAAGATTTTGATCCTCGACGACAATGCCACGACCCGCAACATCCTCTTCGACCAATGCCGGTTATGGGGAATGCTGCCACAAGCCGTCGAGAATTCTGCGCAAGCGCTGGAACTGTTGCGAAAAGGTAATGCCTTCGACCTGGCTTTGATTGATTTGCATCTGCAGGGCATGGACGGTCTGGCCATCGCGTCTGAAATCCAGAAAATCCCTTCCGCCGCGATGCTGCCCATGGTACTACTCACGCCCCTTGGCAAAAAGAAAAGCAGTTCGGAAGAGGTCCGCATCGTTTTTGCCCATGCAGTCCATAAGCCGGTAAAGCCAGCTCAATTGGGTAGCGCCCTGGAACGCGCCCTGTTGAGCCCGCGCACCCAGCCACGCGCGACAGAGCCAGCCAAACCCGCAACCTTGCTCTCGGAAACGCTGCCTTTGCGAATCTTGATCGTGGACGACAACGCCATCAATCAAAAGGTCGCCGTCCGCATCTTGCAGCAGCTTGGTTATGCACCCGATGTCGCCGGCAACGGGCGCGAGGCGCTGGACATCCTGGACCAGAAGCCGTTTGACTTCATTTTCATGGACGTGATGATGCCGGAGATGGACGGACTGGAAGCGACCCGCATGTTGCGTAAGCGCCAGATGGGCGGCGATCATGCACACTACCAATCTCGCATCATCGTCTGCGCCATGACGGCGCATGCCATGACCGGTGACCGCGAAAAATGCATCGCCGCCGGCATGGACGATTACCTTGCCAAACCCGTCCGCCCGAAAGATGTTCGCGACATGCTGGAACGCTGGGGCGGAAAAATCCTCCAAGGCGGCACCAAACCTGCGCCTGCAAAGAGTCCCGAAAGTCCCACGGCCGAACCGCCGGTGGACATGGACCGGATGACGGACCTGACCGACGGCAACAATGACAGCCTGCGGGAACTGGTCGAGATGTATCTCAAACAGACGCACAAACAATTTGAACAGATGCAAGCCGCCATCCGTGATGGCAACGCCGACAGCCTCCGGCGCGTCGCACATAGCGGTGCGGGTGCGAGCGCCACGCTGGGCATGACGCAGTTGGTTCCCAAATTGCGCGAACTGGAAAAACTCGGCAGTTCCGGCAACCTCGCCGGCGCCGGGGAAATTTGCGAAAAGGCCGCGCAAGAGTATGTTCGCATTCAGGAATTCTTGAAATTGAACCCCGAACTCGCCTCCGTCTTTCAGAACTTCAAACCCGCATGAAAAACATTTTGATCATTGAAGACGACCAGATCGTGGCGAACGTCTATCGCAACAAGCTTGCGGTCGAAGGTTACCGCGTCGAGGTCGCGGGCGATGGTGAATCCGGCCTGCGCATCATGCGCACGTTCCAGCCGGAACTCATCATCCTCGACCTCATGCTGCCGACGATCTCCGGCGTGGATGTCATCAAGGAAATCCGGAGCGAACCTGATTTCGCCAAGGTTCCCATCATTGTCTTTTCCAACACCTACCTGACGAATCTCATCCAGGATGCCTGGCGCGCCGGCGCCAACAAGTGCCTGTCCAAATCGAGTTGCACGCCCAAGGATGTCATTGAAGTTGTACGGCACACCATCGGCAGCAGCGGGGCGGTTCCGCAGCAAAAGTCAACCATCCCCGACATTGCCCCATCCAAGCCCGCCACGCTCACCAACGAAAACGACGCGGAATTTCAAGCCGATTTGCGGAAGACTTTCATCGATAATCTCCCGGTAACTTTGCAGTCGTTGCGAAACGGTTTGCAGTCTCTCATCAAGGCGGAAAATGAAATGGTCCGGCTGAAGCAGGTCTATGAATTGTACCGGCAGGTCCATGCGTTGAACGGTAATTCCGGCATCGCCGGTCTCGTCCAGATCGCGCACATGTCTGCCGCATTTGAGGCGCTGCTCAAGGAGATTTACGAGAAGCCCAAGAACATCAACCCGTCCACCATCCGCACCATCGCCTCTGCCGTCGATTTTCTTGGTCTGCTGTTTGAGAAAGGCACGTTGCCGGAGAGACAGGAGATTCCCATCTCCAAAATCCTTGTGGTGGACGACGAGGCGATTTCCCGCCGGGCCATCGTTTACGCGCTCGAAAAAGCCAAGCTCAAATCCGTCAATCTGGACGATCCCCAACAAGCATTGCAATTGCTCAACGAAAACGAATTCGACCTCATCTTCCTTGATGTGGACATGCCCGGCATGACCGGCTACGAACTGTGCGCCAAGCTTCGCGCCCTGCCCCAACATAAGAAGACGCCCGTCGTTTTCGTGACCAGCCTGAACGACTTTGACAACCGCACCAGTTCCACGATGGCTGGCGGCAACGATTTCATCGGCAAACCGTTCCTGTTCATCGAACTCACCGTCAAGGCGCTCATCCATGTTTTGCGGGCCAAGCTCCAACCCCGGCAATCTGGCTTCTGATCCTGGCCACCCCGCGATCAAGATTTACTCCGGAACAATGTCCCCAGCCATTCATCATATAGTTTTGAAGTTTATATGAAGACAAAACTAAAATGGCTCGCCTTGGCGCTGGTTGTGATATTCGCCCTCTTGCAGTTCACCAACCCGCCGCGCACCAATCCGCCGGTCAAATCCGACATGATCTCCGCCGTTAACCCGCCCCCGGCGGTTGTCACCAGCCTGCATGCCGCCTGCTATGATTGTCATTCATACGAAACCAAGTGGCCGCTGTATTCCAAGATTGCGCCTCCGTCCTGGCTCGTCGTCAGTGACGTGAATGAAGGCCGTCGCAACCTGAACCTTTCCGAATGGCCCTCCGATTCCACCCGCGCCGCCAAGAAACTCGACAGCATCAACGAAGTTCTCGACGGCCACGAAATGCCGCCTCAAAAATACACCATGCTGCATCCCGAGGCGCGGCTGACCGATGAGCAACGCCAACAGGTCATGGATTGGGCCGATGCCGCCGCCACCAAATTGCGCGCCAGTTCCACTAATCAATGATGAAGCTCCACACCGAGTTCGTTCCGGCCGCCCGGAAAGATTCCCGCCGCCTGATGGTCATGCTCCACGGTTTGGGTGACAGCACCCGAGGCTATCATTGGCTGCCTGAAGCCATGAACCTGCCGTGGTTGAATTTTCTGCTCGTCAACGCCCCCGACCGCTTCTACGGCGGCTGGTCGTGGTTCGATATCGAGAATGATTCTCCCGGCGTCCTGCGCAGCCGCAAGCTCCTGTTCGACCTGCTCGACGAGTTGCGCACCAAAGATTTCCCGGCCGATCAGATCACGCTCGGCGGATTTTCCCAAGGCTGCCTGATGACCATCGATGTGGGCCTGCGTTACCCGCACCGCCTTGCCGGCCTGGTGGGCATCAGCGGCTGGGTGCATGAGTTGGAAAAGCTGGCGCAAGAAATGCCGCCCGTTGCCAAAGAACAGCGCCTGCTTTCCACCCATGGTCCGTATGACACCTTGATCCCCATCGCCAAAGTTCGCGAGCAGATCAAAACGCTCAAAGCGGCCGGACTCAACACGTCCTGGCATGAATTCCCCAAGGCCCACACCATCCACGGCGAGGAGGAACTCTCCGTCATCCGGGAATTTGTGCGCGCCGGCTACCCCGTTGTGGGTGGATAACCGGCGCGCAGCAGCGGGCCGCGCCGACGCGCGGACTTGGTAAGTTCATGCCTTGAACTGGCGGTTCGCGCCCGGCATCCAGACTTGCTCGGCATGCGTTTCGCCGCCACCGTCCAGATCCATCGCCTGGTTCACCACTTCGCGCATCCGCGCAAACCACCACTGCCCGCGCGCCATGCGGGCTTCCCGTTTGCGGCCATGGATGCGGCATTGTGTTCCGTTGAATCCCAGTTCGAGTTGGTTGTTCGTTGTCATAATTTTGTTATAATTACGACGCCATTCTGGCAGGGTCGGTTGGACATAGGCTGTCCAACTGAAAATATTCTCTAAATTATTTTAAAGACTGAAAACCGCAAGAAAACCCAATAGAAACGGGCGAATTCCCTCTACGCCCACCATCCGCCTCACGGACGCAACTCGATCGTATCACCCGCTTCTACCGGAATGTCCACGCCGCTGAACAGCACCTTCGCCTCCAGCGTCGCGCTCTCGCCCTGATGCGTGATGATGATTTGTTTCGGCTCGTCACGGCCGGTGTAGTTGGCCGTCGCCACCGCCTGCGCCAAGGTCAATCCCGCCACCCAAGGCACTTGTGGATTCTGCACCGCCCCGATGACTGTGACACCATGAAACTGCGCCGCCAACTGCTGCTGCAACACCATGTTCTGCCCCGCCAAATAAGCGATCTGCGCTTGCGACCGCGACGTTGATTTCGACGTGCAGCCGGCGACAGCCAGCGCAATGATCAAAATGGCAAAGCTGTATCGCATACTAAAATCAAACACCGCAACCGGCAGATTGGTTGCATTTAAAGATCATCAGCGCGCACGGTTAAAGAATTTTTCCACCCCGCCACCGCCGACTTGATTTCCGCTCCACAGTTTGCCCGTGGCTTCACAAAACGCGGCGTGAACCACGGAAAGCTGCCGACCAGATCCGGCGTCACCAAAATTTGCCCGTCACAATCCGGCCCGCTGCCGATGCCGATCGTCGGCACGGAAATCGCCTTGGAAATCTCCGCTGCCACCGGCGGCGTGACCAGCTCGAGCACGATTGCAAACGCCCCAGCCTCCGCCAGCAGCTTCGCATCCGTCAGCAATCGCTGATGCTCTTCCTCCTTTTTGCCCTTGATGCGATAACCGCCTTCTTCGACCACATGTTGCGGCAGCATTCCCAGATGACCGCAGAAAGGAATGCCCGCCGCGAGAATCGCTTTCACCTGCGGCAAAATTTCCTGGCCGCCTTCCGCCTTCACAAATTCCGCCCCCGCCGCCGTCAATTTTTTAGCGCCCGCCACCGCCGTCTCAACCGTGTCGTAGCTCCGGTACGGCAGGTCGCCACCGATCAATGCGTTCGGCTTCGCGCGCGCCGCCGCGCGGACGTGATGCTCCATCTCCGCCATCGTCACATGCGTGGTATCCGGATAACCGAGCACGACCATGCCCAGCGAATCGCCTACGAGCAGGAACGGCACGCCGCATTCGTCCAGCAGCTTCGCCATCGGATAATCATACGCCGTCAGCGCCGCGATCTTCTCGCCGCGCGCCTTCATGCTGCGGATCGTCTGAACTGTGATTTTGGAATTCATTCCGGCTCTTGCAGATAAAATGTGCAGGGATTTATTTGGCAAAGCTCGCCGTCAATTCCTCCGGCGTCGTCGTCGCCGTGCCGACTTTCCCCACCACGATGCCCGCCGCGTGATTCGATAAAATCGTCGCCTCGATCGGCGACGCCCCCGCCGCGATGGCCAATGTAAAACTCGCGATCACCGTATCGCCCGCGCCGGACACATCAAAAACTTCCTGCGCCACCGTCGGGATATGAAACGGCTTCTG
>DASZCA010000265.1:0-8411 GCA_035943555.1 Verrucomicrobiia bacterium
TGATTCCAGCCAGGATGCTATTCACCGGATCCACCACCACGCCCACAATGCCACCGGAAATCTGGCTCGGCGCCTTATAATCAAAAATTACCGTGCCGGTAAGGGCGTTGGTATCAAAGGCGATTTCGAACAGATCACCGCCGCCGTTCTTGGCCCAGAACGTATTTCCGGCGCCGAAGCTGATGCCATAGCCGGCGAATCCGGCAGGCACCCCGCTGACCGAGATGATCACCGATGAATAGGTCAATCCGACCCCGTCATTCGGTGTCAAAAGGGCCACATTGGTTCCGGACGGGGCAGAGGCGCGTGAACCGAGCAAAATCTGCGTGCCCGGACCCGCTCCACGGATGGCCATCGTGTCACCCCAGCGTTCACCATTGGCGGCACCACCAGCCGGATCGGCACCATAGGCGCTGGTTGCAGTCACGCTGTTACTCGGTGCCGACCAGCGATACAGATTGAACTGCCCGCCGGCGTTGACCACGTTACAAATATAGACCGCCCCATCATCGGCGATGCCAACTTGATCCGCTCCGCCGAGCAGACCGCCAAATGTCACGCCGACGGTGCTCAAAGTTTCGATATTGGTACCGGTATTGCCATCCAGCACAAACAGACCGGAGGTGCTGGCCACCACGACCCGCTGGGAATTAGTGTCATAAGCGATGCCGCGCGTGCCATCACTGCTGGGGGTCAGATAAGAGTAACCCGACTGCCCCGCCGCCACGCGCCACAGTGATGCCACCGCCGAATTGGTGACCGGTTTCAAGGTCTGGACCAAAACCACGGAGCTGGTCACCGCGCCTGCAAAATTGGTGACGATCACGCGGTAAAAATTGGTGACTGGTGCGGCGGTCACGGCATAGATATTGGTATTGGCCCCGCTGATATTCACGAAACCGGAACCCGCCGAATTGGTCACCTGCCATTGATAGCCCAGTGTTCCCGTGCCAACGGCGGTAACTGACAAATTGAAAGGCACATAAACCCCGGTGCCACCGGACGGCTGGGACGTGATGGTTGGCGGAGGAGGCGCACCCACGTAGGTCAAAGCAAACGCCCATACCCCGTTATTGGAATCCAGCACATATACCGCGTTCGTCTTGCCCGCGCCGCCCAAAGCCACGCCGCCGGTGAAATTGCCGTTGGCAGCAACCGTGTGCGGGGTGTTGGTCGTGGCCATGATGTTCGCCGTGGGGAAACCGGAAATGTCATAAAGAGCCAGCGAGGTAGCGGAACTGCTGCTAAAAGAACCCAGGATTTGACCGTAATCAGCCAGAAGTTTGCCCGCCGGACTATAGGAAAAAAGATACACATCGCTGCCGGCCCCGTTTGGCAAGGTGGTGTTGGTGGCGATTACCGTCGCCGCCACCGGACTGGCCAGGCTGGCAAAATTGGCCGGGAAACTGATCAAATATGTCGACGTGCCCACTCCGGGGCGGTAAAGAAAATTGGAACTGTTGACGAATGCCACGCCATGTTCCGGGCCGGCATCACTGAAAGGAAGGGGAAATCCGGAGATGTTGATCACCTTGGGAACGAATGTTTGCCCATCCGCCGTGCTGAACAAGAGCATGTTATTGGTGGTGCGGCTTCCAGTCCCGGTATCGATCGGCAACAAAATCAAGGTGTTGGTGCCGCCACCGTAAATTGCAAAGCTGTCACCGACGCGCTGTCCCTGAACGGAGGAAAGACTGGTGGCATCACCGCCAACCTGGGCGTAGCACTGGCGCTGCAGGGAATTCCAATTCGTCCAGGCATAGATGTTCAGATTATTTGCATTGACCCCGTTGGCCAACGGAACCCCGTAGATGACGCCGTCGTCAGCCACGCCGATGTTATAGGGGAGAACGCTGATATTGGGAAAATCCGCGGCGATGACCGCACCTGAAGTACCATCCAGCACGGATATGGCCTTGGCCGTAGAAGTTCTGCCGGCGATATATACTTGGTTGGAGATGACGTTATAAGCCAACCCGCGGTTGTTGTTGTCGTTGACCAGATTCGCCGTTCCATTTCCCACCGACCAAAGGGCGGATACGGTATAACTTTGCGCTTGGACCTGAAAAGCCGCACTTGCAAAAAGCAAGGCAGCGACCAGAAGTTTATTAGCCACCGGCAAAAGCCCGGTCAGGGCGCGTACAAGATATGATTCAGGTTTCATTTTGAGTTAGGTTGGAAACGGGTTGGCGGTTTCAGAATTCGGACATTGCTGCTGGCGGAAAATCATTGGACCTGGGTCCAGACCGGAACGGTGGACTGCAAAAAAAGCAGATCCGGGTCGTTAGCCGTGACGCCCGTGGTATACCCGTCAGACGTGCCGATCAGACCGGCGGCCGGATCCGGCACTGCGTTGGCGGCGATCAAGGCCGCTCCTTTCCATTTATGATACTCGGAGTGGCCGTCGGCATAGCTCAACGTACCACCTTGGCTGTGCCGGCTGGCCGGCACATGGCGAAATTGAGGATTCCCCGACTCATCGATACACATCACGTTGTTACAAATGCTGTTGTCCGCCTCATCGAAGAACACCGATGCCTGGGAGGGGCCAGGGGTGTTGATGGCGGTCATTTTCACAAAGCTGTCCGCCGAGGCCGGGATGGCCGTTCCAGGCGTGGTGTTGGCGGTCCAGTTCATGCCCGTGCTCATCGAATAGCAGCGGACGCGGTTGAAAGCGTGGTCGGCATTGACCGGGGCAACATCGGACGGGCAATGATAGATGGCGGAGCTTTTGTTATAATCATACAAGAGGCCGTAAACGAGGCCCCAGTCATTGGTGTCCTGACGAGGATTGCCGGTCCAACTTCCCACGCCCAGCTTGGTTCCGGAGGTGACCCAGGCATTCTTGCCGCAGTTTTGGTTGCCTTGGTCGCTGTAGTTGTTGACCAAGTTGTCCTGGTTGTCTCCGACATACATCACCCAAACGAGGCCCAGCTGTTTCAGGTTGCTGACGCAGTTGATCATCTTGGCCCGCTCCTTGGCCTTGGCCAGCGCGGGCAGCAACATCGCCGCCAGGATGGCGATGATGGCGATCACCACGAGCAGTTCAATCAGGGTGAAACCTGTGCGGGATTTTTTTGAAAAGGTGGGATGCATGGCGATGCGATGGCGGTTGTTCTTTGGTTTGTCCTCGATTGCAAATATTCTTTGCACGATTCTACTTTCGCACCGATTTTACCCATGAAAAGCCCATAGTTGTAGCTTTTATTGTGTTTTTGTAACAACTGGACGCTTCTTCATCAGAAAAGTTGCGCGAATGAAATCCCCCGTTAAGCTGGCCGCATGAAGGTCTGTTTTCCGCATAAAATCACCGGTCTTTCTTTAGTGTCCGCCATGCTGCTGGCTGGCTCCATTTCAACACAAAATAAAGCCGCCGTCGGCACCAATTGGCGCGGTGTGCATTTCTGGCTCGACCGTGAATCAGGCGCGCAGGAATTGATCCAAACCATGCCCCGGCTGGCGGCGGCGGGTGCCAACATCGTGGTCATCGAGGTCAATTACAGTTTTGAATTCAAAGACCATCCCGAGCTGCGTGAAAAAAATTTCATCACGCGGGCGACCGCCCACCGGCTCGCCGCCGCCGCCCGAAAGAACGGCATCCGGCTCATCCCGGAATTTAATTGCTTGGGCCACCAGTCCTTCAGCGGTCGCGCCGCCGCCCTGCTAAAAGCACACCCCGAATTTAGCGAGACGCCCTTGGGTGCGATGCACGATACTAATTTTTACTGCCTGAGCTGGTGCCCGCGCGCGCAGGGACTTAATGACGTTATTTTTTCGCTGATCGATGATCTCGCCGAAGGCTTTGAAGCCGACGCCATCCATGTCGGCATGGACGAAGTTTATTACATCGGCGAAGACCGTTGCCCGCGTTGCCACGGTGCCGATCCGGCGCAACTGTTCGCCGATCAGATCAATGCGCTGCACACGCATATCGTCGGGAAGAAAAAATGGCAGATGGTGATGTGGGCCGACCGGGTCATCGGCCCGAAATATCAGGGCTACTGCCGTTTCGACAACGCACACAATGATTTGAGCGCTTCAATCAATCTGATCCCGCACGACATCGTGATGTGCGACTGGCATTACGAATGGAAAAAAGAATATCCCTCCGTGCCGCTGCTGGCGGGCAAAGGATTTCAGGTATGGCCGGCGGGATTTCTGCCATTGAAAGCGGCGGAAGCATTCAGTGATTACGCGCAAGCTCATCCGACGAATGTAATCGGCTACCTCGCGACGACCTGGACCACCACGAGCATCTCAAACGCGCCGGAATGGCCGCCCATCAAAGAAATCCTTCCGCGTTGGGAAAATCCCGTTCGGAAATGAGATCAACTCAATGGCGCACTTCCGTCATCGCCACATTTTTCGGCGGGTGAAAGAACAGCGCCAAGGCGATGGCCGCAACCAAACCGCAGATCATCGGCACCAGAAACAGACCGTGGAAATTGGTCACGCCATCATGCGTGAACACTTTCTGCCCGAGATACGGGCAGATGGAATTTGCGAGCAAGCAACCCAGACCGAGGATCATCACGTTGAACAAGCCTTGGGCGCTGGCGCGGGCATCCTTCGGAAAATACGCATCGGCAAAAATGTAGACCGTGGCAAAGAAAAACGCGTAGCAGATGCCGTGCAGGATCTGGACCGCGATGATGAGCCACGGGTGCTGCGGAAAAAACGCATACACCGCGAAGCGCGCCGCGTGGCCAAGGATACCTACAATCATCGTCGTACGCCAACCGAGCCGCGCGAGGGTCGCCCCGAGGATGAACATCGTGGAGATTTCCGCAATCTGCCCCACGCTCATCACTGGCATGATCCAGTTACCGGGAATGCCCACGCCGCCGGACGCCGCGTCCGCGCCGAGAAAACTTCCCGTCCAGTTGAAATAGCAATTGTGAACAAAGGAGTCCACCAGCGTCACCAGCCAGAGCACGAGAACAAACGGGTGCTTCAACAATTTCAAAGCTTCCAGCCACGCCAGCTTTTCCGCCGCGCCTTCGCCGGCTTTTTTCGGCGGCGTGTGCGGCAACACAAAGCTGAACATCGCCAATAACAGCGAGGCGATGCCGGCCACGGCAAAAGTCCAAACGGTCGCAGCCTTCAATTTTTCACCCGTCAAACCGGAGCCCAGCACCGTGCCGGCCCAATCCACCAGACCATGCGTGTTGGCGGCGTGCACCTTGTCCCAATCCACCAGGATGAACGTGAACGGCCACGCGGCGAGGATCCAGCCGATCGTCCCGCCCATGCGGACGAGGCCGAATTCTTTTCGCGAATCTTTCAGGTGCGCGAACGCGATGGAGTTCACGATGGACATCGTGGGCACGAACAGCAGGCAGTGCAGCATCATGAGGCCGAAGAACGGCCAGAAAGTTTTGGCGAACACCAGCCCGAGCATTGCCACGCCGCCGATAAAATGACTGAAAGCGAGAAATTTTTCGGCGGCAAAGTTGCGGTCGCAAAATTGGTTGCTGAAGAACATCCCCACAATGGCGGCAATGGGGAAGGCGTTCAAGATCCACGCCTGCTCGCCCGGGGAAAATCCGAGGCTCGGCAGATAGCCGAAGATGAGCGGCAGCCACGCGCCCCAGATAAAAAATTCCAGGGCCATCATCACGAACAGTTTGAAGCGGTTTGAAGAATTCATCGAATGTGGTTCAAGGCTGCCTGTTTCTTGAGTCATTTCAAAATCAAATTGTTCCGGAGCGCGGGCTTTAGCCCGCTTCAACGTTCAAAGACACGGGACACATGACCTGCCTTGCGGATTTGCATACAGGACATTGAAGCGGCGTAAACGCCGCGCTCCGTCCGTGCTGATGCGTTTCATGAACTTAAACCATCACCGGCTTGCCGCTACGCACGGATTTTTCCTCCGCGCGCAAAATCTCCAGCGCGGTCACGCAATCATGCGCGGTGACCACCGAGGGTTTTTCACCCCGCGCCACGCAATTCACGAAATACCGGATCTCCGCGCTATAACCGTCACTGCCCGCCGGTTTGAGCATCCGCTGCGTTTTGCCGCGTCGCGCGATCTGCAACGCGCCCGCGCCGCGCGCAAGGTCGAAATCAATCGTTGCCCGCTCGCAATGCAGCGTGAACGCCATGTTAAACCCATCCGTCAGCAACCAGCTTCCCTCCGCATGCACCGCCGGGCCGTTAGGATAAATGTATTGGGTAACGACATGGTCGATGTTGCCGTGCGCATCGGTGATGCCGGTGGAAAACACTTTCTGCGGCCGGCCGAACAGGAAATTCACAAAATCCGTGTCGTGGATGTGCAGATCGTAGAGCGCGCCGCCGGCATGCACACCCGCCTTGCTCCACGCGGGCTTGGCCGAGACGCGGCGAAAATTTGCGGCGCGCACCGGGCCGTAGGTTTTTTCGGAGACGATCTTTTTCATCTCCGCCCAGCCCGGCCAAAAGCGCATGCACATCGCGGGCATGAGAAAATTGGGCGTGCCGTTGATCGCCGCGAGCATTTTGCGGACAGCACCGGCGTTTTCCGCGAGCGGTTTTTCGCAGAGGACATGCTTCTTCGCCCGCATGGCCGCCAGGACTTGTGCGGGATGCAAGGCGGTCGGCGTGCAGATGTCCACGACATCCACATCTTTGTCTGCCAGCACATCGGAAAAATCTCTGTATGATTTTACGCCGGGACCAAGCATGAGCGCGGAAGAGTCACCGATGTTGCCGTTCACGCCGCCGAGCCAGCCGTTGACCGGCGCCCGCGAGCGGTCGCACACCGCCACGATGCGGGCATTGCGCAACCGCTGGTAGGCGCGCAGATGCGTGATCCCCATGAAACCCAGCCCCACAACCGCGACGTTGACCTTTTTTGACACCATGATTCTCCTCAAAAAGAAACCCGTTCCATCACCTCGCGCGCCGTGCGGATGTCCGCCACGCGCGTGTGGCCATATTCACGTTCGATGACGAGGTTCACGTTGAACACAACGTGTTTAAATGTCGTAAAAAAGCCGCGCCAATCCACCTCGCCCTTGCCGACGGGCACTTCCTCACCCCAAGTGCCGGACACGCGTGTACGCTTCGCATCCTTGATATGCACTTGGCGGATCCACGGCGCGAGCGTGTGCAACGCCTTCACCGGATCGCCCTTGTCATACAGGATCATGTTGGCGGGATCGAAATTCACGCCGATGTTCGGATGGTTCAGCTTGTGCAAGAGCGCGGCCAGCTCCGGCGCGGTCTCCTGCCCCGTCTCAAGGCCGAGCATGATGTTTTGCACCATGAAGATGTCCGCGACGACATCCAGCCGCTGGCACATCTTGGCGAAGGTGGGATGTGATTCATCCGGCGGCAGAAAACCCGCGTGAAAGGTCACGAGCTTCAGGCCCATCTTTTTGGCGATAGTGGCGCAGGTGCTGATGTTTTTGACATTTTTTTCCCACAATGCATCGGACGCGATGCCGCCGGTGAGCCGGATGGATTCCAGCGTGGCGTAATCTTCGCCGATGCAGCGCACCATGCCGGAGACGATGGAAATATTGTGTTCGCGGAAGATTTTCTCCGTGTCGCCCCAGACCTTGGGCGCATCGCGCAAGGGGTCGAGTTCCAACTGCACGCGGTTGATGCCGGTGGCGCGAAGCTTCTGGACGAGGTCTTCGGGGTCGGTGGGCTGGAGCGACCAACTGCACACGGCGAGACGTTCATGGATGGCGGGTGATTTCATTTATGTCGCAATCGAGTCAGCCCGCCCATCGGAGCCAAAATGTTTCTTTGTGTATCATCCTTAAAAAAGCTGGCGCCACTCTACCCACGCGGTCCGGCATCGCACAGACCAAAGATGTTGCTTTTCTTGTAAAATTGTAACGTCACCCGTGGACGGGACTTTGTGCCCGCGGCGTGAGCGTGGCGGGTGATTTGCCTTGCCCGAGGAGCTTTTGCGCCCCGCCAACCAGCCGCTCCCAATCCAGCGCCGGGCCGGGGTCGGTCTTATTGGTTTGGATGTGGTAATGGCCCAGAACGCCCTCATAATTTTTCAATTCTTCATCCGGCAGCTTGTGCGGAATCAGCTTTCCGCTTGCATCCACGGGGTAACGGCATTGCAGCTTCGGGAAAATTTTGCAGAGCGCCGCCGTCAGCTTGGTGAGCGCGGCATATTGTTCGGGGGTGTAATCGTATTGCACCAAGTCTTCGCCTTGGATCGTGCCACGGACGGGTTCATTGCGTGCGGGATGGCCGACAAAGTTGGTCGTGCGGATGCCGCCGTAATTGCCCATGCGCTTGGGGATGATGTTGTAAACCTTGCCGTCGGCATTGGTTTGATACCATTGGGCGAAAGGGTTTTTTTCATGCGCGGAGTAGGCGCCGATGTTTGCGATTTCCACGCCGATGGAGCGGTCATTAGAGGTCGTCGCGTGCCAAGCGCGTTCCTTCAGGTCCAACGT
>DASZCA010000266.1:0-3442 GCA_035943555.1 Verrucomicrobiia bacterium
CTTTATCCGCTCGCTGGCCACCCTCGGTTGGATGGCGGGCGCGCTGCTCATCAGCGCGGTGGGCCTGGACAGCTCGGCCTATGCGGGTTATCTCGGCGCGTTGATCTGGCTGCTGGTGGCGATCTTCACTTTTTTTCTGCCGACGTTGCAGATACCGAAATCGGCGGAACACCTTTCGTGGCATGAACGGCTTGGGCTGGATGCGCTCACGCTTTTGAAGAACCGCCGCAACCGCGTCGTTTTCCTCACGGTATCGCTGTTCTACATTCCCGTGGCCGCCTTTTATCCGTATGCGCCCACGCATCTGCATGATCTGGGCTTCACCCGCACCAGCGCATTGATGAGCCTCGCTCAAGTCACGGAGACCGTTGGCATGTTCGGCCTCGCCTGGCTGCTGGCGAACTGGCGCTTGAAATGGATCTTCGCCTGCGGCCTCGGCTTCGGGGTCGCGCGTTTTGCGTTTAGCGCGGTGGATACGCCTTGGTCGTTGTTGCTGGGCGTCACGCTGCACGGCGCGTCCTTTGTATTGGTGGCCATCACCGCCCAGATCTATCTCGACCAGAATATCAACCCCGCATGGCGTTCCCGCGCGCAGGCGTTGTTCACGTTGATGTCCGGCGGCTTCGGCAACCTCATTGGCTACCTCAGCAGCGGCTGGCTGTTCAATGCCACGACCGTACAAGGCCACACTCACTGGCCGGTTTTTTGGGGCGTGTTATCGGCCAGCGTCATGGCCGTGTTGGTTTATTTCCTGATCGCCTATCAAGACGACGCCACGGCCACCCGCGCGGTGAAACAAAAATAATTCAGGAACTGATCTTTAACGATGAAACTGTGCTGGATATTTCCTTGTGCCGCCCTGCTCGGCGGTTGTGCCACCACACCCGCGCTCCAGATACAACACGCCGAATTCGGCCCCTCCATCTGGTCGGACAGCCAACGGCAGGCCGGCGTTCTGTTTCAGGATGGCGCGCAATCCACCCCGGTCACCGGTGGCGCGTTGTGGACTTTTGGTGACACCTTCCTCGGCAAGCCGGTGGACGGCCAGCCGCCTGCCAATTCCCAGATCAAGGGCGCGACCGGTACGACCATCGCTTTCCTGCCTGCCGGACAAACCAACCTGCCGCCGCATCTGAAATATTTCACCGGTGCCGATGGCATGGCCACCAACCCGCTTTCACTTTTTCCGGAGGAACCGGCCGCCACAAATCGCATGTGGCCGCTCGGCGCGATCAGCACCGGCTCGCGCATCTATTTTTATTATTCGATGATCGAAAAGACCGACGGTCCCGCGCCGTGGAATTTTCACGGCATCGGCGGCGGCCTGGCGGTCGGCGATGAACCGTTGCACTCTTTCACGCGGCTGCGGCCCGGCGGCCATTGGAAATTTCCCGTCGAACCCATTCAAGTTGTCCGCGAGAGTTCCCGGCTCTACTTATTTGAGATCAGTAGCAAACCAAAAGGATTGATTCTCGCCCGCGTCAAAGTGGATGACATTGAAAAACCGTCCGCCTATGAATTTTACACCGGCCGCGACTGGTCCACCAACCGCTCGCAAGTCACGGTCATTCTCCGCGAAGCTTACGGTCAGGTATCCGTCGTGTGGAGCGCAGCGCGGCATCGTTACCTCATGGCAACGTCTTCCGATGTTTCCCGCCCGCAGCAAATCCAGTTACGCGAATCTGCCCGCCTCGAAGGTCCGTGGGGCGAACCGATCCGCATCGACGTACCAGATGTGCCGGGGAAAAAGACCAAACTTATCTACGGCGCTTTTTTGCATCCGGAATTGAGCGATGATCCCGCTGGTCATTATATTGTGACGTATTGCCGGATGTTGGCAGGCGAATGGGATTTAACCAATCCCGAGTGGGCCGAGGTCACGCTGGTACCGTAAATTATCCCCCAGTCAGACGGCGGATTGAGTCATGCGTTATGCAAGCCTGCAAAAACGCTGTCAAAACTGTAATCCGCTTGACTGGCAAGTGCGGTTGCTTCAGCCTGCGAGTCACTTAAAGCAGACAGGCGAAACGCCGCGACGCGTCATCGACGAAGTCATTCAAGGCATCAAATGAAAACCCGATTTAATTGCGCTCCCTCCATGTCTATGTTCCGCCCAAAGTTGCCGCGCACCGTTTCAAATTTTTCAGCGGTCGGCACGCTCATGTTGCTGCTCTGCCTGTTGCTGGCAGAACAATCGCCGGCGCAGACCTTGACGACGCTGCATTCTTTTCAGGCGACGAGCAGCGCTGTTTTCACCAATGACGACGGAATCAATCCGGAAGCCGCGCTGCTGTTGTCAGGCAACACCTTTTATGGGACGACTGCCGCTGGTGGCCGCACGGGCAACGGCACGGTATTTTCCATCGGCAAAGGTGGCGGCAACTGCACCGTGCTGCATGATTTTCCGGCGGTCAGCCACGGGACCAATATTGACGGTGCCAATCCGGCCGCCGCTTTGATCATCGCGGGCAGCACCCTGTATGGCACCACGCCCGCCGGTGGCAGTTCGGGTGCCGGCACGGTTTTTAAGGTAAACACCGATGGCACGGGATTCGCGGTCCTGTATACATTTACCGGTGGCACGGACGGGGCGAATCCCGAAGCCGCTTTGGTTTTATCGGGCAACACGTTGTACGGCACCGCGTCCGCCGGCGGCAGCGGCGGGAAGGGCGCGATATTCGCCCTGAACATCAACGGCACCGGTTTTACGAATGTCTACAGTTTTACCGCGCTACCGCCTTTTGGCTCCAGTCAAATAAACAACGACGGGGCCAACCCGCTCGCCGGCTTGATATTGTCCGGCAACACCCTTTATGGCACGGCGGCAAATGGTGGCAGCGGAGCTTTCGGCACGGTGTTCGCCGTCAACACCGATGGCACCGGTTTCAGCGTGCTGCATAATTTTTCCTATGCTGACGGGGGAAATCCGGAGGCCGGCTTGGTTTTATCGGGCGGCATTCTTTATGGCACCACCTATGACGGCGGCACAACCACTTACGGGACGGTGTTCGCCGTCAGTACCCAAGGCGCGGGTTTTACGAACCTGTACACATTTACGGGCAGCGACGGCGTGAGCCCCGTCGCCGGATTGGTTTTATCCGGCAACACCCTGTATGGGACGGCATCTAGCGGCTTCACCGTCAATGATTACGGGGTGGCTTTTGCCCTGAACATCAACGGTTCCGGTTATACGGTCCTGCACATCTTTGCGGGCCAAAATCCCATCACGGCGGTTCCCGAAGGAGCAAGCCCCCTCGCCGGCATGGTTTTATCGGGCAATACGCTGTATGGTACGCTGTCCGGCAAATTTGATTTTGGCGGTGCCTCGGCCGATGGCGCGGTGTTCTCGCTCAACACCGATGCCACGGGTTTTAACCTCATGCATAATTTTGCCGGTCCCACCAATATTTTGGTGAATGGCAATCTGGACGGCGCGGTTCCG
>DASZCA010000267.1:0-28521 GCA_035943555.1 Verrucomicrobiia bacterium
CGTCATCCGCATCACCGCCACGGCGATCTGCGGCAGTGATCTTCACCTTTACGACGGCTTTATGCCGACCATGGAGAAAGGGGATATCTTGGGCCACGAGCCCATGGGCATCGTGGAAGAGGTCGGCGCCGACGTGACTAAATTTAAAAAAGGGGACCGCGTGGTCGTGCCGTTCACGATTTCTTGCGGCAAGTGTTGGTTCTGTGAGAAGACACTTTTTTCCCTTTGCGACACGACTAATCCCAATCACCAGATTGCCGAAAAGGCCATGGGCCAGTCGCCGGCGGGTCTTTTGGGATATTCACACATGCTGGGCGGTTATGCCGGTGGCCAGGCGCAATATTTGCGCGTGCCGCACGCTGACGTCGGGCCGATCAAGATTGAAAGCGATCTTCCCGATGAAAAAGTCCTGTTTCTTTCTGACATTTATCCGACCGGCTACATGGCGGCGGAGAATGCGAATATCAATCCGGGTGACACAGTAGCGATCTGGGGCTGTGGTCCGGTAGGACAATTTGCCATCCGCAGCGCCCTGATGTTGGGGGCCGGGAGGGTGTTTGCCATTGACGATGTGCCGGAGCGACTGGCAATGGCACGTCTGGGCGGAGCGGACATTATCGATACGCGGAAAGAAAATGCCTATGACGCGCTCATGCGTGAGACCAAAGGTCGCGGACCGGATTCCTGTATCGACGCGGTCGGGGCCGAAGCCCATGGAACCCATCTGATTGAATCCGTCATGGACAAGATGAAAACCGGCCTTGGGCTCGCCACCGACCGTCCGGCCGCGCTGCGGCAGGCGATCATGTGTTGTCGCAAAGGCGGAACCCTCTCGGTTCCCGGCGTATACATAGGCGCGCCTGACAAAATCCCGTTCGGCGCCTTGATGAACAAAGGTTTGACCGTGCGTACCGGTCAGACCCACACCCAACGTTACATGGCCCCGCTTCTCAAAACCATTGAGGAAGGGAAAATGGACCCGTCTTTCGTCATCACCCACGTACGTCCTTTGGAAGATGGCCCCGCATTATATAAGACGTTCCGCGACAAAAAAGACGGCTGCATCAAAGTTGTTTTAAAACCCTAGGGCCCCAAACCAAAACTATTCGTATGAAAAGCAAACATCATCCCAAAAATCAGCCGCTAGCATCCATTGACGCTGGCGCCATGAAACATGCTCAGCAGTTGGCTGACGATGCCATTGCTGCCAAAGCCTATCAATTCTGTCTGGAACAAGGCTGTCCAGAAGGACGCTAGCTTGCCCATTGGCTGGAAGCCGAAGCCAGCCTGCGCTAAACAAAACGCAACTGCCTAAAAAATTGAACTCAACCAGCCACCAAAATATCATAATATGAAAACAACCACCTCGTTCCTCGCCTCAATCCTTGCCCTTCTGTTGGCCGCCAACCTGCATGGCCGCGCCGCGGAAACCAATCAATTGTCTGCCAAAGATTCCAAGTTCATCAAAAACGCATTGATCGGCGGCCAGATGGAAGTGACGTTGGGCCAGTTGGCTGCCCAGAAAGGCGCTGACCAATCCGTCCGCGATTTCGGAACCAAGATGGTCGCCGACCATCAAAAAGCCGGTGACGAACTGAAAGGTCTCGTCACGCAAAAAGGCGGACAGGTTCCTGAGGTGCCGGATCAGAATTCCATGGCGGAACACCTGCAAAAACTCTACGGGCATGATTTTGACAAGATGTACATGAATCACATGGTCAAAGATCACATGAAGGATATTGCCGAGTTTGAATCCGAAGCCAAAAACGGCGACGATGCTGAACTGAAAACCTGGGCGTCAAAAACGTTGCCGGTTCTTCAGGAGCATTTGCAACTCGCCAAGGCGGCACAGGCCAAAGTAGAGCCCGCCGCCCGTTGAACGGTTTCTCCTTCAACACTTTAAATTATTGAGAGGATGATCGGTTGGAAGAGTGCGTCAGTAAAACCACCGGCCTTCCAAGCTGAATATGAATTCCTCATCGTTAGTAACTGTTCGCGCGCTCTCTGGCGGCTTTCAGTATATGATATGAAAACGTTCAAACATTTCGACGCCTTGGACGCGGACATGCAACTGGTCATAAAACACTTGCTTCAATTCAAGGCCGCACCGATTGAAGACCTGGCCCCGGCCAGTGCGCGCAATAATCCTACTTTCAAAAATGCCGTCGATGAAATCGCCTCGCACAGTGCGATGGTTCGTGCCATGAACGTGCCCGCACCCGTCCTGCCAGAAAAGGTGGACCGCATCGAGCACATGATAATTCCCACGCGTGATGGCGAAGTGAATGCGCGCGGTTATTTTCCTAAATCCGAAGAGTGCCTGCTTCCGGTCATCGTTTATTTTCACGGCGGGGGATGGGTGATCGCTGATATCAACACCTATGAGTCCTCCTGCCGTGCGTTATGTAACGCAACCTGCGCGATCGTGATTTCTGTTGGATACCGGCAAGCACCGGAAAATCGGTTCCCGGTGGCCGCCAATGATGCGTATGCTGCCGTGCAGTGGGTTATCAATAACGCGGCGCAGTTTAACGGAGATTCTGACCGGATCGCAGTTGCGGGGGAGTCGGCCGGTGGCAACCTTGCCACCGTGTCGTGTCTCATGGCAAAGGATGAAGATGGCAAGATGCCTCTCTGCCAGTTACTGATCTATCCGGTGACCGACACATCAATGCTGCAACCGTCGTACGCCGAGAATGAAGACACTCAGCCCCTCCACGCTTCCATGATGCCCTGGTTTTTCACACATTATCTTGATGACAAAATCAATGCCTTGGAAAGATATGCGGTGCCGCTTCAGACGGATGATGACACCGGCCTGCCACCCGCCATAATCACGACCGCGCAATTCGATCCGTTACGGGATGAAGGCGAGCAATACGCGGACAAATTGCGGGCGGCGGGGGTTTCGGTCAAATCTCAACGATTTGACGGCGTCACGCATGAGTTCTTCGGTTTGTCAGGTTCCGTCGCCAAGGCGAAGCAGGCTCTTAAATTTGCTGCCGATGCTCTCAAGGAGATATTTGAAACAGCGGAAAAGGCGGCGAAGTTGCCTAACCCGTAAACAATTAACCGAATCGATATCATGAAGAATCTTGGGGCGATGTGTGATGCGAAAGGCATTTGCCATCACTATGAGGATTCTTCCGGCCGCAAACATGTTGTGCCTCGCCATATCATAAAATTGATTGGCACTTCAATGGAACAAAAAGCGCTACCAAAAACTTGCTCCCCGTCATGTTCCATCAAAGTCCTCAAAGTTGGGGAAACGCTAAAATTGAGCCAGCCATCTGAACTGCTGCTGGAAGACGGTTCTCGCCTCGAAGTTTCCGGATGGCTCCCACGCACTTTGCCTTCAGGCTATCATTCCTTGAACTGTTCGAACGGCAGGCGGATGAGTCTGCTGGTAACGCCTGGAAAATGCTACCTTCCAAAATCGGAAAAAGCTTGGGGTTGGGCGATTCAATTGTATGCGATGCGTTCTCAAAAAAGTTGGGGCATGGGAGATCTCGGTGATTTAAGAGACTTTAACCGGTGGTCAGCAAAAACTCTGCAATCCAATTTTGTCCTGATAAACCCCTTGGCGGCGGTTCTCCCTATCTCAAAACAACAATCCAGTCCCTATTATCCCAGCAGCCGCCGTTTTTTGAATCCTTTATACTTGCGGATCGAAGATGTGCCGGTTCGGGTTTCCAGGGGTTTCGCCATTGAGAAGCTTGCTCGTGACGGACGAGCCCTGAACAGCGAACGCCTCATCGATCGGGACAAGGTCTTTTTATTGAAGATGACCGCTTTGGGAAGAATGTGGAAAGTTTTTGGCACCAGTCCCGGGTTTGAAGCGTATTGCCGAGCCGAAGGCTGCCCCCTCAAGGAATTCGCAACTTTTTGCGCTTTGGCTGAGCATTTCAAATCAGGTTGGGCATTGTGGCCAACGCGTTATCACGACGCCGGTTCCACGTCCGTCAAAAGGTTCGCCGAACAGCACTCTGACCGGGTCCTCTTTCATCAATGGCTGCAATGGCTAACACAGGAACAGCTTCGAAAAGCGGCGCATGAACAACCCATTATCCAAGATTTGCCGGTTGGCGTGGATCCCGGCGGTGCCGATGCGTGGAGTTGGCGGCACATGCTGGCCCCCAACATGTCCATTGGTGCACCTCCGGACGCCTTCAACGTTGAAGGCCAGGATTGGGGCATGCAACCTTTCATACCACAGCTTCTCCGCGAATCCGTTTACCTGCCTCTTCGACAGACCTTGCAGGCCATGCTGCGATTTGGTGGCGGACTGCGTATTGATCATGTCATGGGTTTGTTCCGGTTGTTTTGGATTCCCCAAAACTTGGCTCCCGGTTCCGGCACCTATGTCCGTTACCCGGCGGAGGAACTGCTGGCAGTGATCGCCATTGAAAGCCAGCGTGCCAGGACACTTGTAGTGGGCGAAGATCTGGGAACGGTCGAGACCGGTGTGAGAACAATTTTGCGGCGGCAAAACATCTTATCGTACCGGTTAATGTGGTTTGAACAGGCCAAATTGAGGCATTATCCAAAAAACGCTCTGGCTGCCGTCTCGACTCACGACCTCTTCACCCTCGCCGGACTTTGGAAGGGTTCAGACTTGGAGCGTCAAAGAAAGCTCGGTCTGCATCCCAACGAACCAGGGATGAAAAAGATGCTGAACAAATTGCGTCGCCGGTTGTTTCTTAAGAGTTCCTCAACTCCCGAAGAAGCCATCCGCAGAACATACCACCTGTTGTCCAAGGCGCCCTCAAGGATGATTGCGGCATCGCTGGATGACGCCTTGGCCTCCGAGGAGCGGCCAAACTTGCCGGGCACGACGATCGCCTCGAATTGGTCGATGTCGCTTCCCAAGCCGCTCGAGACAATCAAAAAAACACCATTGGTCAAAGAAATCGCCCATGCATGTCAGCGAAAGACATTCTGACCAAACCGACTTTTAAAATGTGGCCGGACGGTGGCAGGTTCACGGAGGGTTTTAAAACAAGCAAACTGCAAGGGATGGTGCAAAATGCAGATGGTTTGGTGTCAATGTCACCCGGTAATCTCGGCGAAGTACCCCAAATGTTTTTGGCATTTCATTAGCTGGAAGAAACTCATACCCAACCCAGTATTTTCTCTGGGCGGCCGACCCGAATGAAATTTATTTGATTTCCACGCATCTTATGAGCTATCGCGTCACCAATCTGGGAGAGGGAAGCGGCAACACGGCCCCCGATACACGCTCAAAGATGACACTCTGCCGGAAGAAATTTCTGCGCTTCTTTCCCGACGGTTTTAAAGATGCGAAGTATTTTGCATGGGAGCGCGGTTATAAGGTGAAGGCCCATGAGGATTGGCAACAAATGCTCAATGAGCCGGAATTCAGCGCCCTGCTTCGCAAACAAAGCTTCACGGAAATCGCCACCCGCGCCGTCCGGATTGAAGCGCGAACCAACCTTTTATTTTCTTTTGAGAAAATGGCCTTACGGGATGCGGTCAGGTCCCGAGCAGGCGCGGAGCGGTTTGCCAAAGGTTTGTTTCAGTTGCTCCACGGCAAAGGCAGTCTGGAAGCCCGATTCTCCGGGTGGCTCGATGTGGTAAAAGGTCTTCCACGCAAGCAGACGCGGGTTTTCACCTGGCCCGTTGTCACCGTTTTTGGGTTCCTTGCCCGGCCGGACATCCACATATTTCTCAAACCTATGGTCACAAAGAAGGCAGCTGGAAGCTTTGGCTTCGAATTCCTATACCAGTCGATACCCGCCTGGAGCACGTATGAAAATCTCCTCGGCTTTGGAGAGTCCATCCGGAAAAATTTACATGACTTGACGCCAAAGGATCAGATTGATGTTCAGTCCTTCATATGGGTCTTGGGATCGGATGAATACGCCGACTGACCGGCAGCAAGTCAGAACCTTATGCGAACTATGCACAGTGATTCAAATACAACGAAGAGTCAAACCGAGGAAGCTGCTTGGAAACACATCGTGCTGCAATATCAGAAGCCCTCCAAAATCCGCGCCGGCTGGCAGATTGCGAACACCATCCTGCCTTCCGTTGGAATCTGGTATTTTATGTTCCTGTTCAAGTCGATATCCTGGTGGCTGGTCTGGCCTCTGGCGGTTCTGGCCGGAATGTTCCTGGTGCGGGTTTTCATTATTTTTCATGATTGCGGGCACGGTTCCTATTTTAAATCGCGAACGGCAAATGAGGTGACGGGATTTTTCACGGGTCTGCTCACGTTCACACCTTTTTATCAATGGCGTTGGGACCATGCCATCCACCATGCGACCTCCGGGCACCTCGACAAGCGTGGGACAGGTGACCTATGGACCTTAACGGTCGAAGAATATCTTGCGTCCTCCGGCTGGCGGCGGTTTGCGTACCGGTTGGCGCGCAATCCGGTGATCCTGTTTGTGATCGCGCCGCTATTCGTGCTGCTGGTGAAGCAACGTTTTCCGGCGCGGACCGACAGCACGCGTGAGCGAAATTCAGTTTATTGGATGAATTTGGCCATTTTTGGCATGGCCGCCGGACTTAGCTACGTATTCGGATTGCTGCCCTACATGTTGATTCAACTAATCATTCTAGCGGTGGCGGGCTCGGTGGGGTTTTGGCTTTTCTACGTACAACACCAATTCGAGGGGGTTTATTGGGAACGGACGGAGGAGTGGGACTACGCCACGGCGGCCCTGCAAGGGAGCTCCTTCTACAAGCTTCCAAAAATCCTCCAATGGTTTTCTGGAAATATCGGCTATCACCACATCCATCATCTAAGCGCCCGGATTCCAAATTACAACCTGGAGCAATGTCACCGGGCGCATTTGATCTTCCAGCAGGTAAAACCGCTTACGCTCTTTGCCAGCTTGAAAACGCTCAACCTGCGGCTATGGGATGAGCAGCGCAAGACCCTCATAGGCTTCCGCCAGCTTGGAAAAATCCGGAAAGCCCGCAAAAACCATCCCGGTCAGGGATAGTTGACGATTGGCGGTTCGCAATCTCATCAAACCATTCGCGTGTCCGACGGATTAATTTCTAAAACTGGAGAATGTTCACCAGCACTGGTTAAGTTTTTAATTGCACAACCATCTGCTTCAGCGCGTTAATGGTAAATTGAACCGAAACGGCACACAGGAGCAAGCCCATCAAACGGGCCATCATTTTTTGCCCCAGCGGGCCCAGCCAGTGCGAGCCATGCACGGATAACCGTAAAATGACGAATGTGGACAAGATCACGGTCAACAGACAAAAATAGAAAGAGAGCTTCTCGCCAAAATTCGTCGCGCGATTCAGCATGATGAAAGTGGTGGAGATGGCGCCGGGGTCGGCTAGCATGGGCACTGCTAGGGGCATCAGGGCCAGGCTTTCAGATTCAGAGGCATCCTTCGTTTCCTCCCGAGTTTCGTGGCTGGTCGACCGGCGGCCGTGGATCATGTCCAAAGAAATGATCAACATCACGATACTGCCGGCGATCTGGATGGCCGGCAAACTGAGCCCAAACAGTTCGAGGATCCAGTTCCCGCCAGGGCAAAAAAAACGAGGACGATGCCGGCGGCAATGGAGGCGCTGGCGGCAATACGCGCCCGGACATGGGGCGATTCCGCCTCGGTCATCGACAAGAAAGCCGGCACGGCCAGTGGATTGACGCTCACGAATAACGCGGAGGTGGCCAATAAAATATATTCCAGCGGGATGGTGTTCATTTTCAGGACTGCAAGCTTTGGCCGATTCTGAGGGGATTTTCGATAATGTTGGATTGTACCCGGCGGCGATCGCGAAAACAATGAACTCGTGGGTGGGATAAAAGTTTCAGAGGTAGCATGTGATCATTCTATCGCCCGGCCTGATTCAAATTTTCATAAGACGGTCAAAATTCACCAATAAATCTTCTGGTGATTCGTAAATCGAATGGCATCCGGCCGCTTTTAATTTTTCCGCTGCAAAGCCGCCGCACAATACGCCAACAGAGATAAGGCCGGCCCGGCGGGCGGCGATTGCATCATACGGGGAGTCGCCGATAACGATCACAGTTTCCTGAGGGGGATTGCCCAACTGCGACATTGCCGAATGGAAAATGTCTGGTTCCGGTTTGGAATTCTCGGCATCGTCGGCTGACGCAGTTTGTTCGACCAGGTCGCTTATCTGAGCTATGATTTTGTACTCCTCGACTTCTTTTTCTTTTGACGATGAGGCCAGGGCGATTCGGGAACCGGTTTCCCGGATAGCTTTGAAGAGCTCCCTGACTTTTGGAAATGGCCTGACTTGCGATAGATAGTTTCGCCGGAAGATTTCACCGCTAAGCTTGCCGATTTTATCGCCATACTTCTCACGTTGCGTTTTGTTCAAAAATCCTGGCAGCAGCTGGTCGGCACCCTTGCCAATCTGTGCACGAATTTTTTCAATCGGCACGCTGAAACCGCAAAATCGAAACGCCTTCTCCCAAGCCTGCGCGTGGTAGTCATTGGAATCAATCAATGTTCCATCGATGTCGAAAATGAAGGCTTTTTTCACAGCTGTTTTAGTTTTTGGAGGTTTCCGCACGTCATAATTTAATAATCAAATGAAGAGACCACGGCGAATGATTTTTCATTCGCCGTGGCTCGTGGACTTCGAACAGTTTGCTTGGCCTCTAACTGGCTATGCCTTCGGTTTTGGTGCCGCTGACTCGCCGGTTGATGAGATGTCTTCGGCACCGGCGTTCTTAAAGATTTCCTTCGCACGCTTGATCTCGTCAGAGTTCTCGGTGTGAACTGAAATCAGAATGTTGCCATCCTTGACCTTTCCTTCATAGCGCTTGGCCTCATACTCCGGAATTCCCAAGCCAATCAAGGCTCCAGCGATGCCCCCAACCGCACCACCGATGGCGGCGCCACCAAGCGCGGCCATGATCGGGCCGGCGGCGATAAAGGGTCCGACGCCAGGGATCGCCAGCGCACCAATGCCAGCAAGCCAGCCAAGAGCACCACCCAATACACCACCGCTCACGGTGCCTGTCGCAGCGCCCTCGGGGGCTTTGGTGTGCTGTTCGTGAGCAAAGTCTTTCGTACCAGCTTTGTCCGGAAACAGCACGGAAATGTCATTGTTACTAAAGTTTGCGGCTTTCAGCTGATTGGCAATATTGATGGCCTGATTTTCGGTCTTCGCAATGCAGATGACGGATGATTTTGACATATGTTTTTTTGGTTGGTTGTGGTTACGGATTGGTTTTCACTTCTAACTGGTCAGTGACGTTGCCGTCCCCGGCGATCCCATTTGCCAGCGCTACGATTCCCGACTTTTCGGAATCTGATTTCACTGGTCCGCGAAGCGTCACCTTGCCGTTCACGGTGATGATCTTGATATTTTTGGCCGTTACCCAGTAGCCCGACGACTTGGCAACCAGCGCCTTCCTTATGTTGCGCGTGGTCTGGATATCCGCCGCCGTTGTGCCTTGGTCTCCCGGCGTCAACGTTTTATCATGACGGTCGCGGACGTTTCTGCCGCTGTTGTCAGCATCGGTTGCAGAATTTGTCCCGTAGGCATACGAACTTGAATTCGTATAGTCGGCCCGGGCGGAAAGCGCAGGGAGCGAGATGGTGGCCGCCGTGAGAATTGTAAGAGCCGATAATTTTATTTTCTTCATATTTGGTTCTTCTTTTGTAGTTTTTATTGTTCGTTGTGGTTTCCAAACGGTGCGGTATTTCGCTTTAGCTGATTGCATGCCAGCAGCACCGGGCTTGCAAAAAGCTTATAAATGTTGGCCCGAATGGCGGCCAAGCAGATGAAGGAAAAGGATTTGAACTTGGTTGCAATCGCAATTCGCAAGAGGTAATGCAGTTTGCAATCTTCTTTTCCAACTTTTGAATGCTTGATTGAAAAACGCTTGAGTGAATCTTTCAGCCGGTACCGCAATCTGGCCAGCAATGCCACTTTGTTGCGCTCAAAATTCTGCGCACGCTTCGAGTAAAATCTGATCAGCCTGGTCAATTGTCTTTTTCAAACGACTGCGGAGACCGCACGGCCTTCGTTGGCATACGCGCTGCTAAGAGCAGTCCGTCGTTAAAAAATAAAACCAACCAAAAACAACAAAGGCAAAATATGAAAAAGTTCGCATCCTATCTGGCCGCACTTGTTGCGGTCACGTTCATCACCTCAACCGGTCGTGCCCAGGACGTTACGACGACAAATGAGTGGCACGGGTTCGGCGACTATTACCACGCGCAGGAGGTTTCCGTCGATGCCTTTGCCGCCGGCGCTTTGGGGGAACAATACATTACGGACCTTTCGGGAGACACCGTGCGGCGCCATGGCAGCTTGGGCGCGGGATTGGGCGTCAATTATTTCTTCCTGCGCTATCTCGGCCTCGGTGCCGAGGCATCTGCCCGCAACACCACGGGCAAATTTATTGAGAGCGCTTCCGGCAACCTGATCGCCCGGTGGCCGATCTGCCAGACCGGCTTGGCCCCCTACATCTTCGGTGGTGCCGGCCATGGCTTTGATCCGGTAGACCAGACCTTTGGGCAAGCCGGTACTGGCTTGGAATTCCGCTTTCTTCGTTGTGCGGGCATCTTTACCGATGCGCGCTATGTTTTCCCGGATCGGACTCGCGATTATGCCATCGTTCGCGCTGGCGTTCGCGTGAGCTTTTAGACTCCGTGGCCTGCATGTCCATGGCGTCTGAACCATCGCCACCGCGTCAACAGCGCGGTGGCGAAATTCTTTTAGTTTTGAGAGTTGAACTTCCGGGAGCGGGCTGTCCGTTTAAAAATCAGGCGGCAGCTTGATTGTAAGGGTTGCAAATGCAGACGGGTTGGCAATTGGATGCCAGCTTCATTAAATATGCTTCCGCAGGGCGCAGATCCTTCTCTTAGCAGATCCGCGACCGTTATTCATCACAGCTCGACAAAATCCGGCATCTCAAAAAGCTCTCCCGAAAGGTAGAGGGGAGTTTAAAAAGCTCTAAGGAATTATTGCTCTATAAAACCGATGCATGTAATTCGTGGCTGATTCATCTGTAAAGGCAGTCCCGCCTGATGTGGCGACATTGGTGACAATGGGGGTCCACGCGATGAGATTGGTGGAAGCCATGATCACATACGTGCTCCCAACGGGGATTGATAGTTTGAAACCAAATCCAGTCGAAGTCATTCCCATGCCTCCACCGGCGGTTGATAGGATGATGACCGGATTCGTCACTGTCACCACGGCGGGTATGCTGGTCACGGCACCGTACGCATTGGTGACCACCACGGTATAGCTGCCTGTATTTGTGGTCGCCAGGGGGTTAAAAGTTAAATTGGCATTGGTTGCCCAGCGTAATGGGCTGCCGTTGAGATACCATTGGTATGCCGGCCGTGGCGAACCGACTGCTTCAACCGAAAGACTTGCCGAAAGACCCGCCATACGAGTCAACCCTTCGGGGTCATCAGTGATTGCTGGGGTTCCATTAAATTTAACCGCTTGGGAAACAGAAATTGGGGAAGTGTTGCCGTTGGTATCAGTGGCGGTCGCCGTCAAATATTGATTTGTGATGTTTCCGGTGGAAATGGAAATACTGAATTGAACCACCCCTCCCGTTTTTGAAGTCGTGACGTTTTTGGATCCTAAAAACGTTTTAGCGTCTGAGGCTGCCGGGCTCGCAAAAAACTCAAGGCGGTAGGTTTGGCCGGGGGCGTTGGTTAGTGCGCCTGAAATCCACGTCACACCTGTATTGTTGGTCGCTCCCGATATGACCGGCGGGGCGGCATTGGCATTGGCGCCGTTTAAAAGGCTGATGTCGGCGTTCCCCCCATTTGAATAAAGAGAGTTGCCCATAATGGCGCATTGACCGCTGCTGACAATCACTCCCGATTGATTGTTAAAGGCAATAGTATTGGCCGCGTCGGAGGTTTTACCACCAACTACATTATTGCTCGTGCCGGCCAGATACACACCCGCCGAATTGTTTTTCAAGTTCAGGGTACCGGTCCGATCGGTGCCGATGAAATTTCCCAGCACCAGATTATTGCTCGCGGCGGGGCCGGTGATGGCAATGCCGTTCTGTTGGTTGAAGGCGATCACATTGGCTGCGGCGAGAGTTACGCCACCGACGGTGTTCGAGGGGGCGTTGAAAATCGTAATGCCATTGCCGTTGCATTGCGAATTATTGGTGCCGGTGACGTCGGTGCCGATAAGGTTGCCCACCACCATGTTAAAACAGGCGTTGCTGCCACCGATATACAGACCATCCCCACCTTGGCTGGAGATGACGTTCCCGGCACCGCTATTCGTGCCGCCAATAATATTCGATGGAGCGTTGCTGACGACAATTCCGTTGCCCGCAATACCTTCAGGAATCCGCCCCGTCGAATCCAAACCGATGAAGTTGCCCAATACCTGATTGCTGCTAGCTCTGGCTCCCTCAAGGTGAATGCCGTCAGTCAGGGAGTCCACCACAACGTTCCGAGTGAATGCATTGGTGCCACCGATGATATTAGCCGATGAATTATAAATCATGATCCCATTTCTTCCGTTAGCCTCATTTTTAGTGGTTCCGTTAGGGGCGCAACCGATGAAATTACCTTGAATCACATTGCCGGTGCCATTTGAAAGAGTAATGCCGTTGTCAGGAAAGCCGGAGATGTCCAGAGCTTTGACCGTGCAACCACTCGCAGTGATGACCAGGCCGTCACCAGTTGCTTTCTTTGGCAATGATCCGCCATCCACCTGAATGACTGGCTGATTCGAATAGCCGGGCTGCGTCGTCGCGTCAATTGACATTGAATTGGTGATTGCGGGAAAAAGTGTCAGCGGTTTGATGGTGAACGGCGCTGAGCCGGGAATCTGGAAAACGACGGTGCGCGGATAGAGGGAACTGGCATTGCCATCAAGGAGCGCTTGGCGCAAAGAACCCGGCCCGCTGTCCGAAGTGGATGTGACGGTAGCCATCCAGCCGATTGTCAACAACGCGGTACAATTGGTCAAAACGCTTCCCGCACTGTTGATGGCGACAGCGTAGATGCCGCCGGCCGCCGACTGTAAATTGGTCAATAAAAGCGTGACATTCGTCGCGCCCTCAAGATTGGTGCTGTTGAAACTCCATTGGTAAGTAATGGGCACCGCGTTGCTCACGCTGACGGAGAAACTGGCGTTGCCGCCTGCGCTGACGGCTTGATTTACCGGCCTCGACAGCAACACGCTCAATGACGCCACCGCGCTGGTGACCGAGCCGAAGGTGTTGGCGACAACGACAAAATAAGTGCCAACGTTGACGGTTCCGGCAGAACTCAACGTGAATGTGGATTTGTTACCGGCCGGTCCCGTCACGGCGGCTCCGTTAAAATACCACAAGTACGTCAGATTTCCGGTGCCGGCTGCGCCGACACTAAAAGTCGCAGCCTGTCCTAATTGGGGGGCCAGACTTTGGGGCTGGTTGGTGATCGTGGCGGGAATGTTGACGGTGAGTGTTGCCGCCGGCGCGCTGGTGACTGTACCCCCTAAATTCGACACCGACACGGTGTAATTGCCGGCCTGACTGGCTTGCACATGCAAAAGCGTCAGTGTAGAAGAAGTTGAACCGGAGATATTCGCACCATCCACGGTCTGGGATCCGTTAAAATACCACCGATAGCTGAATGGTGTGGTGCCCCCGCTGGGCGTGACTGTGAACGAAGCGGTGCCTCCCAATGATACGGTCGCATTCGCCGGCTGGTTTGCCGGACCACCGATGCTTGGCGCAACATATTGCGTCAAGGTCACTACCGCACTCGTTACGGAGCCATAGTTGTTGGTTACGACCACGAAGTAATTGCCGACTTGTGCCGGACCAATGGGTGTGACCGTTAGGTTCGAACTGGTTGACCCCGGCCCCATCACGGCGTTGTTGTGATACCAATTATACGCAGGAGCGGGTGAAGCACTCGCCACCACTGAGAAGATGGCACTTGAACCGGGACCGCCGAGCCCCCCTGTGTTGGTCGGTTGGGTTGTGATGACGGGCGCGTAGACAATCGACAGAATCGCATTGGAACTTATCACCCACCCGCCAGCATTGGTTATCGCCACCCAGTAAGTTCCCGCCGCAGTCCCTGTAACGCTCTGAATCGTATAACTGTTTGAATTCGCGCTTTGAATGGGGGTGCCATTCTTAAACCACTGATACGTCAGCGTGGTTCCACTGGAAACCGTCACAAAAAAAGACGCACTGCCCTGCAATGGGACAGTTGCGCTGGCCGGTTGTGACGTGATAATCGGAGGGGGGCTGGCGATGCAGGGAAGCGCCGATAAGCTCAATATAAACAACCAAAACGACGTTTTTAATAAACGTCGTTTGCAGGCATGGTAGGTGAGCGGAAATACCATATTTCAGGTATAAGCGGCTATTGTGCCAATGTCTAAAAATGATACGTCAGAACGAAACGAAAAGTACGACCATCCTGTTGCAGAACCTGCTGGGTGTGAAACTGGGTGGCGGGATCGTCGTAATGGCGGTTCAGCAAATTGTAAAGACTGACGGACGCGTCCAGATTTTTCAAAAGATTGTGGCTGTACAGGGTAAAGTTAACGACTGCGAAGCCACCGGCCTGCACTCCCTGCACCGTGGTGGGCTGGCCGCCAACCGTTATGGTTTCCAAAGAATCGCGGCTGGAGGTATATTGAACTTCCAATCCCGCGAAAAGCTTTTCAGGGATGACAGGAACGCTAACATTCAGCTTTAACAAGTTCTGGGGTGAATCCGGCATTTCCCAACTCACATCTTGGTCAGAGGTTTGTTGGAGCGAATAACTGGCACGACACCGGATGCCATTGGTCCAAAAACCCTCCAAGGCCAGTTCCATGCCTTTGGTTTCGGCGTCGAAATTGGCGAAGGTGCCGCTGCTGAACACGAGCAAATCCTTCATTTCATTATAGTAACCGGAAACGGAGGAACGCCAGTGTTCGCCAAACCCTTGCTCGTAAACCAGCTCATAACTGGTGATTTTCTCGGGCTTTAGTTGATGGTCCGATGTCGTAATTTCGTAAAAGCTTGGTGCCCGGAAAGCGGTGCCGTAAATTGCCTTGATGGTGGAACTCTCAAAAGGATTGTAAATTAAAGCCAGGCGCGGGTCGAATGCGGGAGCGAAGTCGCCATATTGATCGTAACGTATACCCCCGTCGAAATGAAGTTTGTCGAGCAAGGCAATATCGCTTTGGGCGTAAACTCCGTCACTCTGCCGGTGGCGTGAAACCGGTGTCTGAGCGGTCACATCAGATTCCTGTTTGAAATCATCGCGGTATTCAGCCCCAACGGAAATAGTGTGCCGATCCCATAAACGTTTGGTTACCTGCGCTTCCGTACCCCACCATTCACCGATATCCCGCTCCTGAAAAAAAGTTTGCGGCCCGAAGGGATAACCGATTTCGTGGGCATACGTATCATAATAGAGACGGGCGGTGACATCAAAATCACCTTCAAAATGATGTTCAAATTTAAAGGCGGCGTAACCCTGCTCGTCCGTTGTTGCTAACCGAGAGTCATCGAAAGCGGTGCCGAATTGGGCGGTGGGGTTGTTTTTTTTGCGGTGATTAAAAGCTCCTTCCAAGGAGAAATCCCCATACGACAAGGAGCCGAAAAAGCTGGCAGACAGATCGGCATCCAAGTTGCGGGCGACGCCGTTATTGGCCGCCTGCGGATTGCTGCTGATCCGCTGGTCAAATTCAGCAAAATACAGATTAGGTTGACCGGAACTGTCGTAGAAGGTACTTGAAAGGAGCAATTGCACACCGTTGGTGAACATTTTGCCGTAAGTTGTCCGCACCTTGTAAGCATCAAATGAGCCGTAGCCGGCAGAAGCTTCCAGACCATTCACATGCTCACCCGTGCGGGGAATGACATTGATCACGCCGAAAAAGGCATTGTTTCCATATACCACGGCGCTGGGTCCCCGGATGATTTCCACGCGATCCACCAAATCCAAATCAAGCAGAAAAGCTTCGTCAATGAACGCGCCATCATTGAAATTATTATTGACCCGATGGCCGTCCACCAGAACCAACATCCGGTCATTAAAATCACCCAAGCTAACCCCGCGCGTTCCCAAGAATGCATAATTCCGGTCATAGGAAACGTTCAGGCCAGGCACGCTCCTGAGCAATTCCGCAAGTGTGCGATAACCATAGCGCTGGATATCATCCGAAGTGATGACTGAAACCGAAGCCGGAGCGGCCGTTGATTTTTGTTCCACTTTGGAGGCTCCGTAAACTTGCGGCACCTGAATCTGGATCAAAGACTCAAGCGGCATGGTCATCAGATCATTGACCTGATTGGTATCAATGAGGGCTGATAGGGCTGGCCGGGATAAAGCTATCGTGAGAAGAATAATTGCCCGCAAAAACCGCGTCGGAATCACGGTTCTGTTGAAAGACCCGTTGCGATTGGGGAGACGGCAAAAATTCATCGAAGGGCGCAGCAAGCATGGCGTTTTGCACTGTCTAATCAAGTCGAATTTTTGCAATTGCGAGTGCGTCCGGCCAGCGGTTGGGGCAACATCTCCGCCATGATTCATCGCCCGCCCGACAGCATGGAACGGGCTTATGCGCGAATCTGGCGTTTGCGACAACTCGCGACAGGCAATGCGTCTGCATAAAATATTTTTTCTGATATTGAGCACGGCACTGCTGCTGGTCATCCCGAGCGGCCGGGCGCAGGCTCCGGCTCCTTCTGAAAAACAAGTTAAAGTCGCCTTCCTCTACAATTTTGCCAAATTCATCGACTGGCCATCGGAAGCTTTTACCAATGAGAGTTCGCCGTTCACCATCGGCATACTTGGTGACAATCCATTCGGAACTTTGTTAGAGCAAATGGTGGCCGGCAGAAAAATCAACGAGCGCCCCATCAGGGTACAAACATTTCAAGCAGATGATCCCGCGATCACCAATTGCCACATTCTTTTTGTCAGCGTTTCGGAAAAAAAGCATCTGGGGGACATTTTTCAGAAACTTCATGGCTCTTCTGTCCTCAGTGTGAGCGATGCCGAAGGTTTCTTGGCGGCCGGAGGCATGGTCAGCTTTGTAGTCGTGGACGGAAAAATCCGATTTCAAATCAATGATCGTCCCGCGAAGGCGGCGAGGCTCAAAATTAGCGCCAAATTACTCAGCCTGGCGGTTCCCATTTCCGGTTGAGATAAATTTCGCCCGTCTTGGCAACCAGATAACCCGGTTGGAACATGCTTTGCTTAAACACAGCAGCTGCCCCAGTTTGGGCCAAAACTGCGGTTAAACCCCGCAAATTTAGGTTCCAGCTCCAAGTGGGCGGCAAAAAAAGAAATATGAACTCTGTTTTAAGACATTCTTTGGAAGCACTGTCCAGCACAGTGGACATGCAAATTGCAAATCAACCCCGGTGAGAGCTCAGTCAATTGTTAACTTATGATAAAGCGATTTCATAACATGCCTCTCCAGCAAAAAATGCTGGTCATGACGCTGCTCATTTGCGGGGCCGTGCTTTTGGTCGCTATCGCTGCTTTCTTTGCATTTCAGGTTTTAAATTTTCGCTCAAATTTTGAGCGCAACACATCAACCTTGGCGGCCATCATTGCCAACAACAGCAACGCTGCGATGACTTTCAATGATGATAAAATGGGCCGTGAGATTGTCGGCTCGCTCAAAGTAAAGCCGGACGTTTTGTATGCTGCCTTGGTCATGCCGGATGGATCCATTCTTGCCCAGTATCCACAAAACTATCATGTCGATACGCTTTCGGGTTATCCACAACCGGGAGAATTTCGCTATACTGCCGGCCACGTTTTGTTCACCCAGCCAGTATTGGTAAATGGGGAGCGAATTGGCACATTATATCTGCACCTAGATTACGATCAAACGTACCGGCAACTAATTCGTTTCTACGGACAAATTATTTTGGGTGTGACCACCGTTTCAATTGGTTTAGCGGTTTTTCTTTCCGGACGATTGGGACGGACAATCAGCGGGCCATTGTTACGGCTGGCCGCAACTGCGAAACTCATCGGCGAGAAAAAAGATTATTCCATGCGGGCAACCGTCACCGGCCGGGGAGATGAACTTGGACAGCTGGCTGAGTCTTTCAATGAAATGTTGGGGCGGATTCAGAGCCAGGATGCCGCTCTCAGCTTATCTCAACAGAAAATGGAGGCGCTCATACATTCGATTGACGGAATCGTGTGGGAGCGCACCCCGGACACTTTTCAGTTCACATTCATCAGTCGCCAGAGCAAACAGATTCTTGGCTATGACCCGCAAACGTGGCTTGAACAGCCAAATTTCTGGGATTTAAAACTGCATCCCCAAGATTCCGCCAAAACCATCAAAACCGGACATGAAATGGCAGCGCGCGGAGAGCCATACACTTTGGAATATCGGATGATTGCCGCTGATGGACGGACCGTCTGGATACGAGAGAGCGGAACCGTTCTGGTGGAAAACGGCAAACCCATGGCTTTGCGCGGTATTTTTCTCGATATTACACAGCAGAAAGTTGACGCGGAGGAGTTGGACAAACTCAATCGCCAGCTCGTGGATGCTTCCCGTAGCGCCGGCATGGCTGATGTCGCCACGGGTGTGCTGCATAATGTCGGGAACGTTTTAAACAGTGTGAGTGTCTCGGCGACAGTGGTGGCAAACCGGTTGCGTCAGTCGAAGGTTTCCAAGTTGTCCCGCGTGGCCCTCATGATGCGCGAGCGGAACGGCCATCTCGCCGAGTACCTTACCGCCGATCCTAAAGGCAAACTAATTCCCGAATTTATCAGCACGGTTTCAGATGAACTTGCCGGGGAGCAGCGCGAACTCATTGGCAAAATGGAAATGGTGGGCCAACACATTGAACACATCAAAGAGATCGTGGCCATGCAGCAGAGCTACGCCAAGGTGTCGGGAGCGTTTGAAAATCTGCCGGTAAGGGAACTGGTCGAAGATGCAATACGCATAAACGCCACTGCCTTTGAAAGGCATCATATCGAGCTGGTGCGTGAGTTCGGCTCCAACATTCCGCCGGTATGTGTGGACCGCCACAAATTTCTTCAAATTTTCATCAATCTCCTGCGCAACGCAAAACATGCCGTGGAAGAGGTAAAAGAAGAGGAGCGGCGCCTGATCATCCGCGTGGATGCGGATTCGCCCGACTGGGTCAAGCTTGTCGTCATTGATAACGGGATCGGAATCCCCCCGGAAAATCTCAACAAAATTTTTAATCATGGTTTCACTACCAAGAAGGACGGTCATGGTTTCGGCTTGCACAGCGGGGCGAATGCCGCGAAGGAGATGGGCGGCAAGCTCACCGGTTTTAGCCAAGGTCCCGGCCGTGGGGCAGAGTTCACCCTTTTGTTGCCGGTTGCGAAAATCGGCCGCCGTCAGATAAGCATACAAGCGACTGGAAAAATATGAATGCTACTAATCAAAAACCGAACCGTCGTATCTTGCTCGTGGATGACAATCCGAGCATTCACCTCGATTTTCGTGATATCCTATGTCCCAGCAACACTGGAAGCGAGGCAGGAAAAAAACTCGAGGCCGCGCTGTTTGACGAAGAGCCGTGCGAGGCGGAGCAAACCAGTTTTGAACTCGACTCGGCCTATCAAGGACAGGAGGCCTTGGAAATGGTCAAACAGTCGCTGGCCGAAAACCGGCCCTACGCCATGGCTTTCGTGGATGTGCGCATGCCGCCCGGATGGGATGGCATTGAAACCATTACGCGCATTTGGGAGGTGTATCCGGAATTACAAATCGTGGTATGCACCGCTTATTCGGATTATTCGTGGGATGAAATGCGGGCCAAGGTGGGCCAGCCCGACAGTCTGCTAATTCTCAAAAAGCCGTTTGACAACATTGAAGTCCAGCAGATTGCGCATGCGCTGACCAAAAAGTGGCAGCTGAACCGAGAAACTCAGTTGCAAATGGCGGATTTATCAAAAGCGAATGCATCCCTGATCATGTCGGAAGAGCGCTTCTCGAAGGCATTTCAAGAAAGCCCGCTGCCAAGCTGCATCCAAAGTTTTCCCGACCAGCGTTTTGTGGATGTCAATCAGCGCTTCGCAGAAGTGGCCGGTTTCAAGCGCGAGGAAATGATCGGTCGCACGGCGGCGGAACTGTTTCTTTGGGAAAAACCGGCCTTGGCCGATGAATGGTATGAATCAATATTGAGGCAGGAACCGGTACGCGACAAAGAGGGCAAAATTCGGACCCAAGCTGGCGTTTTGCGTGAATTGCTTGTATCTCTTACACCGGTCGCTTTAGCCGGGCAGCCCCATGTTCTGCTACTGGCACAGGACATTTCGGAACGTGCGGCTTTAGAGCGGCAACTGCGGCAAGCCCAAAAAATGGAAGCCATCGGTCAACTCGCCGCCGGCGTCGCCCATGATTTTAACAACATCCTTACCGTGATTCAGGGGCACGCAGGTTTGTTGCAAACCAGAACCGGTGCCGAAAGCTTGGAAGGCAAATCGGTTGAGCAAATTGGCCGTGCTGCCACGCGCGCCGCCACCCTTATCCGGCAATTACTTATGTTCAGCCGTAAACAAGTAATGCAGTTTCGGCATTTGGATTTAAATGATACGATACGCAATGCAATCAAAATGCTTGAACGTTTAGTGGGCGAACATGTGCAGATCGATTTTCGTCCGCAAAATCAGCTGCCTGCCATCCATGCTGACAGCAGCATGTTAGAACAAATAGCAATGAACTTGGCAGTCAACGCCCGCGACGCCATGCCTAATGGCGGGAAAATCTCCATTACCACGTCATTGGAAACAGTAAAACGTGCCGCGACCCCCATAGATCCGGAAAGCCGGGACGGACAATTCATTTGTTTAAAATTTAGCGACACCGGTACCGGAATGGATACTCAGGTGCTCGGTCGGTTATTCGAGCCCTTTTTCACAACCAAACCGATTGGAAAGGGAACTGGATTGGGGCTGTCCACAGTTTTTGGGATTGTCAAACAGCATCAAGGATGGCTTGAAGTGGAAAGCAAACCAGATCATGGCACCACGTTCAGGGCTTATTTTTCTCCCAGCAATCAAATAGCGGAAAAAAATGAGCCGATTCTGGATTCAACGCTCCGATCCGGTCGTGAAACTATTCTGGTTGCCGAAGACGAAGACACATTGAGAGAAATGGTTGTACAGGTACTGAAGATCCAAGGCTATTACGTGCTTGAGGCTGCAAATGGCAATCACGCTCTCGAAGTCTGGGAGCAAGCAAACCGGCCGGTTGATTTGCTGCTGACCGACATGGTGATGCCGGGTGGCGTGATGGGCAGCGAACTGGCAGAACGGCTCTTAATACGGAGTCCAGACATGAAAGTAATTTACATGAGCGGCTACAGTCCTGGCATGGCGGGCAAAGACAGTTCGCTGCTGGAAGGCCGCAATTTTTTGCCAAAGCCTTACTCCATCGGCAAATTGGCTGAGGTCGTCCGGGAATGCCTTGATACAGTGGCAAAACAAAATTAAAAGTGCAGTATGGATGAGGATAATAAAATGTTGGGCGTTCTTATTTTGTCACCGAAATTTTGCCTGTAAAGAAGCGCCAAAATAAGAACTGACGATACGCATGTTAACCATCCAGATCACCTATCAATCAATCTATCGGGAAGAAAAGTTTCTATTTAGTTCAAAGGCGAAACGATGATTCCGGCTGATCCCCAAGCCAAACCTACTGAGAAAAAATAGGCCATGGCGCTTCGGTAGCGCCCAGGTGAAAAGCTTTCCCGATATTTTGCTTGCATGAATCTTCACGAAGGACGATAAACAAATGCCTCGGGCGGCATTGGTTTATTATTTTGAATCAGTGCAATTTGGCGGAGTGGGTGCGGTGAAAAAAAGCGCTGGTTATCAACGAATTGTTAAGGCCATCTATGTCAGATCAATTTCAGAAAATTCAACGTTTTGTGGTGTTGATGCTGGAAAACAGGTCGTTTGACCACTTGTTTGGGTTTCTTAAATCCATCAACCCAAACATCGAAGGGCTCGGAAACCAACAGTTTTCCAATCTGACCGATCCACGGGATTCCCAGAGTTCAAATATCTACGCCTCAGACACTGCCGGTTCCATGATGCCTTTCGATCCGCCCCACGAATTCTGCGACGTTCAAAAGCAGCTATACGGTCCGGACCCCACGGGAAAACTGTGTTCCAATCCTCCGACAGCAGTGGCTTCGATGAACGGGTTTCTTTATTGCGGGAACGCCACGGCCGATGAAGCGAATCCGAATGCCACCGGCCAGGGCTATCGGGTCATGGAATGCTTTGCGGCGGGACAGGTTCCTTTCATCACGGCTTTGGCCCAGCAATTTGCGATGTTCAACTTCTGGTATTCGTCTCTTCCCGGACCGACGTGGCCAAACCGTTTTTTTGTGCACGCAGCGACCTCCGGAGGGCTGACCGACAGTCCTGGCACCGAACAAATCGTCGCCGGCTACTCGTTTAGAAACGATACAATCTATCATTCGTTGGCCAAAGGAGGCAAAGACTGGCGCATCTACCATGACGGGTTGCCGCAGACAGCCGGGATTGACAGTCTCCGGCTGGCTTACATCGACCCGTTCACCAAACATTTCCGTGCGTACAGCCACTTCGCGCAAGACGTTAAAGATCAAATTTTGCCCGAGTACACGTTTATCGAGCCGCGTTACGGCGGCTTTTTGGACACAGATTTTGTTAAGGGCAATTCCATGCATCCGAAAGATGACGTCAATGAGGGCGACGCGTTGGTCCGTGATGTGTACGAAATTCTGAGAAATTCGTCCTATTGGCAGGACACCATGTTGATCATCACCTTTGATGAACACGGTGGGTTCTATGACCACGTACCGCCACCAGCGGCCGTTCCGACGGGTGATGATGACAAATATGCCAACAAAAAGAATAATTTCGGTTTCGGTCTTTATGGAGTTCGAGTCCCAGCGATTGTCATTTCCGCTTATACAGCCAGCGGAACCGTTGTTGGAAATGATGTAAAAGATACCACGACCATCTTTGATCACACATCAATCCTGGCAACGGTCGCCAAGCGATTCAATCTGCCGCCACTGACATCCCGGGACCAGGCAGCGAACACATTGGACGTTGCCCTCAATCTGAGCAGTCCTCGCACCGATGCGCCGACATCCCTCCGTCCCGTAACATTGGCCAAAAGCTAAGGAATTTTATGTCGTCGCAACCTCAATCCGAACTTTCTCCCAATCAACAAGCGATGCTCGACCTTGCCCTGGCTTGCGATCTGAAAGCGTCGAAGACCGAACAACATGACGCGATTCGAGTACGGCACAAGGCCATAAAAACACAGAAGGATGCGGCCAATTACGTGCATGAGGTGGAAGGTAAAATCCATGGCAAAAGACAATTTCCCCGCATCACAGCCACAACCTCAACTAATATGACGACTTCTTCCAATAAACCTAAGCCGGCAGTCGCTCAGCCCAATGGTATGCATGTTTCATTGGCGATTATTGTTTTGGTCGCCTTCATGGTCACGTTCGGATGGTTTGCGCCGGCGGGATTCAATTTGGTTTTGGTAACACTGTGCATGGGCTTGATGCTGATGGTGCTCGGCATCTCCATAACCAAGAATCCGCTCGGCGTCTTGATCAACGACCGTAACCTCATGAGCCTTTCCCGGTTCCAAATGGCAGTGTGGACGGTGGTTGTCTTGGGCGCATACTTCACCTTTGCCATGGTTAGGATCCGGGCTTTGTCAGAGGGGTCTCTGAACGGCCAACCCGTGACCGACCCGTTGAACATCACCATCGACTGGCATCTGTGGGCCCTGCTCGGGATTAGCACCACCTCCCTCGTAGGCGCCCCGCTCATTTTAAGCAGTAAAAAAGACAAGCAGCCGACGGATTCCGCGATGACTCAAGCCGCCAAAATGGTCGACGAGCCAAAGCAGGAGGTGATGGACAACAAACAGGGTACGCTCTATGCCAATACCAATATCTCAGATGCTAGAATGACCGACATGTTTCAGGGAGATGAACTTGCCAACACAGCGCAGATCGATGTGGCCAAGGTCCAAATGTTTTATTTCACAATCATCGCGGCCCTCTGCTTTTTTGTGATGGTCCTCAAGCAGCTTGTGGCCGGCAGTAGCGCGTTAAGCTCATTGCCGCTGCTGCCTGAGGGTTTTGTGGCCATCTTGGGCATCAGTCACGCCGGGTACCTGACCAGCAAGAGCATCAGCCATACGAAGGAGCAGTCCTGACAATCCCAACAGTATCATCAGATTTCACAACCTATTTCCAACATGACCCTCAAACTTCCGATAAAAACAGCTGCATTCTTGCTCTGCATTGGGGCCTCGATCTTCCTCGCCGGATGCAAAACAATTGATACAAACACTGCTGCAAAGTTTGCAACGAGTGTCACTGCCGTTAAGACCCAGGCCGACGCCGCTTTGACGGCCGCCGCTACTTTGACGTGCGATGCGGGTATCACGTATGTCGCATCAAGGCCGAACTTAAATGAGGAAGATTTTTCTGAAACCCCATCCAGTGATGTTATTGTCGAATGGGACGACACGCTCTCTGTCATCGAGACATATGCGCTTAACCTCGCCACGTTGACTTCTCCGGACGCGACCCAGGCATTTGATACCTCCGCCACAAATCTCCTCAATCAATTCACCCAAACAGCCACGAGGCTGAATGCAAACTCGCTGCAGACTTCATCCCCCAGAGGTGGCTGCGGGTCTCGCAACGGCATTTACAGAGGTTGCACACCTGATTCTTGAGGCAAAAGCGCAAGCAACTGCTCGCAAAGTGGCATTGGCAACGGATCCGCAAATCAGCAAGATCCTCAATCTGTTGGCCGCCGAAATCGGCGACGATCACACCAATGTTTGCCTGCGGACAACCATTTACCGGGTTTGGAATACGGAAAAAGACGCTCTTGGCGGGCCATTTTTAAAAGCTTCAGATCAAACCGGCAAGAAGGCCATCGCCCAACAATACGCCACCATTTTAGCCGAACGCGCTGCTGAAGATGAATCCTTGGCCGGTCTCCACCATTCCCTGCTGGCGCTGGCTGATGCTCACCACGCTCTCGCCCAAGGCAATGACGCGTCCGTCCTGGCATCTCTGACGGTCATCGTGAACGACTTGCAACGCTCCCACGATCTCTACGCCCAGTTCAGCAGCGATCTCAAATCAAAAAACTAGCCGAAATTATGGCAACCTCCCAAAACCAAACCCTCGTTACTCTGTATAAATCCCTTTGTGCGCAACAGGATGCGCTGAGCAGCGCCATTCAGAAAGCCACGGATGCAAATGTGGCCGATGCGATTTCAACTGAGAATTACGAGGTGATGCATCGAATTGTTTTAGTGCAGAATTTGCTCTTCCAAGCGGACTCTCCTGAGCTGCAAGCCAGCGTGAAAGCTGTCAAGGACGCCTCGGGGCAATTGGAATCAGCCATTGCAAACATTCAAAGGGTCACCGACTTCATCAACGGAGTTTCCAGTTATCTTGAGTTGGTTGATAAAGCAATTGATTTGGCGAAAACATTGGCGCCCTTGGCTGCTTAAGCTTTCGGATCCTTTGCCGTAAAATAATTTCCCCGACTTATTCACATGGACAGCCTATGTCCAACCGGCTGCTTTAAAGTGGTGGGAATATGAATAAAAGCACCACAGAACTGATGGGAAACTTTCTGCAAACGCTTGATGCCCCAACATTCATCAAGGAAGTTCAGAAGTTTGACAACGTTACGCAGCGGCAATGTTTCTTGAAAGCCCAAAAGGAACTCCTCAAAAACAGTGTCCTGAGGCTGCATGGCCGGGACCAGGTCATGAAAGCCATTCAAGTGATCCGGCAGGAGCTGGAAAAGGTAGTTGCTGCAACATCTAAATAAAAGCGGCCCCATGCAGCGACCCAACGACCCACGCAGGCAATGCGGAACTCTACCCGCGTCGTATTGCGGCTGCGCCACGTCGGCCGCTGCCTCGTTGGACTCCACACTTATGCCAAGGCGCTTCGCTAGCTCTTTGTCCGCCTGCAATCCATAAAATGCCGTCTGCGTTTCGCTGGCGAGCCGCAGCACATTGTCGGCAACCCGCAGTTTGCTCCAAATTTCGCGTCGCCACTATTTTCTTGGCGGGCAATGTGAGCAGGGTCGAGCAGATTTCTGGCGGCGGAATTCTCTGCGTCGGCGGTCGAGGCCTTGCGAGCCTGTTCGACTTTTCTCGTCAAATCAGCCCAATTTCAGCGGCCAATTTGCACCAGCTTTGCCGCGGCCTTGACCGCTCACCATTGTTTTAAAAGTAGAGGACTTGGTGAAATCTTAAAGCTAGCCAATTGGCTAGCTAGGCAGTTTGCGGATTGCTGTTAAGGTCAGTTCAAATTCAACGACGTTATATGCTTCCTCGCAATGCGTGGAAAGCATGAGCACTCTTATGACAGGACTGCGGCTTTTGTCCGTAACAAGGGCACGATTTCGAGAATCCGGCGGGTAGCTTGCAGGCCGTTCAAGAGCGGCATGGCAACGTCCATCAGCACTACGTCGGGATGGAGCTTCTTGGCCAGGGCGATCGCCTCAAGCCCGTCTCTTCCCCGACCACTTCAAGGTCGTCTTCGGCTTCGATTATCTTCCTGAATGCAATCCGCAAGCCCTGTTGTCATCCGCCAAGAGAACAGTGATTCGCTTCATGAGTGGTGTTACATTGCGGGCATCGTTGATTGGTTTGCCCCAGACCATACGCCCGCCATATAGCTCCGTCCATGGGGTGAATACCCTAGTCACACAAGCCGCAGCATCACGGAGATTCTCCGGCATTAAGGCTTTGGACCGGCGTGAACGCAACCCGAAAACCAATGATGAGCGCGGTCCGGGCTGATGGCAAAAATATTGGTTTTTAAAGCGGACAAATGGTAAAAATCCTCGGTGGGAATCACTATTTTCAAGCGGGAAAAAGACGAAGCCGCCTGCAGGCCCTTTTTGACGGCGAACCAGGTTTCACGTCTGTCTGAAAACATCATTGTCAACACCGAGATATGGTTTGCTGAGGAACCGGGCGTGGCCTTTTTCATAGATGCCTTGGCACCCTCGGATTTGACGGTTTTAGTGGAATTTCTTCCGAATAGCCAGATGAGACCGCCTTACACCTTTGTAGGAAAAATCGATGCCAGCGTCCGATGCGAGAAGGATGAAAAATCGGGGTCCTAAAGGAGCCAGCGGACCCGATCTACTCTTTGCACGGCTAGCACCCGTGGTGCTAAAGAAAATAAACGCTGGAAAAGCTTCTCGGCTACGAACACCCTAAAAGAGGTAAGCTCGCCTACGTCATACTGAACATCCAAACGCCATGCCCATCTCGGAGCGCTGTCCCGGTCAACCAAGGGCAACATGGGAGTTTTTTTCGCTCTTCCTGCCCGTATCGCTTTCGGTAATAGTTGCGACCCCTCCAGCTATATCACCGGCATTGGAGCAGAATGGCATCAGCAATACGACTTTCATTTCCGTCCGTGACCCGCGCAGGTGGTGGCCGATGGACGAGGGGGTGGTGCCCCTAGCGCCAACGAAGCTTCCGCGCCGTCTTCGGATTCGTTCCGCATTTTCAATGCACTCCTAAAAACGTTTCCTGTTCATTGAAATTCGGTGACGTGCTGAGTCCGTTGTGAGGTGATCATGCACCGACAGTCTACCCGGTCAGGCCTGATGCCCGATCAGAAAAAACACCGAGCCTTCCCCAGACACGGAGAAGTTTAGTTGTCGCTAGGGGGTGAACCGTTTGAAAATGGACGTGGGTTTAAGTTGCGGGTGTTGCAGGCGGGCAACCCCCCGCGCAGCAGTAGACAGCACTGGAACTCCGACAGGATGCCGAAACTTTTCCCATTTCCTGCAATCATTTCCCTATTAATGAACCCCAAGAGCAGCCCAACGCGTCACGTAACCGCAGCGCCGTCGTCAGCAGGATGTTTACATGGCCGGCTTCAATTTTCTGAATGGTCCGGATGTTCAGATCCACCAGTTCGGCCAGCTTTTCTTGGGTGATTTTTTTAGACATCCGCTCCCGGCGGATATTCGCGCCGAAGGTTTTCAGTTGTGCGGCCTGTTTTGAGTTCAGAGGCATACGCCCCATTGAGGCGCATTTGCCGCTTGACGACCACGGCACAACAGGGCGTAATCTGAGCCAGCCAATCCAAATGGATTGATCAATAAAATCTAACAGCCAACTTACTGACCATGGCCACACCTTTCACCATTTCGCACCCCCTCGGCAGGGTTCCAACCTTTACCGAGATAAGAACTTTGGCCCAAGAATTTGAAATCCAGATCTCCGGCAACGATCAGGCCGGGGCTGTCTCGCATCCCAAGGCAAATGGGACATATACCTTTGAGAATAAAGGTGGACTGCGTGGCGATTTTACAGCCGTCGTGCTTGGGAAAATTACCGGGGTGTTTGTGCTGATGACCGGAAAAGCCGAAATCACTATTACCGATAAGCCATATTTGCTCCCGGTGGCGCTTTTGAAATCAAAGCTTTTGCAGGGTTTAGAAGCGTTTTGCACCAGATTTCCACCGGCGGCTTGAACGATCAAAGGTGGTTTTTAAACGGTTACAAGTC
>DASZCA010000268.1:0-6841 GCA_035943555.1 Verrucomicrobiia bacterium
CCGGGCGGTTTATTTTTTTTTTGAGTTCCTCGACCAGGCCGGGCATCGCGAGTTCGGGCTGGTTGCGGCCGGCGGCGAGGTTGATATTTTCGCGGTAGCCGGGGATGAACTGGAACGCCAGCCAGCGGAACACATAGTCCGTGATGGACGCGGCGTTGCGGATCTCCGGGTTCTTGGTGAAACCGCTCGGTTCGAAACGTTGATGGGCAAACTTGCGAACCAGCGCATCCAATGGCACGCCGTACTGCCAGGCGAGGCTGGTCAGGGTGCCGATGCTGTCCATGAGGCCGCCGATGGTGGAACCTTCCTTGGCCATCGTGATAAACAATTCACCCGGCTGGCCATCATCGAACAGGCCGACGGTGAGATAACCTTCGTGGTCGGCGATGTTGAATTTGTGCGTGACCGCGGTGCGCGTATCCGGCAGACGACGGCGCAACGGCTTGCCAGCGTCTTCCTGCAACGTCAAAACCTCGGCTTCAAGCTGTTTGATGCGGTTTTCCAGAACCACAGAATCCGTCGTGGTCGCTGCGATCTTGTCGCCGCCTTCATTGGTCTTCTTGGTGTTGAGCGGCTGGGAACGCTTGGAACCGTCGCGATAGATCGCGACGCATTTCAGGCCCATCTTCCACGCTTGCACATAGGTGTCGCGAATTTCGGCGACGGTGCATTCGCTGGGCATGTTGACGGTCTTGGAGATGGCACCGCTGATGAATGGCTGTGCGGCAGCCATCATCTTCAGATGCGCCATGTAACCGATGCTGCGCTTGCCGCGCGAAGGCTTGAATGCGCAATCGAATACCGGCAGATGCTCGGCTTTCAGGCCGCTCTTGATCGTAGCGCCGTTCTCTTCGACGTCCTCAATGGTGTCGAATTTTTCGATGTGCGCGATGATGTTCTTGTTGGCTTCTTCGCCGTAGCCGAGGCGGCGCAAAGCGTCCGGCACGCCACGGTTAACGATCTTCAACATGCCGCCACCGGCGAGCAATTTATACTTCACCAGGGCGATGTCGGGTTCAACGCCGGTCGTGTCGCAATCCATGAGGAAGGCGATGGTGCCGGTAGGCGCGAGCACGGTGACTTGGGCGTTGCGATAGCCGTGTTGCTTGCCTTTGGCAAGAGCGCCGTCCCACGTTTTGCGGGCTTCGGTCTTGAGATAATTGAACTCCGCGCTCGGCTGGATGTCTTCGACCGCATCACGATGGAGCTTGATGACGCTGAGCATCGAGTCAACGTTGTCCTTGGAGACCGGGTTCGGCACACCGGCGCAACGAGAGTCGCGGTAGCCAGCGAAGGCACCGACGTTGCCGGCGATCTCAGCGCTCTGCTCGTAAGCGTGACCGGTCATGATGGATGTGATGGCACCGGCCAACGCACGGCCTTCATCGGAATCGTAAGGCAACCCATAGCTCATGCAGAGCGAACCGAGGTTCGCGAAACCAAGGCCGAGGGTGCGGAAGATGTGGGAATTTTCCGCGATGTTCTTGGTCGGATAGCTCGCATTGTCCACGAGGATTTCCTGCGCGGTGATATAGATGCGGACGGCGGCTTTGAAACGTTCGATATCGAACTTGTTGTCATCGCGCTTGAACTTCATCAAGTTCAACGAAGCAAGATTGCACGCGGTGTTATTGACGAAAACGTATTCGCTGCACGGATTGGTGGAATGGATCGGCTCCGTGCCCTTGCAGGTATGCCACTTTTGGATGGCGCCGTCGTATTGAATACCAGGATCGCCGCAGATGTGCGTACCTTCGGCGATTTTGTTGAGCAAGGTCGCCGCGTCCTTCTTTTGCAACGGTTTGCTGCCGACGACGGTGCGCGTCCACCATTCCTTGCCGGACAAGGCGGCTTCAAAGAACTCGTCACTGGCGCGAACGGAGAGGTTTTCGTTCTGATACATGACGCTGCCGTAGGCATCGCCATTGTAAGAACCGTCATAACCTTGTTCGATCAGCGCCCATGCCTTCTTTTCTTCCTTCTGCTTGGCGTCGATGAATTCCTCGATGTCACCGTGCCAATCGCGCAACGTGTTCATCTTGGCAGCACGACGGGTTTTGCCGCCGGATTTCACGACGTTCGCCACCTGATCGTAGACTTTCAGGAAACTCATCGGACCGCTGGGGCGACCGCCGCCGCTCAGCTTCTCGCGGCTCGAACGGATCGGGGACAGGTCGGTGCCGGTGCCGGAACCGTATTTGAAGAGCATCGCTTCGCTGTAAGCGAGGTGCATGATGTCTTCCATGTTGTCTTCTACGCTTTGGATGAAGCAGGCGCTGCCCTGCGGATATTCATACTGGGTCGCGGCGCGTTCAGCCTCGCCGGTCTCCGGATTGAAGAACCAGTTGCCTTTGCCGGACTTCTTGCCCACGCCGTACTGGTGATACAGGCCGACGTTGAACCATACGGGCGAGTTGAATGCGCCGTACTGGTTCAAGCAGAGCCAGGTCAGTTCTTCGTAGAAAATTTCACCATCTGGCTTGCTGAAATAACCGTCTTTGATACCCCAATCGGCAATCGTCCGGGAAATGCGATGGATGAGCTGGCGCACCGATGTTTCACGCTCGGAGGTGTTTTGTTCGCCGTAAAAGTATTTGGAGACAACGACTTTCGTCGCGAGCACCGACCATGATTTCGGCACTTCGACATTTTCCTGCTTGAAGATGACCTTGCCGGCGTCGTCGGTGATTTCGGCCGTGCGTTTGTCCCATTCGATCTGGTCAAAGGGTTTTACTTTGGCATCACTAAATACCCGGGAGATGGGCAGAAATTTTTTGGCTTTGGCGGGCTTCATTCCTCTTGTGGTGGCTACTTTTCCGGTACGGCGGCGACCGGTCGTACCTACCGGCGTCGAGACATCCTCACGTGCATCAATCATGGCTGTATTTAAATTTGAATTTTGGGTTGAACTTAGGCGGCCTCAAAAGCTCCCGAGGCGCACAAAAGTCGCGAAAAAACCGCCCAATTCTGGAGAAAAATGGCTTTTTTGTAAAAACCGCCTTCCCCCCACTAATTGGGGAACGGCTGCCACTATGATACCACCCGTTGTGGGTTTCAAGGTTATTTTACAAAAAAGTTACAAACAACATTTTCACAAATGAAATCAAGGGGATTGTCAGGTTTTGGCTCCAAAAATTCACCTTATTTTCACCTGTGAATAACTTTTAAAAACGTCTTCAAAGCACACCTGTCAAATAGCGAGAAAAATCGATACCCGGGGTAAAATTGAGCGTCTAGTCATCATATTTTTGGACGGGGCGCGCTTATGTGTTTAATGTTAAGCCAATTGGGAAAAATTGGCGGACCTTTGCGACCCCATTTCAACTGAAAAGGACATCACATGACGAATGAAACGCAGGCTTATGACTTGGTGGTGATCGGCGGCGGTCCGGCCGGAATTGCGGCGGCCACGACAGCGGCGGGTTTTGGCAAGCGTGTGGTGTTGGTTGATAATCATGCGGACATCGGCGGCGCCGGCATCAACACCGGGACGGTGCCCAGCAAAACATTGCGCGAGACCGCCCTCGCCCTCTCCGGCATTCGCTCGCGCAATCTCTATGGCGTGGATCTTTCCGTACGACGCGAGGTGACAGTCGCGGATTTCTTGGGCCATGAGCAGCACGTTCAGGATGCGTTTCATAAAACCATCACCGAGCGGCTGAAGGGTTTGAACGCGACGATCTGTTGTGGCACTTGCAGTTTTGTCGATGCCTACACCGTCAAGGTTCGGATCGGAGAAGTGCCAAAAGATGGTCCGGCCGCGCCAGCGGAAGAAGTTCTGTTGCGTGGCGAAAAGATTTTGATCGCCACCGGCTCTTCGCCGGTGCGTCCGGCGATTTTTCCTTTCGGGCAGGAGGGCATATATGATTCCGACACAATCCTGAAACTGGAACGCATCCCCAAAACCATGGCGGTGATCGGCGCGGGCGTGGTGGGGGCGGAATACGCCTGCACCTTCCGGGCGCTGGGCGCGGAGGTCAATTTGATCGATGGACGCGAGGTGCTGCTGCCATTTCTCGACGGGGAGGTTTCGCGTGAACTGGCGAAGGCGCTGGGCAATAGCGGCCTGATTTTGCACTGGAAAGAAACGGTTTTGAAATGCTTGCCTCAAGCCTCCGCCGTCCGGTTGGAACTCGCCTCCGGAGCGGTACTGACGGCGGATGCCGTGTTGGTGGCGGCGGGCCGGCAGAGTAACACCGCCAAGCTTGAGTTGGACAAGGCCGGCGTAAAAACCGGCGAGCGTGGATTGATTCCCGTAAATGATGCCTTTCAGACGAATATTGAAAACATCTTTGCCGCGGGCGATGTCATCGGCTTCCCCGCCCTCGCCTCGACGAGCATGGAACAGGCGCGGTGTGCCATGCGCCATGCCTTTGGCCAGGGTGGCGGCAAACTCTCGCCGCTGCTGCCGAATGGCATCTACACCATTCCCGAGGCCAGCATGGTCGGTGAGACGGAAGAATCGCTCAAAAAAAAGGGCATCGCCTACATCGTTGGCCGCGCCAACTACCAGGATAATGCCCGTGGCCGGATCATTGGCGATCAAGACGGTTTTGTGAAGTTGTTGTTCGCCAAGGACGACCAGAAACTCCTGGGCGTGCATATCATGGGCGAACTCGCGACGGAGATTGTGCACATCGGTATGATGGCCATGCTGGCGAACGCCAAAGCCGGCATGTTCATCGATGCCTGCTTCAACGTACCGACGTTGGGCGGACTTTATAAGACGGCGACGATGAATGCGTTGAAGCAATTGGGCGCACCGGAGAAGCGGGGTTGAGTCGCCGCCACAAACTATTTGGACGCATTCCGAAAATCCAACCGCTTTCTCAAGCTGTTCGATTGATTCGGATCGTTCCGGCAAAACGACATACCACCCCGACCACCTGAAAACGGAACTGCCAATTTCAGGTTTCGCTGTCATTCGCCTCCCTATGCGCTGTTCTTGCGCCGGCCGCTGGCACCGCCGTGCACGCGTCCATACCGTTCATGCCGTTTTTGGCGGTACGCATCCTGACGGTTGCCGGGACTCGTCGGTTTGCCGCCCGGTTTCTGCCGGAACCGCTGCTTGGACTCGACGGTTTTCGGGCGCGGCTTGGGCACCAACACCACCGGGCAGCCTTCGTAACCGAACGCCGTGCGCATCTCGCCGGCCAGATATTTTTTGTACGGATCAGAAAACATCTCGTCACGGTTCACGAACAGCAGGAAAGTCGGCGGCGCCTGCCGCACCTGCGTGGCGTAATAAAATTTCAACCGCATGCCCGTGGAAGTGACCGGCTGGCGCTTGTCCACGGCATCACGCAGGGCGCGGTTCAAGATCGAGGTCGGAACTTTCTGCTGCAACTGCGCGGCCACATAGCGGATGGTCTCCAGCAACCGCTCCAGATGAAAGCCAGACTTGGCCGAGGTGAAAATTACGGGCGCGTAATCCAGGAAGAACAGCTTCTTCTGCACCCACGCGCCAAACTCCACGAGCGTCGTCAGGTTTTTCGCCTGCCCTTCCGTGCGCTTCTTGGCATTACGTTTATCAATCTCTTCCTGACGGATCGATTTGACGTCTTTTTCAAACAGATCCCACTTGTTGATGACGATGATGCACGCACGACGGTTCTCCACGATGGTGTCCGCGATCTTTTTATCCTGCTCCGTGACGCCCGCTTCCGCATCGATCACCAAGATGGTGATGTCGCTGCGGATGATGGATTCCGTGGAACGTTGCACGCTGAAAAATTCGATCGTGTCATCCACCCGCCGGGTTTTCCTCATGCCAGCGGTGTCGATGAGAATATATTTTTGGCGCACGCCTTCCGTCTCCACTTCGAACGGCACGTCCACCGAATCACGCGTCGTCCCCGCAATGGGCGTCACGATCACGCGGGTGGATTGCGTGAGCGCATTGATGATCGAAGACTTGCCGACGTTCGGCCGGCCCACGATCGCCAGCTTCAGCGGCCCCTTGATCCGCGGCTTGTCCTCGGCTTCCTCTTCACCCTCAACCGGCTCGGCGGCTTCCGCGTCCATCGCCCCCTGCTCTTCGGCATCCGGCGGCGGCAGCAACGCGAAGGCGGCATCCATCAGCTTCACAATGCCTTCACCATGAATCGCGCTGACGGGGAAAATCTTGTCGAAACCGAGCGCAACGAATTCATCCGCATCCTTCTCCATCCGCTCGGTATCCACCTTGTTGGCGGCGACCAGGATGGTTTTACCACATTTACGGAGCCGCTCCGCCACTTCGCGATCCAGCGGAACAATACCCTCTTGCACATTGACCACGAAAATGATGGCGCTGGCGGATTCAATGGCCAGTTCGACCTGTTCGAGCGCCGCCTTGACGATGACGTCATCGGACTTCTCACGCCGGAGCAAACCGATGCCGCCGGTGTCCACCAAGGTGAAAGTGCGCCCATGCCATTCGGTTTCCGCCGTCACACGGTCACGCGTCACCCCGGGCTGATCGTGCACGATGGCGATGCGCTTCTTGATGATGCGGTTGAACAACGCGGATTTACCGACGTTCGGCCGACCGACAATGGCTATGAGTCCTGACATGGTGACAGTTTGCGCGATTTTACACACACGAGAAAGACAAAACGGGCGGTGCATGCTCTGACGTAGGGCAGGCTTTCCAGCCTGCCGGTGCTGGCGACTTTCCAGTCGCCAGTTCCTCTTCCTCGTCCTTGAATGGTTTGAACGAACCCGTATCCCGTTTCCGCCTTCCGCTTTGCCCCGGTTTCTTCATTCTGCATTCTAAATTCTTCATTGGCTTGTCCCCCCCTCTCTTTTTTTTGATTGGGAAATCGTGGGATATCACACACCTTTCTTGGTAAGGAGCGCG
>DASZCA010000269.1:0-9793 GCA_035943555.1 Verrucomicrobiia bacterium
ATCAAGACATCGCCGTCGAACGCGTGATGGAATCCATCGCGGCAAACCAGCCGCGCATCCTGCTCACCCTCGCCACCGGCACGGGCAAAACTTTTATCGCGTTTCAGATCGCATGGAAATTATTTCAAGCCCGTTGGAATCTGAGCCGTGAGCCGTCCCGCCGCCCGCGCATCCTGTTTTTAGCCGACCGTAATATTCTGGCAAATCAGGCTTACAACGCGTTCTCCGCTTTCCCCGAAGATGCGCTGGTTCGCATATCACCGGACGACATCAGAAAGAAAGGCAAAGTGCCCAAGAACGGCAGTTTGTTCTTCACGATCTTTCAGACCTTCATGAGCGGCCCGGCGAAGGATGGCCAGCCGTCGCCGTACTTTGGCGAGTATCCGCCGGACTTCTTCGATTTCATCGTCATCGACGAGTGTCATCGCGGCGGCGCGAACGACGAAAGCAACTGGCGCGGCATCATGGATTATTTTGCGCCCGCCGTGCAACTCGGCCTTACCGCCACGCCCAAGCGCAAAGACAACGTGGATACCTACCGCTATTTCGGCGAACCGGTTTTCATCTATTCGCTCAAGGAAGGAATCAACGACGGTTTCCTCACACCATTCCGTCTGAAGCAGTATGCGACGACGATAGATTATTACCGCTACACCTCAGATGACACGGTAGTGGAGGGTGAAATCGAGGCAGGAAAACTTTACGAGGAAGCGGATTTTAACCGGAGCATAGTCATCCAAGAGCGAGAAAAGAAGCGCGTGCAGCTTTTCATGGAACAGATCAATCAGAATGAAAAGACGCTGGTGTTCTGCGCCAATCAAGCCCACGCGCTGCTGGTGCGCGACCTCATCAATCAGCTTAAGACGAGCAAAGACCCGAACTATTGCCACCGTGTCACGGCCAACGACGGCGAGGTCGGCGAGCAATGGTTACGGGAGTTTCAGGATAACGAGAAAACGCTCCCGACGATTCTCACGACGTCGCAAAAACTTTCCACCGGCGTGGACGCCCGCAACGTCCGCAACATCGTCTTGATGCGTCCCATCAACTCGATGATTGAATTCAAACAGATCATCGGGCGCGGCACGCGGCTGTTCGACGGAAAGTATTATTTCACGATTCATGATTTCGTGAAGGCGCATCTGAATTTTCAAGACCCGGAATGGGACGGCCCGCCACAGGAAGAAGAACCCTGCCCGAAGTGCGGGGTGCGTCCGTGTGTCTGCGTCGTGAAACCGCCCGAGCCTTGCCCGGAGTGTGGTCGGTCACCATGCGAATGTCCGTGTCCGGTATGCGGCCAGCGCCCCTGCGAATGCCAGAAACGGAAAAAGGTGAAGGTGAAGCTCGCTGACGGCAAGGAGCGCACCATCCAGCACATGATGATGACCACGTTCTGGCATCCCGGTGGCACGCCGATGAGTTCACAACAATTTATGGAACTGTTGTTCGGCAAGCTGCCGGACTTTTTCCAAAGCGAGGAAGAATTACGCAAGTTGTGGGGCGCACCAGACACGCGGGCAAAGCTGTTACAAGGATTGGCCGAAAAAGATTTTAGCCACGATACCTTGGTCGAGATGCAAAAAATCATTGGGGCGGAGAACAGTGACTTATTCGATGTGCTGGCATATGTGGCCTACAATCTACCACCAGTGCCGCGCAAAGACCGCGCTGATCATGCTCGGGTGCACATCAATTCCCAATTTAACGCCAAACAGCAGGCATTTCTCGACTTCGTGTTAGCCCATTACGTCATCGTGGGTGTTGAAGAACTCGACCAAGCAAAGCTTACTCCGCTACTCCGCCTCAAATATCATGACTCCATCGCCGACGCCGTAGCCGACCTCGGCAAACCCGAAGAAATCAACATAGCATTCGCCGGATTCCAGCGCTATTTGTATGAAAGCGTGATTTAGCAAGAGCGAGAGCCCCATCGCGTTCATTCGCGCTAAAAATGAATCCTCCCATGCTGGCTCGTCTCTGTTCCCTCCGTTATCTTCTGTAAAACATTGTTTTAAAATTCGTGTAAATTAGCGCAATTCGCGTCAAACCCCCGCACCGCTGCCGGTTTTCCCATCCGCGTTTAAGTCCCCTTTCGTGTCTTTTGTGTATTTCGTGGTAAGAAAAACTTTGTGACTTCGTTACTTTGTTGTTCATTCTATCCACGTTCATGAAACCTGCACGTATCGATACGCCGACCAACCAAAACTGGTCCTGCCATGGCTGCTCGGATTGTTGCCGGGGGCATCTGCTGGTGGGGATATCAGCGGAGGAGAAGGAGCGCATCGAGCGTCAGGGGTGGTCGGTGGCGGAGGGCGTGGATCCCACGATGATGGTGAGCGGTCCGATGATCGTCAGCGGGGCGTTGGGCGGGCATCGCCTGGGGCATCAGGCGGATGGGGCGTGCGTCTTTTTGGATGCGGCGGGGCGGTGCCGGATTCATGCGAAGTTTGGGGAGGCGGCGAAGCCGTTGGCGTGCCGGCTGTATCCGCTGGTGATCCATCCGGCGGGCAAAAAGCTGCTGGTGGGGTTGCGGTTCAGTTGTCCCTCGGCGGCGAAGAATCTGGGGCGTCCGTTGGCCGAGCAGGCGGCGGAGATTCCCAAGCTGGCGCGGCTGGCGTTGCCGGACGATTACGAAAAATTCCCACCACCGCCGATCGCCAGTGCGGTGGCATCGACGCCGTTGGCGGAAAGCTGGGAGGATTTTCTGCGGTTCGGTCGCTGGCTGGATTTCACGCTGGCGCCGGCCGATGTGCCGATGAGTTTGAAACTGTTGCGGTCGCTGCACTGGCTGGGGGCGATCGAGAAGGGTTGCCTGGACGGGATCGGTGGCCCGGATGCGGAGGAGGTGATCGGGGCGCTGGTGAAGAATGCGGCGGAGCGGATTCCGGATGTGCCGGGGGATAGCGGCAAGCCGAGCCGCTTCGGGCAGCTGTTCCTGCGGCTGCTGGTGCTGGAGCATGCGCAATCGCCCACGGTGGCGGACCGGACTCTCCGCAGCGGGTATCGTTGGAAGTTGCTGGCGGCGGCGCTGCGGTTCGCTTCGCCGGGCGGGCGGACGCCGGCCTTGCGCGCGGGGTTGCGGAGCGTGAAATTTTCGGAGATCGAGAGCGCGGAGAATGGGAAGGCGTTCGGCCCGTTGCCGCCGGGGGCGGAGGCGTTGTTGACGCGATATTTTCGCGTGAAGGTGCAGAGTTTGCATTTCTGCGGCGTGGCGTTCCACGGCCGGCCGTTGATCGAGGGGTTTCGCAATCTGGCGCTGCTCTATCCGGTGATCGTGTGGCTGGCGCGTTGGCTGGCGGCGAGTGACGGGCGCGGGCAACTGTCGGAGGCGGATGTGATCCAGGCGGTGACGTGGGTGGATTATCAGTACAGTTATGCACCGTATCTGCCGTGGCGGACGCGCTTGCTGCAGCAGCGGAATGATATCGTGAAGCTATGTACTTACTATGCGTGCTAAACTGTCAGCGACGGTGGGCCATTATGCTAAACGGTCTGAGACCGTGGGCAATTATGCCTAACAAACAAAAAATTTCTGCGAAGTTTTGTAGCGGCGCTCGGCGAGCGCCGGGAAGGCGGGAGGACTTAAGAACAGGCGGCGGTCATAGACCGCCGCTACAGGCGTTGGCCAGGGTGGCCATCGTGCAACGACTTCAGCTGAGGAGGACGGCCTTGTTCTTCTTGAGATATTTTTCGACGGTGGATTTGCCGGTGACGATGCTTTTAAGGCGGACGGCATCGGGCTTGCCGAGTTTGTACGAGACGAGCATGGGGCCGACGTTGCCGACTTGGAGATTCATTTCGCCGACGCGCCAGGTCTGGCCTTCGCTGAGCGGAAGCGGTTTGGCCTTGGGCGCGGGCGCCGTTTTAGTTTTAGGCATGCCGGAGTGTGCGGGGCGGCGGACAATTAGACGAGTTAAATCAGCGACGGCGGCGGCGATGTGTCGCGGTATCGGCGGCAGCGGTGGCGGTCAATTTCAACTCAAAGTAGATCAGCGGCACGCCGCGATAGCTGGCGCGGCCGACTTCGGTGTAGCCGCAGCATTTATAAAACTCCCCTGCTCCGGCGGGGGCGTCGTAGGCATCGAGGCACAGGGTCTCGGCGGGCCAGGCGGTGGCGAGCTTTTGCGTTTCGTCGAGACAGAGGCGGCCGATGCCCTGCCCTTGCAACTCCGTCGCCACGGCCATGGAGGTGAGGTACAGCGGCCGGCGGCACCTGGTAAAAAACCTGCGGTCGATGGCCCACGGTTTCTTGGTGCCGAGTGCGAGGGTGGCGATGATCCGGCCCCGGCGCACGGCGATGTACACGACGGCATGGCGCAGGTCGTACAGCACGCCCTTCACGGTGCTGGTGCGCGCCCAGGGACCGGGGCCGTGCCGCTCCGCGAGCCGGGCGGCCACGGCGGCCCGCAGCGCGGAGATTTCGGGGGCGTGCTCGACGGTGGCGAGTTGGAGGCGGAGGCGCATGAACACTGCGGGATAAACGGATTTTCCACCGGTTTCAAGCGCAAAGCATTTTTCGACAGGAAACGGGCAAAAATTAGCTATTGCGCTCACCGTATGGCATGGTAAATAACCCTTAGCACTATTCATTCAGATTCATCTGCGACCATGTTGGTCAATGTGATGACATTTAAAACCAAGCGAACGCGGCGGCCGGCCTTCACACTCATCGAAGTGTTGGTGGTCATGGCGGTGATCGCCATCCTCGCGGCGTTGCTCATGCCGGCGTTGTCCAAGGCGCGTGAGCGCGGTCTCGCGATGGTCTGCCTGAACAACACCAAGCAGCTCGCCCTCGGCGTGCAACTCTACACGGATGATCACGACGGCCAGCTGCCGTATAACATGGGCATGAGCGGCCAGCCTTCCTCGTTCCGCACGAATCTTAACTGGGTGAACAACGTGATGACGTGGGACTTGAGTTCTGACAACACGAACATCGCCACGATCCGGCAGGCCGCCCTCGGGGCGTACGTCAGCGGTTCGCCGGCGGTGTATCGCTGCCCGTCGGATCGCGGGCTGAGCTCGGTGCAGGTCGCCGCCGGTTGGGACGGACGCATCCGCAGTTACTCGATGAATGCGCTGGTCGGCAACGCGGGCGCCTTCAGCGCGACCGGATATAATGTCAATGACCCGCACTACAAACAGTTTTTTAAATCGTCGCAGATCACGCGGCCCTCGGAAATTTTTACGTTTCTCGACGAGCATCCCGACAGCATCGATGACGGGTATTTCGTGAACAAAGAAATGACGGCGACGGTCTCCGGCTACAGCAGCAGCGTCACCACCGTCTCCCCGGAATGGACCGACCTGCCCGGTTCTTACCACAACCGGTCGGCGGCATTTTCTTTCGCCGACGGACATTCTTCGCTGCATCGCTGGCAGGGTCGCAGCACCATCCGCTCCGCGGCCGCGAGCGCGTCCTATCTGCCGGTGAGCATCGACGGCCAGGACCTGTCGGATTTCCAGTGGGTGATGGAACACATGAGCACCGAAAACTGACGCTCACAAAGATGACGCGAAGGGTCGTCATGCTTCAAGGTTCCTTATAGAAATTTCCCGAGTTCGCCCGGTTCCCCTTCCATCCCGAGAAAATAAAGTTTGCCGTCCCGCACCCAGGTCGCGGTGACCAGCCGGTTGATTTGGCTGATCTGGATCGCGGCATTGGCGGGTGCGTCTTTCACAGACTGCTGATCCACCACGAACAGCCACAGGTCGCTTTCGACGCCGGACGCGAGCGGGCGTCCCGTCCGGAAGCAAACCATCGCGACCTTCTTATCGCCCCAGCCTTCAACGGCGCAACCGCTCAGCGCGGCCTTTTCGAGCCCCGCTGGCAGGACATAATCGGCGGGCGCTTTTTGCGCTTTCAGATAGTCGCGGATCTTTCCGCCATCAGTTGAAAGCAGGTCCATCGCATAACCGCGCAGCGCGTTCCCGGCCATCTGGCTTTGAAAGACCGGCAGGTTATCTTCCACCGGCGGGCGGTGGTTGGCCCAGTAGGCGGCGGCCGAGAAAATCATGGTGATGGCCATCGCCGATGCCAGCACCAGTTGACGGCCGCGTGGTGCCGGTCGCTGCCCCGCCGCGTGTTCGGAGATGATCTGCTCCTTCAACCCTTCCGGCACGGGTATCTGCCGGAACTTCTCGCGCAGGACGAACTCCCGGGCGCAATGCATTTCCAGCCACGCGGCGAGTTCCGGATCGCGCTTGGCCAACGCCAGCGCTTCCGCCACGGCAGCGTCCGCTTCATCCGCCGGGTTGTGGTGGCGGTAAAGCAGCAGGATGTTTTTGGCTTCTTCGCTGTTCACGGTTTTGGCGGCTGGGGTTGTACGCTGGTCAGCAACTGGTGCAGGCGCGCCAACCCTCGGGTCAGGCGCGACTTGACGGTGCCCAGCGGCACCTCGAGCACTTCAGCGATTTCATTATAGGAATGGTCTTGCAAATAGAAAAGCGCAACCGGAGCCTGGTAGATCTCGTCCAATTGCGCCAGTGCCTGCAGCACCAGCGCGGCGTCCAGCCGGTTGACCGAGGGCGGCGCCACGACCGGCAGATCCGCCGCCGCCATGTCCAGTTCGATGTGCGGAAAACGGTTTTGACGGCGCCGCGAACCGAGAAATTCACGATGCAAGGTGGTGAAGAGCCAGGTTTTCACTTTTGATTTGTCACGCAGTTGATGCCCCTTCCCCGCCCAGACACAGAACGTCTGCTGGGTAAGGTCGCACGCTTCCGCCTCGTCCCGGGTGAGACTGAAGGCGAATTGATACAACATCCCGTAATACGCGGTCACCAGACCGTTGAAGTCCAGGCTATCAGCCATATCGTGACATCAAGTATGAGAGCCCTTGCGGGCCAAATTGTTCCAAACTATTTCACGGCACACAAGTGGCGTCATTTCAAGCCTGTCCGCATGATAATTGTTTTCCTTTGCTGAACGAATTCGTTTAGATTCGGTCAAATGCTGCACTTTGTGATACGCTCAAAACGAATTTCATTTCTCGTGCTCGTGGCCGCAGTCGGATTGGCTGCTTGGGTCGGCTGCAAAACCACCCGGGCCTCCGTTGCCACCGGGGCCGTGCCGGCGGTTGACCTGCCCGCCCTCAAGCCCGGCCCGAACGACCCAAAAATCGCCTTCGTCACCGCCCGCTTGCTGGAGAGCTACCATTACCTCCAACATCCTTTCGACCGCACGATGTCCGTCAAGGCCTTCGACGGCTATGTCGACGCGCTCGACCCCCGTCACGAAAATTTCCTGCAATCCGACCTCGATGAGTTTGCGCCCATCCGCACCAACCTGGACCTGCTGACCGTCGGCAACGGCAGCAAGGCGGAACTGGCCCCGGTATTCTCCATCTACCAACGTTTCGCCGAGCGCAATGTGCAACACGTCGCATATGTCGACGACGTTTTGGAACATGAGAAATTGAAATTTAATACGGATGAAAAGATCGCCCTGGACCGCCGCCACGACCCTTTTCCGAAAGATATCGACGAGGCCAAACAGCTTTGGCGGCAACGGCTCAGCTATGAGTATTTGATTGAAAAGCTCGCGGCCGAAGTCCGCGAGACCAATGGCGTCTTTACCGTCAATCTGCCCAAGGAGGCTCCCACCAACATCGTGGCCATGCTGGAAAAACGGTATCGCACCAACTTGCGCCTGACCACGAACTGGGACAGCGACAAGGTGCTCACCGCTTATTTGGATTACGGCATCACTCATGCCTACGACCCGCACTCGGATTATTTTAGCGCCCCGAAAGCGGCGGACTTCTCCATCGACATGAATCTCGCGCTGATCGGCATCGGCGCCCAGTTGATGGATGATGAAGGTTTTTGCACCATCAAAGAACTCATTCCCGGCGGCCCGGCCATGAAGTCAAAACAACTCAAGCCGGAAGACCGCATCGTGGCCGTCGCGCAGGGCGACAAGGCGCCCGTGGACGTCGTGAACATGGAACTGGAAAAAGTCGTGCAGATGATCCGTGGCGTCAAAAACACCGAGGTGCGCCTGACCATCAGCCCAGTGGAAAATCGCAGCGCCCGCCGCATCGTCAGCCTCGTTCGCGAGGAGATCAAGCTGGAGGACAAGGAAGCGCATGCCCAAGTGATCCAGTCCCCTGATGGCAAACGCCTCGGGGTCATTGAACTGCCTTCATTTTACGCGCCGGTTTCGGATACCAAGACCACGCCCAAATACACGTCCGTGGATGTCACCAAACTTTTGGAACGGTTGAAGCAGGAAAAAGTGGAAGGCATCATCTTGGACCTGCGCGGCAACCCGGGTGGTTCGTTGGAAGAAGCCGTGCGGTTCACCGGTCTCTTCATCAAGGACGGCCCGGTTGTTCTCGCGCGTGATTCCGGCGGCCACGTCACCGTGGATTCAGATCCAGACCCCGGCGTCGTCTATGATGGACCGCTGATCGTGATGCTGAACCGTTTTAGCGCTTCCGCTTCTGAGATTGCCGCCGCGGCGTTGCAAGATTATGGCCGCGCGGTGATCGTCGGTGACATTTCCACCCACGGCAAAGGCACCGTGCAGCAACTCCAGCCGTTGCGCCCGTTCATCTGGCCGGCGGATGCCAGCGCCACCAACGACCCCGGCGAACTCAAGATCACCAAGGGCAAATTCTATCGTATCAGCGGCGGTACGACCCAGCTCAAGGGCGTTGCCTCCGATATCGTCCTCCCAGACATCTTGAATCATTCCACCATGATCGGCGAAGGCGCTTTGGACAATGCCCTCGCGTGGGACACGATCCAGCCGGTGCATTATGATAAATTAAACCTGGTGGAACCGTTCCTGGCCGAATTACAACGCCGCTCGCTGGACCGCGTGGCCACCAACCAGGAATACATTTACATCCGGCAGGACATCGAGCAGTTCAAGAAAAACCAGGCGGACAAAGCGGCCTCGCTGAACGAGCATGAAGTGATCACCGAACGTGAACATGATGTGTTGCGCGATCGCGCCCGGGACAAGGAACGCACCAGCCGCCCCCTCCCCGAGGTCAAGGTCTATGAATTCACCGTCAAGAGCTCCGCCCAGCCGGAATTGCCGGCACCAAAATCGTATTTCGTGACCAACACCTTTGCCATCTATGTGCAAACCAACTGGGCACCCAACGTTGCCTTGTACACCCGCTCCAATTCCATCACGGGCGAATCCACTAATTATTTTGGAGCCTTGCCGTCGGCGGATGACACCAACGCCCCTGTTGCGACCGTTCCGAATGGTCCTAAAATAACCAAGGAGAATTACAAGAGTCTCGGTTACACCAGCGTGCCTGGCTGGCTCGACCAGACCAATGAAATCATCACGACTTCCATCACCCGATCAGTGCCGATAGACCCGACGCTGGAAGAAAGCGCCAACATCATGCGCGATTACATTTCACTTTTGGGAAAAGGTGGTACATTAAGCGTGAGCCATTGAACCTATGAAAACGTCCATCCCTGTTTTCTGCGCACTGCTTGTCGCCGGCAGCGCCTTCGCCGATCCTTACACCATCGCCCGGCAGCAGGCCAACCGGGTGGCCGACCAGAACAACGCCGAACAGGCGCGCATCCAGAAAGCCGCCGCCGATCCGGCGACGCCCATGGATCCCGCGCTGCAAGCCACCTTGCAAAACATTGGCGACCTTCAGGGAAATTTTGCCACCTATATCAATGCCGAGGCGGTGCCGGATGCCGCGCAAAAAACGTCTTTGCTCAACAATCTCACCCAAGCTGCGCAAGGCACCAAAGCCTCTGCCGACTCGGTCAAAAAACTGGCCGCCGATCTGACCCCGGCGCTGAGCCT
>DASZCA010000270.1:0-14321 GCA_035943555.1 Verrucomicrobiia bacterium
ACCTGCAACCGGGGAAATTTCGCCTTCAACTTTTGCGCCAGCAGTTCTGCCACACCCTCCGCACCACCGTAGAAAAAATGTTTACACCCGCTGGTCTCGCTCCAGGCGCAGACATCCAGCATCAGGTCCGGGCCATATACGCGGGCCATCTCCCGGTGGCCATCCAGCTTGCCGGCCCACACCATCGGCATGCCGTCCGGGGTGCAAAGGAAGGCGCCGTTGAGGATGGTTTTAAAGCCGGGATCATCCTGCGCCTCCATCACGCCATGCACGCCGGTCACGCAGATGTAACCTTTGCGCCGGTCGCGGACGGCATCGGCGATGGCGGCCAGCGCCGTCCGCAGGTTGAGGACGCTGATGCCGGCACCGAGGACATTGACACGCTTCGTCATTTACGATTCACCGTTTACGTTTTACGATTCCAGAATTCATGCGGCGCGTAAATCGTATATCGTAAATCGCAAATCAGAAATGAAATTGCTCGTCTTCGCCCACACACCGCCGCCGCACCACGGCCAGAGCTACATGGTGCAGCTCATGCTGGCCGGTTTTGGCGGTGATACGCGGAACAGGGCTGCGGGAACCGCCGCCCCGCACGGCATCGAGTGCTACCATGTCAACGCCCGCTTCTCGCGCGGGCTGGAGGACATCGGTGAATTTCAGGGCGCAAAAATTTTCCTGATTTTCTGGTTTTGTCTGCAGGCCGTGTGGATCCGGTTCCGGTACGGGGTGGATAATTTTTATTATGTGCCCGCCCCCGGCAAACGCGTCGCGCTTTATCGCGACTGGCTGGTGATGCTGCTGTGCCGGCCTTTTTTCACGAACGTCATCCTGCACTGGCACGCCGCCGGGCTGGCCAAATGGCTGGAAACCGAGACGACCATCGGCTCGCGCACCGCCACCTACCGCCTGTTCCGGCCGGTGGACCTGAGCATCGTCCTTTCCCGCTATAACGTGGCGGATGCGCAAAAACTCCTGTCCCACCGGATTGCCGTCGTCAACAATGGCATTCCGGATCCGTGCCCGGATTTTGAGAATGTCATCCTCCCGCTCCGACAGGCGCGTTTTGAGCTTCGCAAAAAAGCCCTGGCGGAAGAATCTTCCACCGCACCGCTCGTTGTCAAAATCCTGTTCATCGCCCATTGCACCCAGGAAAAAGGCCTGTTCGCCGCCGCCGAGGCCATCCTGCAGGCCAACCGCTACCTCGCCGCGTGCCGGTTGCCGGTCAAATTGCAGTTCACCGCCGCCGGCAATTTTGTCACGGATGATGAACGCATGGAATTTGACCGGCTCCGCGCCGACCCCGAGTTTGCCGCTGCCGTGCAACATGCGGGTTTTGTCAGCGGCGACCGAAAAAACCAGCTGCTTCGCGAGGCGGATCTGTTCCTGTTTCCGACCCGTTACTTGGGCGAGAACCAGCCGGTAAATTTGATCGAAGCCATGGCTTTCGGCCTGCCGATCATCACCACGCGCTGGCGTTCGCTCCCGGAAATGCTGCCGCCGGAATATCCCGGATTGGTCGGCGGGCAGAATCCGTATGAACTGGCTTCGGCCATCGTAAAAATGCTCGCAGCCGAAAGCGGTGTGGAGGCGCGCAACCATTTCAAAGAGCATTTTACGGTGGAGCGCCATCTGGCCGATCTGGCGGCGGCGATCCGGGAAGTTTCGACGGACGAGAGCGGGCAGAAGGCGGGTGGGGCGGTGGCGGCGCAGGGATCGTTGGGACGCGCGGTTTGATGAAGAAATGCGGTTTTTACAAAAAACATTCAACGCCCAACATTTAACGTTCAATTTGCAAGAGTGCGCGCATCACGCCTTCCTTCGATGTTGGGAGTTAAATGTTACGTGTTGAATGTTTTTTGAAATAAGGTCGTCGCTTTTCCCTTCACCCTAACCGTCAGGAATTTCGGCGTTCAATTCAGGTAACACCCCAATGTGATGCGCTGTCGAGAAAGTCCTGGCCGTAGCGTGAGGCGATGGCGAACTCTTCCGTGATCGGCAGAGGGCCGCGCTTCAACAGTTCGGCGACACTCTGAAAATAGTTTTCCAGTTCCGGCGGGCAGATGACGATCGCCCGGCCGCCAGCGGGGCCGACGGTGTAACGATGCGGTGTGCCGGCGGGGATGGAAACCGCCTGACCGGCGGCGAGCGTGATGGTTTCGTCACCGCGCACAAAGGTGTAGCTGCCTTCGATGATAAAGAATGACTCGGGGCCGCGAGGGTGGATGTGCAGCGCCGGGCCGACGTTGGGCGGATGGATCATCTCGATGACCGAATAGGCACCGGCCGTGTCGGTGGTGGACAGGCTCACCGTCATCCGTGTGCCCCGAAAATCAAAGCTGGGAGGGTTCATGATGCGCGTCAAAGACGGCCAAAAGCTGGGTCATGACGGAACGGAACGCAAGGCGGTTATGCGTTTTAGAAAACAGGACCGGACAAGATGTGCACGTTTAACACTATCAATGCCTCCAAGAGTCCGAGCGTTTAAGCGGCGTGAACGCCGCGCTCCGCCGATCTGGGGCGCCATAGCAATCGCAAGGAACGGCTGAATCAAAACCTTTCAAAAAACCAATGTTTTTGAATTTTAGGCCCGATTTTCGGGCAGGTTGAAAGTTGTAATGCCTTTTCATTCAGTTGGTAGGAAAAGCCTTTTTGATTTTTTGAGTGGGAGGGCATTCCCACTCCTGAAAAATGAAAATAAATGGCATAAATCGTACAGTTACATTCCCCACACGAATTCGGATTTTGGGGAGGTGTGCTATAAGGAAGGGAGCATGACATTTACGATAGACGATTTTCGATCAACGCCACGGTTGGCGGGAGGGTGTGGCCCGCCGATGAGCGGGCGCCATTCCGTCGGTGGCCCGGGAATGCCTCCGCAACCGGCCGGAGAGCAAGGCCGTTAGCCCTTATTAGCCTTTATTAGCCCAAAAAATATGTGAAGGAAGAATTCGGAATGAAGAATAGCCCTTTTGGTGAGGATGAAGATCGTGATCGCACGCCATGTGCTGCGGCTGATCCCGCTCCGAGCGGGACGCAGCCGTGCTCCGGTCTTTGCGGGTGTCGGCGGCGGGTCCGTTGGGCCTTGTTGGGCTTTGTTGGACCAAAAAGTTCAAAAAACTTAAGAAAGGTTGGCCACTTGATTGGTTTATCCGGGTTAATCCGACCTAATCCGACCTGATTTTTAACCACGTATGAATACAGATGGAGAAAACCGACTTGCCGAGCGGGTGCTCGGCGCTCCGTTATTTCATGGTTTCGCAACCTTGGTTAAACCTTTAAACTCACCGGCTTGAAGATCGGCCTGCTCCAGCTTAATTCGACGATCGGCGACTTCGCGGCCAACCGCGAAAAGCTTCTGGCCGCCTATGCGCAAGCCGTGGCGCGCGGGGCGGAATTCGTACTCGCGCCGGAGCTTTTCCTGTGCGGTTACCCGCCGCGCGACCTGTTGCAGCGGGATGATTTTATCGAGGCCAACCTCAGCGCGCTCGTGGAAACGGCACATAAAATCGGGGCGGTTCCGTTGTGTGTGGGGTTTGTGGACCGCAGCCCGGACCGGCCGGGTCGCGCGCTGCGCAATTCCGCCGCCGTCCTGCGCAACGGCCAGATCGTCTGGCGCACCACCAAAAGTTTGTTGCCGACGTATGACGTGTTTGACGAGGACCGTTATTTTGAGCCGGCGAAAAAAGTGGAGCCGTTCATTTTCGAAGGTCGCAAGCTCGGCATCACCATCTGCGAAGATATCTGGAACGACGAGGATTTCTGGCCCGACCGCCTGTACCGGCATGATCCGGTGAAGGATCTGATTTCGCAAGGGGCGGAAATGATCCTCAACCTTTCCGCCTCGCCCTGGTGCGACGGCAAGGAGCGGACGCGGCTGGACATGTTGCGCCGGGTGGCACGCGATGAAAAAATTCCGCTGGCGCAGGTCAACTCCATCGGCGCCAACGACGAGCTGATCTTTGACGGCCATAGTGTGGCGTTGGATGCCCGGGGTGATGTGCTGGCGCTGGGCCAGGGGTTTGTGGAAGACATTCTGGTGGTGGAACTGGAACCCCAAAGCGGCAAGCCTTTGACCAGCCTCAAACGCGGCGGGCCGGAAAAATCCGGCCGCGAATTGAATTTTGATTTCCCGCCGCGCGAACAGCTTTTGTTCTCCGCCCTGTCGCTGGGCATCCGTGATTATGTGCGCAAATGCGGGTTCAAGTCCGTGCTGCTCGGTTTGTCGGGCGGCATCGACTCGGCATTGATCGCGGTCATCGCGGCGGATGCGTTGGGGGCGGAAAATGTTTTCGGCGTGGCCATGCCGGCGCGATACTCGAGCGAAGGCAGTTTGACGGACGCGGAGAAACTCGCGAAGAACCTTGGCCTGCGTTACGAAGTGTTGCCGATCGAGCCGGCATTCAAGGCGCTGGAGGCGCAGTTGAAAAATGTTTTCGCGGGTACCAAGCCGAACGAGGCGGAAGAAAACATCCAGTCGCGTTTGCGCGGGCTGACGTTGATGGCGTTGTCGAACAAGTTTGGCGGCCTGGTGCTGACGACGGGCAACAAATCGGAGATGGCGGTGGGCTATTGCACGCTTTACGGCGACATGAACGGCGCGCTGGCGCCGATCGCCGATGTGTTGAAGACGGATGTGTATCGCATCGCCCGCTGGGTGAACCGGGAGCGCGAAATCATCCCGGCGGATTCCATCACGAAGCCGCCGAGCGCGGAGCTGCGGCCCGGGCAGAAGGACCAAGATTCGCTGCCGCCATATGATGTTTTGGACGCGATCCTTGACCTGTATGTGGTCAAAAATCTCGGCAAGCAGGAGATCATTTCGCGCGGTTTTGACGCGGCGGTGGTGAATGACGTGGTGAACAAGGTCACTTTCAGCGAATACAAACGGCGCCAGGCCGCGCCAGGTTTGAAGGTTTCCCCGCGCGCTTTCGGCATGGGCCGGCGAATACCCGTCGCCCAAAAGTTTCGGACGAAGGTTTGACAGCGCCCGCCAGTTTGAACAGTCTGGCGGCGTTTTAATCAGATAATAAGGAACTGCAGCTAACAATTTGTGACCGGATGAAATTTTCGATCATCACGCCGAGTTTTCGCGCCTCGGCGTGGCTCAAGCTATGCATCGCCTCGGTAGCGGACCAAGAGGGGGTTGAATTCGAGCACATCGTGCAGGATTCCTGCTCGGATGACGGCACACAGGACTGGCTGCCGCAGGACAAGCGCGTGTCCGCCTTTATCGAAAAAGACTCCGGCATGTATGATGCCGTGAACCGCGGTTACCGCCGCGCGACCGGCGACATCCTCGCGTACCTGAATTGCGATGAACAATATCTCCCGGGCGCACTGAAGGCCGTGCAGGAATTTTTTGAAAAGAACCCAAAAGTGGAAGTGGTGCTGGCCGGCAGCATCGTGACGGATGGCGACGGCAAATACATCTGCCACCGGCATTCCATGGTACCCACAAACCAGCAGGTGTGGTTCCGATTTCCCATCCTCACCTGCGGCATCTTTATCCGTCGCAGCGTGATCCATGAACGCGAACTTTATTTCGACACGAAATGGCGCGACCTTGGCGATTTCCACTGGTTCCTGTCGTTGATGAAGAACAAGGTTCCGATGGCAGTCTGCGATACTTTTACTTCCGTTTTTGCGGACACGGGGGAGAACATGAACCTCAAGCCGAATGCGATCCGCGAAAAAGACGAGACGGCGAAGATGATTCCCGCGTGGCTGAAGCTGACGCGCCTGTTCTGGATCCTGTGTCACCGGTTGCGCCGGATGCAGCACGGCCATTTTAAATTGGCGGCGATGAGCTATGCCATCTATACCAAGACCAGCCCGGACCGGCGGGTGACCATCGAGGTGCCCAAGCCGACGGCGGTTTGGTGGAACCGCATCTGACGCGGCATGAAAGTACTGCTCTCGACGTATTCCTGTTTTCCGTGCAAAACCTCGGAGCCGGGCAACGCGTGGCGTGCCATCAACGAGGCGTTGAAGGAGCACGAGGTCTGGGCCGTGATCGCCGACGCGCACCAATACCGCGAACTGACCGAACCGGTGCTGGCAAAAAATCCGCTGCTGAATTTTCATCCCGTTTTCATCAAACTGAATCCCGCGCTCCAATGGATGTCCGGGCGCGGCGCCACGACGGCGATCTATTATCACCTCTGGCAGGAACATCTGCGCGGGGTCGTCCATGACCTGCACAAGCAGGTCAATTTCGATCTCGTCCATCACGTCACCTACGGACGTTACTGGTCGCCGAGCGGGTTGCGGGTGCTGAACCTGCCTTTCATCTGGGGACCGGTGGGCGCGGCGGAAACGCCGCCGGCGGCATTTGTCCGCGAACTGCCGTTACGGTACCGGCTCAGCGAATCCGCGCGCGATGGCGTGCGAAATTTTTGCGAACAGGGCGCCGCTTTGCGTGACACGGCGACAGCGGCGACCATCGCCATCGGCGTCACGCGTGAAAGTTGCGACGCGCTCCAGCGGCTCGGCGCGAAACGCGTTGAACGGATGCCGCAGCTCGCGCTCACCGACGAAGACTTGGCCCAGTTCGCCGCTTTGCCCGATCCGCCGCCAGGTCCGCTGCGCGCCATCTGCGTGGGGCGGCATGTGCATTGGAAAGGGTTTTATCTCGCCATCCGGGCCTTCGCGCAGTTCGCCAAAAATAACATGGACGCGGAATTATGGATCGTGAACGACGGGCCGTTCCGCGGTGAACTCGAAAAGACCGCGGCGCAGACCGGCGTGGCCGCGCGTGTAAAATTTCTCGGCACACTGCCGAAATACACCGATGTGCTGGACCGGCTGGGCCAGTCGCATGTGCTGTTGCATCCGGCCTTGCATGAAGGTTTCGGTAACGTGTGCATGGAGGCGATGGCGGCGGGCCGGCCGGTGGGTTGTCTGGACATCGGTGGCCCCGCTTCGCAAATCACGCCGGAAACCGGCTTCGCCGCGCCCGCGACCAATCCCGCCGAGGCTGTCACCGCACTGGCCGGATTTCTGAGCCGGATTGATCGCGACCGCACCCTGCTCGCCCGCATGTCCGCCGCCGCGCGCGCGCATGTGCAAAAAAATTACACCATGCGCGAGGTGAACGCCCGGATGCGGACGTTTTATGCCGAGGCGGTGGAACTGCATATCGCAAAACAACAGCGCTGATACCGGGACGAAACGGCGAAACGGATTCAGGCGCGGAATTTTTGCCGGAGACTGAAAAAAGGCTTTTCCAACAGGTAATAGGAAAGATGCGCCACCAGCAGGGTGACGGGAATCCACATCGGGAACCGGGTCCACCAGGCGCTTTCCCGGCCGAAGACGGAGAAATCTGTGCCGCAAAACATCTGCTGCCAGATATAGATCGAAAATGACAGCACGCCCAGGTGCCTGACCCAACGCCAGTTTAGCGCACGAGAAAAGCCCTTGCCGGGATATAGAATGCTTTGTAGCAGCAATGCCAGAAAGCCGGATGCTTGCATGCAATCAAACAGCGCCGCCTGCAACCGGGGCGGAAAATACATATGCCGCAGCAACAGCGGCAGTGCGATCAGGGCCAAGGCCGACCAGCTTATCAGGGCAAAATATTTTTGATAAAGGGTCTGGACACGTTGGCGATGGTAAAAGAGCAAGACCGAACCGATGCAACCATAAGCCAGGGAATCGCATTTGGAGAAAAATGAATATCCCTGAAACAACCAGTCCATGTGGTCCGGGAACCAACGTTTGCAAAAAAGCAACCGGACGACCGGCGCAACCACCAAAGGGATCAGCAGGACCTTCGGCAAGGTTTTCCCCGAAGCCGCGCATAACAACAGGATGAGCGGCCAAAGCAGATAAAACTGCTCCTCCACGCCGAGCGTCCAAAGATGAAATGTTGGAAACGGGCTGCCTACAAAATTGGTCGTGAAGGTGAGATTGCCGGCCCACGATGGCGCGTCTTGCCAGTAACGGGTCAGAAACGCCAATATCCCGAGATAGGTGAAGTAAACGGGAAAAATCCGCAAAACCCGGCGGATGTAAAAATTTCCCAGGTTGATCCGGCCGGTCTCTTCACGTTCAGAAACCAGCAGCCAGGTGATCAAAAATCCGCTGATGACAAAGAAACATCGCACTCCTAAGCCACCCAAGCCCGCAGCATCCCAGCCCGGGATCAGTCGCGGGGGAAACCCGCCGGCATACATGCAGTGGGAGAGCAGAACCAAAGAGATGCTGACCGCGCGCCAACCGTCCAGCGAAGGCAGTTTTTCTTTCATGCAATGGGCACGGACATGAACATTCTTATTCATATTTGATTTAAGTTCCCGCCGTCAAGCGCGGTCGCCGGGTTGGCATAAGTGCCGGGCGGCATACTTCATACTCTTTCCGACATTTGATTTGAATCGACCGAGTCAAATAAGGCAAGTTTAGCTGCCGTTGCCCATGATCAAGCGTGCCCTCATCGCCACTGTCTATAACGAGGCGGACAATCTGTCCCGCTGGTGGGAGTGCCTCATGCGGCAGACTGTCTTGCCCGAGGAAATCGTCATTGTGGACGGCGGTTCCAAAGACGGCACTTGGGAGCAATTACAAAAATTGGCCGCCACGAGCCATACCAAAGTCAAAGTTGATCAACACCGTTGTAACATCGCGGAAGGTCGTAATCGTGCCATCGCGCTCACTGATGCCGAAATCATCGCCGCTACCGACGCCGGCAGTTTTCCAGAACCGGCATGGTTTGACGAAATCACCCGGCCGTTGCTTGAAGATCAAACGATCGACGTGACCGGCGGCCTCAATGTGTGTGATACGGCAGCGGGGTTTCAAAAATTTCTGACGCAGTTCGAGGCGGCGCAGGAGACGGGCGTCAGCCAGGATGAGATCAATCCGTCTTCCCGCAACACGGCTTACCGGCGGCAGGCGTGGTCGGATGTCGGCGGGTATCCGGAATGGCTGACTTTGGCGGCGGAGGATCTGTTGTTCACCCAGCAATTAAACCGTATCCGGAAAAAAATCGTGTTCAATCCCCGTGCCGTTGTCCACTGGTCGGTTCGCGATACGGAAAAGGCCTATTTCAAATTGCTTTACCGGAATGCCTACGGCGCGGCCGAAGCGCAATCGTGCTGGCCAGATTTCCGCCGACGCATCATCCTCTCGCTCTGTCCGCCGCTGCTGTTGCTCTCGCGGCACCGGTTCCGGCACTTGCGGTTCCGTTATTTGAGAAATTTTTACGGCGCGTATGGCTGGGTGGCGGGCAAGCTGTCCGGTCGCCGGCCGCCACCGGGCTGGCAGCAGATCGCGGGCATGCTGCTCAGTCCGCAGACTCAGAAGCATCTGCTTGCGCAAAAAAGAACCTGAATTATGCCACGCATCCCGGCACACCCGCTCGCCCGTCATCCCTTGGACAATGTGGATAAAGACTTCCGCTGCTCGGCACCGCCGGCGGACAAGGTTTTTCTTCATACGCTCATGTTGGAGGCATCCCTCAAACAATGCGGTGCGTACGTCAAAGGCGTCACGCTGGATGTCGGTTGCGGACGGAAACCCTACGAGAAAACTTTTTTTGCCGGGGCGGAAAAATATGTCGGTATGGACTATCTTACGGATCGTTCCGCGCCGGACGTGGTCGGTTCGGCCACGGATATTCCGCTGCCGGATGTCAGCTTTGACACCGTTGTGTCAACGGAAGTGCTGGAGCATGTTCCCGATCCTTTGAAGGCGCTCCGGGAAATGTATCGCGTGCTGAAACCGGGCGGATATCTGATTTTAAGCACGCCGATGTATTGGCCGCGCCACGAGGTGCCGTATGATTATTTCCGGTATCCCTATGACGGCCTGCTCCATTTGGTAAAAGAAAGCGGCTTTGAACTCGTTGAACTTTACAGCCGCGGAAGGTCCTACGCCTTTATCGGGCAAGTGATCCAGCATACCCAGCCGATCAGTTCACGCCCGGTGAACTGGCTCATCAACCGTTTCTTTTTGTGGTGTGAACGCCGCTTGAAACATGATGTCCATACGCTGGGCTGGGCCTTTGTGGCGCGACGCCCCAAATAACCGGACCGGCGGTCAGGCCTCAACCGCCTGCTTTTCCTCCAACGTCCTCGCGGAAAAATTCATGCGCAGGCGGCGCAACATCCGCACCGGCGGGGAATAATAAATTTTCTTGGTGGCCGTCAGCGGCGCCTGGATCCGCCAACCCTTGCTCCAGACTGCCGGTGGAACGGAAGGCCTGCCTATCGCCGCCAGCCAGCGGTCCGTCATGGCCGAAACGGAAAAATGTTTTTTGACACGCTCCCGCGCGGCGGCTGATTTTGCGGCCAGCTCACCGCGGTTCCCGTTTAACTGGATGATTGCACGGGCGTATCCAACCGTGTCTTGGACTGGCACGCGCAATCCGTTGGTATCGTCCACGACTTCCCGGATGCCGCTGGCCAGATCGCTGACCACCGGCACCAACCCCTGTCCCATCGCCTCGAGCAAGCTCAGCGGCAGTCCTTCATAATCAGACGCCAGGAGAAATACATCATGCGTCTTCAAAAGCGCGGGCACGTCAGCGTAGTTCACCGCACCGGTGAAACTTACATTCTGGCCGGGCGAGACCGGTCGCAGATTCGATTCCAAAAATTCCCGCTCACCGCCGCTGCCGGCAATGGTCCAATGAAACCGCATCCCGCTTTCCCGGAGCTGTCGGAAAATTTCCGGAAACAACCGTACGCGTTTTTGCTCATGATCCAGCCGGCCCAGATAAAGGATACGCAACGGAGAATTGAAATCGCGCGCCGGCAGATCGACGTCCGCACACATCGGCACGCCATATGGCAGATAGGCCACCGCAGTGCCGGCAAATTCCGGCATGGCCCCGGCTTTCTCTTTCATGATTTGCGAAACCATCGCACAACAGTCCATATACGCGGCGTAATGACGCATCATTTCATAAACAATGGGGTCATCCGACTGCCCCATGCCGGCGCGAAAAACCTCTTTTGGCACATAGCGGAGAATCTCAAACGAAACCGCGCCCAGCGTGGCAATCACCGTCGTGGGCTGAAATTCGGCGAGCCGTTCCAAGGTCCGTTCCAAGCGGTCTTCAAAAATCATTCGGCGCTGGTCCAAGGTCAACACCTCAACCTCCAGCTTTTTAAAGTCTGAAGCCATGGGATTTTCCCGCTCAAAACTCAAGACGACCACCGGAATTCCGCGCCGTTGCAGTTCACCCGCAAAATTTACCAAAAAGGTCGTCGAACCGCCCAAGGCCAGCCCGCCTGTGACCAGGGCGATGCGCGGTTTTCGCGGCGGCAAACTTGGAGAATCTTCTTGAATCACGAAGAGTTGTTATGAAAAGTTAAAGGCTCATGCAAGTGCATTCACATCTGGCCTCCCTTTACCCGCCGGCAAAAATCCGGCTTGGGTGGTGGATGCCGGTCCGGCATTGCCGCTTTGCCGAATGACCCGGCCGGCCAAACATGTGAAAGTATTGCTGGCCACCGCGGGCGCCTGGCATCTGCGAAGCACGGCCCGGGCTTTCCAGCAAAGCGGCGCGCTCGCCGGCTTGTGGATTTCCGATAAAAATACTTCCGAAATTTCTCCCGAATTATTCCGCCGCTGCTGGCCCTATCATCTGGCCCTGAAACCGTTCTACCGCTTTGCTTCCCAAATCTGGACTGAACGGGCCGCATATGCCGCCTTTCCTCTGTGGCGGGCGTGGTTGAACCGGCAAACGTGGCCGGAAATCAATGTCGCCCAAGCCACCATGGGCTTTGCCACGGAATTGTTCGACCGCGCCGATAAAACCGGCGCGCTGAAAGTGGTAGACTGCCCCAACAGCCACCCCACCAGTTATTTTGGTTACTGGCAGCGCGAATGTGATCTTTGGTGCCCGGGCGAAAAAGTCCCCATTCCCCGCTGGATGTTCGCCCGGATGAACCGCGAACTCGCGCGCGCAGATATCATCATCGTCCAATCCGTTTTCTGCAAAGAATCGATGGTCGCGAACGGCCTGGCGGCGGAAAAAGTCCTCGTCAATCCCATGGGCGTGGACACCTCCGTGTTCCGCCCCCGGGAAGCGGTGCCGGAAAAGATCCGTTTCATTTGCGTCGGCACAATCTGCTTGCGCAAAGGCCACCAATATTTGTTCCGTGCCTTCGAAAAAGTCAAAAAACAATTGCCGACAGCCGAATTGGTTTGTGTGGGTGACTACAAGACGGACTTCCGGCAAGAACGCGCAAAATGGGAAAATACGTTCACCCATTTTGCACATCTGCCCCACCCCGAACTGGCAAAATTATTGCAGACGTGCACGGCATTTGTCTTTCCTTCGCAAGAAGAGGGCATTGCCCGGGCACAGATTGAAGCTCTCGCCTGCGGTCTCCCGGTGATCGGCACGCACGAAGGCGGCGCCACAACTTTGGTCCAAGATGGCGTGGAAGGCTTCATCGTGCGCGGTAGCGACCCGCAGCATATTGCCGACGCTATGCTCCGTGTGGCCACGGATCGTGAATTAAACCGGCGCATGGGCGAGGCCGCGTATAAAAAAGGCGCTTTAAAAAATACGTGGCAGGATTATGGCGACCGTTTGCTAGCGGCATATTCCAAACACCTGAATCCATGAATCTTCCCGGCATGTTGCAAATAACCGGATTTCGCGCGGAGCCAAGCCATAGGATTTTAAGCTGCCAAACAAGCGATTACCGGATATATTTCTTTTCAAAGGATCATTTCTGGATTTCATGAAAATCATCCGTTACATCAGGAGAAGATTGCAGAGAAAAGCCCGCGCCAATGTCCAAGATGTCCGCCGGGCGCGGGTACGGCACTCAGTCTATGAAAAATTCTCCGGAAACCCTGCAGAAATCACCCGCGCACAATGGGCAGAAAGCATCGAAAATCCGACGGCATTTTATTTGCGATGCTGCCACTATTTCGCTGCCGGCCTGCCGGAAGAATTGCGCGAGCATCGCCAGTATTTCGGGCAGAAAGGCCGCGGATTTGGCGAAGATGCGTTTCACACCATGTGGTATCTATTGTTCCAAGAATTTCGTCCGGCGAGTTTTCTGGAGATAGGCGTCTTCCGCGGCCAAACCCTCAGTTTGGCCGCACTGCTGGCGCGGCAAACCGGACAGCAATGTTTCGTTCAAGGGATTTCCCCTTTTTCAGCGGCAGGCGATGGGGTTTCGCGATACCGCCAGCGACATAATTACCAGGCAGACACGCTGGAAAACTTTGCGCGCTTCTCATTACCCCGGCCCGCCTTGCTCAAGGCATATTCGACGGATGCTGCGGCCCGGCAGCTCATCGCCTCGCGCACTTGGGACATCATCTATATTGATGGTAATCATGATTATGAAGTCGCGCGACAAGACTGGGAAATCTGCTCGCGGCAGGTTTTGCCGGGCGGCTTGATTGTGCTGGATGACGCGGGCTTGACAACGCGATATAAGGCGCCGCCTTTTTTTTCAACCGCTGGCCATGCCGGCCCGTCAAGGCTGGCCCAAGAAATCAACCGTTCACACTTTGCGGAAATTCTGCAGGTCGGACATAACCGCGTCTTTCAAAAAATTTCGGTTTGAAAATCGCCCTGCTCACTACTGACAACCGTGAACACTACGGGGATTATGCAAATCCCCGTCCACATTTCGGCACCGCGCCTGAAGCCCTCCTGCAAGGGTTTGCGGCCATGCCAGAATTGGAAGTTCACGTTGTTTCCTGCCTGCAAAAGCCGGCCGCGGCCGCCCCGGATAAAATCGCCCCAAATATTTTTTATCACGGCTTGGTTGTGCCTAAAATCGGCTGGATGCGGACGTTCTACCAAGGCTGCATCCGGGCTACGCGTGCCAAGTTACAGGAGATTTCGCCCGACATCGTGCACGGACAAGGTACGGAGCGGGATTGCGCGATCAGCGCGGTTCTTTCGGGACGACCAAACGTGCTTACCATCCATGGCAACGTGCGACTGGTGGCGCAGGTGAACCGGGTGCGGCCGTTTTCTTTTTATTGGCTCGCCGCCCGGCTCGAAACCCTGACCTTGCCACGCACAAATGGAGTGGTGTGCATTACCCGTTACACACAGGCGGCGGTAGAATCCTTGGCACCACGTACATGGGTTGTCCCCAATGCGGTAGATGGAAGCTTCTTTGATCTCCGGCCCGCACCAGATGCCTCTGCCCCACCAATTGGGCTGTGCGTGGGTGCCATCTGTGTCCGCAAAAATCAGAATGCCTTCATGCGCGCCCTGGATGCACTGGCGGCGGAAAGGAAGTTTAAGATCATTTTCTTGGGTCTGGTGGAAAACAGCGATTATGGACGGGAATTTCAACGGCTGGTTGCAGAGCGGCCTTGGTGCGAGCATG
>DASZCA010000271.1:0-18124 GCA_035943555.1 Verrucomicrobiia bacterium
GGTGTACAGCAGGTCGATCTGGTCGCGGTGCTGCTCCCAGAGCGCGAGGGCCTGGTTGCCGTTGGACGCTTCGATGACGTGGTAGCCAAGCTTGCGCAAATAGATACCGATGGGGCGGCGCACGATGTCCTCATCTTCCACCAACAACAACGTCCCCTGCCCGCGCAGCAAGGGCAGCGGCGTGGTGTGCAATTCATCGACGCGCCGGCCGCCCTGCTTGGCCGGCAGGAAAACATGAAACGTGCTGCCTTTGCCGGGATGGCTTTCCACTTCCATCCAGCCTTGGTGCTGTTTGATGATGCCGTAGGCGGTGGGCAGGCCGAGGCCGGTGCCCTTGCCAATCTCCTTGGTGGTAAAAAACGGTTCGAAGATCCGCTTGATGAGCGCTTCATCCATGCCCATGCCGTTGTCGGACACGGTGAGGCGGACGAAGCTGCCGACGCGGCGGTCGGAATTGTGCTTGGCCACTTCCGCATCGATGTCTTGCTGCACGATGGCGATGACCAGGTTGCCGCCTTTGGGCATGGCATCACGCGCGTTCACAGCGAGGTTCAGCAACACTTGTTCAAGCATCCCGGTATCGCCTTCGACCGGCGGGAGAGTTTTATTTTCGTCGAACTGGATGACAATGTGTTCGCCCAGCAAACGGCGGAGCATCTTGAAGAGGTTCCGGACGACCTCGTTGACGTCCATGATGCGCATCTGCATCACGGAGCGGCGGCTGAACATGAGCAACTGGCGTGTGAGATTGGCGGCGCGTTTGGCCTCAGATTCCAGTTCCTTCAACGCCTCGGTGGTCTCTTCGTCCAGGTTCGGGTTCTGATGCAGCAAACTGAGGTGCATCATGATCGCCGCGAGAATGTTGTTAAAATCGTGCGCGACGCCGCCGGCGAGCTGGCCGACGGAATCGAGTTTCTGCGCCTGGCGCAATTGCGATTCCAACTGGCGGCGTTCGGTGAGGTCCGTGAGCATCGCGAACGAACCGCGGTAATGCGCGATGTCATCGAACAGCGGCGAACCGGAAACCCACGCGAGCAGCTCGGAGCCGTCCTTCCGGCGGAGGCGGCGTTCGAACTGGCAGAACTGGCCGCGTTTGCCGAGCTGCACTTTGAAGTCGTGGTCGGTCAAATCCCCCGGCTCGATGAAATTGCGGACGGGTTGTCGCAGCAGTTCGTCTTCCGTGTAGCCGAGCAGATCGGCCAGCCGACGGTTCACGAACGTGAGGTTGTCCAATTCATCCGTCACCCAAATGCCTTCGTTGGCGGTCTGGATGATCTGGCGGTAGCGGCCGTCCATGGCGCGCAATTCGTCATCGGTGCGCTTGCGGTTTTCCTCCGCGCCGAGCGCCGAGGCGAGGATGCTGATCAGCCGGCGATCCGCTTCGCTGGGCAGGTACGGACGGTTAAAGAACAGGCAGATGATGCCGACGGCCTCCTGCTGGCGCTTGACGATCTTGCCGACAAAGGTGTGGCGTTCCGGAGTGACGAGAATCAGCCGCTCCATGTCCGGGTTCAGCTTCGCCAGGGCAACTTCCTGATAGTGGCCGGCGGCGTAATCCAAAATTTTCTGGCAGGCAGCGCAACGGCAGGCGCTGCATTCGGGCAACGCCTCGGCGATGTGCCACCCGGAAACCGTGACCAGTTTGCGTCCGCGACTGGAGGTGAAAAAAACCATCTGCGCGCCGGTTTCCTGGGCGAGCAATTCCGTGAGGCGCTGGGCGTTCTCGGTGAAATCCGGGCCCATCGTCGACAGGAGCCGGTTGATGCCTTCGAGCCGCGCCTCCGCGTGTTTGCGCTCGTTGATGTTCTCCCATTCGCGCAAGGAGCGTTGCACGAGGTGCGCCACGTCCGCGAACATCTCGGGCGATTTCACGACGTAGTCCAGCGCGCCGGCCTTGATGGCCTCCACGGCGGTGCGCTCATTGCCGAAGGCTGTGAGCAGGATCACCGGAAAACGTCCGGACGCCGAGGCCACAAATTCATCACCGCGCCCGTCCGGCAACCGATAATCCACGAGCGCGAGATCAGGCATCGCCTGCGCCACCATCTCGCGGGCAATGCCGAGGTTGCGGGCGTACAGAATCTCGTAATCCGACGACGACGCCTGCAGGGCGCGCCCGATCAGTTCGGCGTGATCGGCCTCGTCCTCGATGAGCAGGATGCGTTTCATGTGTGCGCTTTGGTAACGGGATTGCGTGGGTCAGCCCGTTCCATGGGCGGCGTACCGAGTCCGAGGTCCAGCAACGTCTGCAACAATGTCTGGCTATCCGCCGGTTTCGTCAAAAATTTATTGGCACGACCGGCGAGGGCCGCCGCGACATCCCGTTCCGCATCCGACGTGGTCAAAATGATCACGGGCACATGGCCGGTCGGCGGATTATTTTTCACCAGTTTCAAGACTTCCAATCCATCCAAGCGGGGCAGGCGCAGATCCAGGAGGATTACATGAGGCAGAGGAAATTTCAGCCGGTCGGAAAAATGATTGCGGCCAAAAACATAGTCCACCGCCGCCTCGCCGTCCTCGACGTGGTGCACATGCGTCGGCAAAGGAAAGCGTTCCAAGTCCCGCAGCAACAGCTCGGCGTGGTCAGGATTGTCCTCCACCAGCAAAATATGAATCTTGGCGCCACTCATGGTTGCGAACCGCCCGATGTTGCCCCACCCGGAGGCAGAGTGAAATAAAAAACCGTCCCCTGATCATTTTCCCCGGATTCCACCCAGATGCGCCCGCCATGAAATTCCACGATCCGTCGCACCAGGGCCAGGCCGATGCCCGTGCCGTCGCTACGCGCATCCAGCTTGTTGAACAGGCCAAAAATCGTCTCCCGAAAACGCGGTTCGATGCCGCGGCCCTCGTCGCGCACGAACAACAGCATCTGGCCCGCCTGCGTCTTCGCCCCGACCTCGATCACCGGCGGCCGGGTGTCGTGGCCGAATTTGAGCGCGTTCTCGATGAGATTTTGGAGCACCTGCTGCAAGCGCTGCGGATCGCCGCTGACGACCGGGAGATCCCGCTGCACGGTCACCTGCGCCCCGCGCTGCTTGATGGAGCCGGACAGCAATTCCACGACGTCATCAGCCAGCTTGGTCAGGGACACCCGCACCGGGCGGTTGACGATGCGCCCGACGCGCGACAGTTCCAGCAGGCCGTTCAGCAACTGTCCCATCTTGTCCGCCGCCACCACCACGCGTTTCAAATCATCCGCCAGCCGGTCGGTGCGGCCGACCTTGGCATCGGCCAGCAAGGCCCCGGCAAATCCTTTGATGGTGATGAGCGGACTTTTCAGATCGTGCGACACGGTGTAGGTGAACCGTTCGAGTTCCTCGTTTTTGCTCTTCAACTCATCTTCCTGCCGCTGACGTTCGGTGACATCACGGGTGATGATCATCAGACCGCGCGCCACGCCCAGACCATCGCGCAACAACGTGCCGTTCACCTCCGCCATGAACTGCGACCCGTCCGCACGAAGCATCATGAAACGCTGGTTGCGCTCGATGTTGCCCATAAACGATTGGAGCAACGTCTGCGTCACGCGTTCGCGTTCGCCTTCGGCGACGAATTCGAGGGTGTGCCGGCCCAGTTTGGCATCCATATCCGGCAGGCCGAACATCTCCAAATCTTTCGGCGAGGCGAAACGGATGCGGCCCTCCATGTCCATCACCGCGATGCCATCCGGCGACGTGTTCACCAGCGTGCGGTAGAGTTCTTCCGCCTCGCGTTGCGCGGCCTCGGCCTGCTTGCGCGCGGTGATGTCACGCACGATGGCCTGAACGATCGGCTGACCATGCAGTTCCAGGCGGTTCAGGCTGACCTCGGCATTAAACGGCGTGCCATCGGCGCGGCAATGGATCCATTCAAAAAACTGCGGCTGCCCGGCAAGCGCGGCCTTGATTTTTTCCGCCGCTTTCACCCGCGAGGACACACCATCCGCCTGATGTTCGGGAGAAAAATCGACGGGCGAGATGCCGATGATCAGATCCCGGCTGCAACCAAAGGTTTTTTCAGCCTTCTGGTTGCAGTCCAAAAATACGCTTTCGCTCATGAGCAGAATCGCATCGTTGGCGGTCTCAAACAGCGTCTTGAACTTGTATTCGTTTTCGCGCAGGGACGTCTCGGCCTGGCGTGCGGCCGTCACATCCCGGAAGCTCCACACGCGGCCCATGACCTTGCCCTCGACGGATTGCGGGCGGGAGAAGCGTTCCAGGATGCGGCCATCCGCGAACTCCAGCACATCGAACGTCTCGGATTTGGAAATGTCATTGAACTGCTGCATCCGCTTGGCCATCGCGGAGGGATGGCGCAACTGGTTCAAGAGAAACTCGCCCAGCAGCAAGGCGTCGTTGGTATCCAGGATGTCCTGCGGCACGCGCCACAGTTCGATAAGCTGTTTATTGTAACTGGTGATCTTGCCATCGCCAGATACCACGAGGATGCCGTCCGCGGTGGCCTGCAACGTGGCTTCCAACAGCGACGTTTTGTGGCGCGATTCGGCCTCGAATATTTTCCGTTCGGTGATGTCCGAGAAAACCATGGCGAACTGCCCGTGCCGGGGCGAGAACGCCCAGACATCGAAATATTTGCCGAGCGGTGCGGAATACGTTTGATGGGCCGCTGGTTCGCCGGTGGTGGCAACCCGGCCATAAATTTCAACCGACCGCTTGTCAATCTGCGGCATGACCTGCCCGGCGGACTTGCCGATGACATCCGAAGCCTTCCAGCCGGTCTGCCGCTCGAAGGCCGGATTCACTTCGAGGTAGCGGAAATCCCCCGGCCGGCCGGTCTCATCGCGAAGGATTTCGCACAAGGCGAAGCCGGTGGTCATATTATCGAAGAGATGGCGGTATTTTTCCTCGCGGTCCTTCAATTCGGCAACGGCTTTTTTGCGCCGCACGATGTCCACCGCCATGCAGAGAAATCCCAACGGCCGGTTTTCTTCATCACGCAACAGCGTCACGGACAGCAGCACAGGTATGCGGGAACCGTCCTTGCGCAAAAAAGTCCATTCGGCCTCCAGCGGGAGTTTATGCGGCGAAAGGCCGACGACCGCGTCGAAATTGGCGGCGACCTCGCGTCCCAGTTGGGCCGACAAATCTTTGGCCCGCGCCGTCAACTCATCGGGATCATGAAATTCCGCTTCCGAACGGCGGCCGATGACTTCATCCGCCTTGTACCCGAGCAGCCACTCCGCAGCCGGATTAAAGCTGGTGATCAAGCCTTTCAGATCCGTGGAGATGATCGAGTAGGCCGCATCATTCAAGATGGTCTGCTGCAATTTGGAAAGGCGGCGCAGGGCGGCCTCACGCGAGCCGACGCTGGCGAGCAGGAGATTGAAATTTTTCCCGAGGGCGGCGAGTTCATCCTGGCCGTCTGCCAGCACGAATTGCTGGTAGTTTCCATCCGCCGAGGCCACCTCGGCGGCCCGGGCCAACTGCTCGATGGGGCGCAGCACCCGCTGGCGCAGGAGAATAAACTGCGTCACCCCCACGACCAGCAACATAAAAATCCCGCCCAGCACCACTTCGGCCAGCGCCTGCTGGTCGTGTTCCCGCAGTTTTACCTGGCTGATGCGGAAAAACAATCGCGCGGTGTTGCCGTTGGGAGCGTGGATGGTGGAGATCAATTCGGCAGTAGGACCGATGAGGTAAATTCCCCAAGGACGGTACAAGAGATTAGTATCCAGCGGCCGGTTGCCGGCGGGATAGGTCGCGAGTGTGCGACCATCGGCCATGACGATGTCCGCGCGGAGGATCTGGGGATTGGCCTTGAGGGTCGAGAGCGTTTCCATCGCGGCCGGCAGATTTGTGGTCTCGACGGCCGAGATGGCGGCGGCCGAGATCAGTTCGGCGTAGGGCTTGAAGGTTTGCTCCACCCGTTCTTCGCGGGAACTGGTCCGGTGGATCACCAATATGATGACGAGAATGATGAACGCCAACAATGCCGTCGCCAGCATCGTAGCGGCGGTGCGTCTCTGAATACCGGCGGATTTAACCATGGATGGATGAAAATGGCTGCCCGACCTGGTGAATCAACATGTTTTGACCGTAATCAGGGCGGATTGACAAGGCAAACAAAAATCCTGCGCCGGCCGGGCAAAATAACCGGTTCGGCAGATAATCGGGCCAAAACGGCGGCAACTTTGACGGAATTACGCCGATTTTCCACCCAAATAATAACACTTAAGCCATTGATTAATAACACCCTGCATCAAAAACGCGAAACCTGTAACCGTGTCGGGCTCCCTACGTCTTTCAATTTACGCAGCTTCAACTGCCGTAAACAACAAACATAAAATAAAGAACATGAAGAAGTTAATCGTAGCAACCCTGGCAATCATTTGCGCCTCCGCCGTCGTCCTCCAAGCGCAGGACGCGACCATGACCCCCAAGAAATCTAAGCTGACCCCGGAACAGCAAACCGTCATGACGGAAATGCTGGCCAAGTACGACACCGACAAAAACGGCAAGCTCGACAAGACGGAACGCGCCGCGATGACCCAGGAAGACAAGGACAAGATGACCAAGGCCGGTCTCGGACCCAAGAAGAAAAAAGCCCCGATGACCGACAGCTCCACGAACGCTCCGGCCGGTGGCAAATAATTTTTAGTTTAAAACATAGAACGCCCCGCTGAAAAGCGGGGCGTTTTTTATTTCCAGATTTTCAGTTCGATCAACTGTTTGCTAACGGCCTGTGACCAGCCGCGATTGGCCGCCGGGCTGGCCGGGCTGGGATGCAAAATTTTTCCCAGCTTCACCCCCGTTTTTTCCGCCACGACTTCCGCCCGCGCCAGCGCGAAACCGCCAACGCCGATCAACCATTCCGGCTCCAGGGCGGCGACCACTTGCCGCAAATGTTCATCGCACACGGCGAACAGTTTTTCCTGCTCGGCCACGGGCAGCTTGTCGGGCGTGAAGTTCTTCCCGCCCGCCTCCAAAAAAACGAGCGGGCAATAATTCACCACAAAATGGTCCGCAAAAAACTTCTCCGGTTTGATATATCGTTCCGCGAACAATCCCCACAACCGCCGACCGCTCACCTCAGAGCGCGGGCAATCAAATCCCTGCACCGGACGCTTGGGATGCTCGTTCTTCGGACGCAACACCGGCGCGGAGATGCCCAGCCAGTCTCGTACAGCGGCGATTTCACCGAAAGGCACTCCGGTCTGCGTCATGCCAAACGGGCCGGGATTCATGCCCAGAAAAATCACACGCTTTTTGGCGGCACCATACTTCTGGATGTAGAGCTCATGCGCGGCCCAGGCGTACACTAGCGGGTTGCTGACATGCGAAACGGGCGGCTGGAATTTCAGGCGGTCAACCTGTGCGGAAAGCTCCTGCGCGGCGGCGAGCAAATGCTTGCCCGTAACGGCGTGTTTCTGGTCACCGGTTAAACTTTTCAAGCGACTTGGTTAAAACTCAAATCACCGTGCCATCCGGAATGACGGCGTCCTTGGGGATAATGACGATGCCATCGCGGATATAGTAGCGCTCGTGGTCCAGGTTCTCTCCCTTGCCGGCGGGCGAAATCGTGACGTTGTTGCCGATGCGCGCGTTTTTATCGATGATGGCGTTCTCGATCTTGCAGTTCTCACCGATGCCGATGCGCGGCCGGCCAGCGGCGGCGTTCTTTTCCACTGATTCCTGCGATTCATAGTAGTCGCTGCCAAGGACGATGGTGCGGTTCAATTCCGTGCCAGAGCCGACGATGGTGCGCAGGCCCACGATGCTGGTATTGATGCGGGCGCGGTTGATGATGCAGCCGTCGGAGATGACCGCATGGTCGATCTGCGCGCCGTTGATCTTGGAACCGGGCAGATAGCGCGGACGCGAAAAGATGGGTGCGCTCATGTCAAAGAAATTGAAACGCGGCAGTTCGCTCACGAGGTCGAGGTTCGCCTCGAAGAAAGAACGAATGGTGCCGATGTCTTCCCAGTAGCCTTGGTAGACGTAAGAAAATACGCGGCGCGTGGTGATTGCGTGCGGGATGATGTGCTTGCCGAAATCCGAGAGCGGATTGTCCAGCAGTTCGGTGACAACGCTGCGGTTGAAAACGTAAATGCCCATCGAGGCGAGGAAAGAATCTTCCGTGCCGGTGATGCCGAGGGATTTTTTCATGTCATCCGGCACTTTGAGCGGGTTGATGAGCGCATCTTCCTTCGGCTTTTCCACGAAGCGGGTGATGCGGCTGTCGTGATCGATCTGCATGATACCGAGGGCGTGGCAATCTTTCTTGGCAACGGGCATGGTGGCAACCGTGATCTCGGCGCCGGCGGCGATGTGTTGCGCGACGACTTCTTCGAAATTCATGCGATACAACTGGTCACCGCTCAAGATGAGCAGGTAATCGAAGTCGTGGTTCATGAAGTGCATCAAGTTTTTGCGGACGGCGTCCGCAGTGCCTTCATACCAAGAGGTATTGGTGAACGTCTGCTGGGCGGCAAGTATCTCGACGAAGCCGCTGGAAAAATGGTCAAACTTGTACGTGCGCGAGATATGGCCGTGCAGCGAGGTGGAATTGAACTGCGTCAGGACGTAGATGCGGCGGAAACCGGAGTTGATGCAGTTCGAGATGGGGATGTCCACGAGGCGGTATTTGCCCGCGAGCGGCACAGCCGGCTTGGCGCGGTCCTTGGTCAGCGGAAACAACCGCGACCCCTGCCCGCCGCCCATGATGACGCAGAGCACTTTGCTCGTATTCGCCGTTTGCCGTCCAGTATGTGATGCCATAAAAAAATTCGCTGATGATTAAAAAATATTTAACGCTTCACCGCGCGGTAAGCAAGCGCCGTTGTGACTTTTATAGAACAATTTTTGGGGATGCAGGCGGGAAAGTTTCAATACCACGCCACTGACCGGCTTGACAGATCTGATTTTGTGCTTCAGTTATACTTCCATAATATTTTATGAATCTAAAATTGACTGACAAAACGGCCCTCGTATCGGGCTCGACCAAAGGCATCGGACTGGCCATCGCCACCGGGCTGGCGCGGGAAGGCGTCCGGGTGATCGTGAACGGCCGCACGAAGGAAGCGGTTGCGAAAGCGCAGGCGCAAATCGCCCAAACCGTGCCAAATGCAAAAACGGAAGGTTTTGCGGGCGACCTCGCCACCGAGGACGGAACCAAACAATTGCTCGGACAGTTTTCGAGCGTGGATATTTTGGTGAACAATCTCGGCATTTTTGAGCCAAAGCCGTTTGGCGAGATCACGGATGATGATTGGCGGCGGTTCTTTGAAGTGAATGTGCTGAGCGGGGTGCGCTTGAGCCGCGCGTATCTGCCAGGGATGAAGGAACGGAATTGGGGACGCGTCGTTTTCATCAGCAGCGAGAGCGGGATCAATACGCCGACCGAGATGATCCATTACGGCATGACCAAGACGGCGCAACTGGCCGTTTCGCGCGGCCTGGCCCAGACGTGCGCCGACACGGGCGTGACGGTGAATGCGGTGCTGCCAGGACCCACGCGTTCCGAGGGCGTGGAGGACTTTGTGGATCAAATGAGCGGCGGCAAACCGTTCGCGGAATTTGAAAAAGAGTTTTTTGAAAAAATCCGCCCGTCCTCACTCCTGAAACGGTTTGCAGCGACGGAGGAAGTGGCCAACTTGGTGACTTATGTTTGCAGTCCGCTGTCGGCGGCGACGAATGGGGCGGCGTTGAGGGTGGATGGCGGGGCGGTGGCGTCGTGTTTCTGAAAATTCAAAATTCAACACTTAACGCCCAACGTCCAAGGAAGCTCCAAGCTTCAATGGTGCGTGTTTGGAACTTTTAATCACTCCTCCACCACAAACGGCGTGAATTCTTCGACGAGGTGCGGCGGGATACGGACTTTGAAACGGGCGTTTTTGCCGGTATAACGGCTTTCCACGACTTGGCCGACGGCGTGGATGCGGGCGATCACGGCGGCCTCAGTTTGGGGGACGCGCAAATCTAAAAATTCGCGGATGGGGCGGAGTTGCGTGCCGATCTCCGCGAGCAAGGGCGCGATGCCTTCGCCGGTCTTCGCGGAGATGCAGACGGCGTTGGGATATTTTTCGCGCATCACAGCGGAGACGCTGCCGGAGAGGGCATCGATCTTGTTGAAGACCATGAGCGTGGGCTTGGCGGCGGCACCGATCTCGCTGAGGACGGCGTTGACGGCGGCGATCTGCTCTTCCGCCTGCGGATGGCTGATGTCCACGACGTGCAGCAGCAAGTCGGCTTGCACGACTTCTTCCAACGTGGCCTTGAAGGCTTCCACCAAACCGTGCGGCAATTTCTTGATGAAACCCACGGTGTCGGTGAGCAACACGTTTTGCTTGGTGGGCAGGCGCAGGCGGCGGGTCGTGGGGTCGAGCGTGGCGAACAGCTTGTCTTCGGCGAGGACGCCCGCGCCGGTGAGATGGTTGAGCAGCGTGGATTTGCCGGCGTTGGTGTAACCGACGATGGAGGCGATGGGCCAGTTACTGCGCTGGCGGCCGGCACGCTGGGTCTCGCGTTGGCGGCGCACAGCATCAAGGTCGCGCTCGATGCGGTCGATGCGCTCGGAAATTTTGCGACGGTCGGCTTCGAGCTGCGATTCGCCTTCACCACCGATGGAACCGGTGGAACCGCGCTGGCGGGACAAGTGGGACCAGTAGCGCGTCAGGCGCGGGAGAACGTAGGCGAGTTGCGCGAGTTCGATCTGCAACTTGCCTTCGCGGGTGCGGGCGCGTTGCGAGAAAATTTCCAAGATGAGCGCGGTGCGGTCCATGACGCGGCACTCGAAAATCTTTTCGAGGTTGCGCGATTGCGCGGGCGTGAGTTCATCGTCAAACACGATCGTATCGACCGAGCGTTCTTTGCAGAAGGCGGCAAATTCTTCCGCCTTGCCCTTGCCAATGAAGGTGGCGGGCGCAGGCGTATCCATTTTCTGCACGCCTTCGCCGATGATCTCGGCCCCGGCAGTGGTGGCGAGCTCGGCGAGTTCGGAGAGGGATTCGCGGATATCGGCGGCATTGCGCGATTTGAGTTCGACGCCGATGAGATAGGCGCGGAGGGTGCGCGCGTTGCGATTTTTGACGAGAGCTTTCAATGTGTCGTGGCGGACAGGTTAGCAAAGATGAGGACGGGTGGAAGCGCGGAAATTTGGAGGTGCGGGCATTAAAAGCAATTGATTTTACGGCAGGTTAAACCATCACCACGCCACAAAGTGCCTGCTGCGCAGGCAGACAGGGTCGCAGCGCGACCACGTCCACCTCGTTATTGCAATTTGCATCCATGCGCTCTACCAGGATTCTTCGAACCGCCTAAAGGCGGAACTCCAAACTTGGGGGGTCTCCCGGCAAGTTTGTTGCCAAGCATTAGGGGTATATTTACCAAGATATCGGTAAAAGGGCATATCGGCTGCTTAACTCCCCTTGTGATTCGGAAAAATACCATAAATGCGTGTTTTTGCGCGAGTTTGGCCCTTTGGCCAGGCATTGCGTTGTCCGATAGTGCCTCAAATGTGGAGGACGAGGTCCGTTTATTGCGCGAACAGAACGCCCTTTTGCAGCAACAATTGCAAAAACAGGGGTCGGCGCTGGATGCTTTGAAGGATAAAGTCCAAAAACTGGAGACCAATGCCGAAGCCCAAGCGGTCGCGGCCGGGGAAAATCCGCCGCCGGCCAGCGCGGGTTATAATATTGGCAATATCCATTTTAGTGCGGAGGGCGGCGTGGCTTTCTTTAATACCGGCACGGAAGGATCGACCCCGCACTCGGAATTTCGGGTGGATGAAGCGCGGGTATTCGTGGAAGCGCCGGTGTGGGACGACATTTATTTTTACAGCGACGTTGACCTGGCCACGCGTGAAACCACCGGGCTGAACACACAACTGGGCGAGTTGTATCTGGATTTTGAAGATGTCACCAAAGTTTTTGGCAAGAGCAGCAGCTGGCTTAACATCAAGGCGGGCCGGTTGGACACGCCGTTCGGCGAGGAATATCAGACGCGTTACGCGATGGAAAATCCGCTGATCTCCCATTCGCTGACAGACATCTGGGGCATCGACCCGGGCGTGGAACTTTATGGAAAGCTCGGGAAATTCAGCTATGTGCTGGCAGTACAGAATGGCGGCGGCAACGGCGTGCGGGATTACGACGGGGACAAATCGGTGATGGCCCGGGTCAGCTATGACCCGAACAAGACGTGGCACTTCAGTTTGAGCGGGATGCGCACGGGCAATCTGGATCCGAAGAACGATTACACTTCCGCGCTGTGGTTCGGCAACGGCTGGTTCACCTCCATCGGCTCGCCGGCGACGACTAAATTCCATGCGGAGGCGGTGGAAGGCGACATCACGGGGCGCTGGAAGAGCGGCCATGTGAGCGCGTTCGGCGGCTATGTCCGTTACGGCGACAACGACCCGGCGGCGGACAATTCCCGCAATATCTTTTATTACTCGGTGGAAGCGGAACAGGATCTGCCGCATAAATTTTATCTGGCCAGCCGCTTCAGCCAGATCCTCGCGCCAGACGGCTACCCGCTCGTGGGTTTTGGCGACATGGCGAATTATTTTGGCGGCACGCTGACCACGAGCCTGTGGCGTTTCACTTTGGGCGGCGGTTACCGCTTCAGCGACCGGCTGGCGGTGAAAGTGGAGTATTCACTGGAACAGGGCACCGAGGTCGGCGGCGCGGCGCGCAGCCATGAGGATTTCTTCGGGACGGAGGCGGTGTTCAAATTTTGACGAGCATGAAAGAGCATTCCCCCACCCCGCCGCAAAAAACGGCTGATGAGGCACTCCCGGCCATCTGGCGCGATGACGGTTTTCGTCAGACACGCTGGCCCCGGCTGGCGGATTTCCGGTCGCGCTCCCCGCATCTGCGGCAGCACCGGCCCGGCATACGCGGACGTTTTTCGCTGTTGCGAGGCCTCGCGCTGGCGCTGGCAATGGCGGGGCAACTCACCTTCCAACCGGCCTGCGGCGGGACGATCACAGGCACGGTACACGCCGAGGGCAAGGCGGGAACGGAAACCGGCGGCGGGACGGATGACGCGTACGGCAGCCGGAAATATAAATTTGTGCAGCGGGTGGATTATTCGGCGATGCATGATTTCGTAGTGTTCATCGAGGGGCTCACGGTCACGAATGCCGCGGCCATCAACAATGTCGCCAAGGTCACCACGGCCAAGGTGGCGCAGCACAGCGCAACTTTTTCGCCGCATGTCCTGCCGGTGCTGGCCGGCACCACGGTGGAATGGCCCAATAATGACGAGATCTTTCACAACGTCTTCTCCGCCTCGGACGCAGCGCAGTTCGACCTGGGGCTTTACAAAGGAAATCCGGAGAAAGCCAAATGGACCTTCGAAAAGCCGGGCAAAGTGGATGTCTATTGCTCCATCCATGAAAACATGCACTGCATCGTGCTGGTGATGACGAACCCCTATTTTACGCTGACCGACAGTGATGGCCACTACACGATCACGGGCGTGCCGCCGGGCAAATACAAACTGAAAGCATGGCATGACCGGTTGCCGCCGGACGTACAGGAGATCACGGTGCCGGCCGAAGGCGAAGCAAAAGCGGATTTCACGTTGACGATCAAAAACCTGCCAACGAACTGAGCCATGCAACCCATCAAACGATTTCTGGAAGCGAGCTTTCGCATCAAAATTCTGGTGCCGGTGATCACCGTGATGGGCATGCTGCTGGTGTTGACGGTGTTGATCGTCAATCAACAGTTCAAACAGCAGGCGGAACAGGGGGCTGAGAGCGAATTGCGCAACGCGGACACGCGCTTTCATAACGAGCTGGTCAAACAACAGAAAGACCTGCGGTTCCAGTTCCGCAGTCTCGCCAACCTGCCGAAATATCGCGCCCCGCTCGAAACCACGCACGCGAGCACGATCAGTGAATCACTGGGCCGACTGATGCAGGAGGAAGGTTTGGCGGATGAAGGCGTGGAGTTCGTGTTCTTCCGTCCGGCCGGCACGACCAATGCGCAGGATGCCGAGGCGATGCTCTACCAGCGGAATCAATTGTCATCGCCGCGCGCCATCCTGGCCGGTGGCGAGCCGGCAGTGAAGCTGGCACTGCAGGAGGAGACCGCTGCGGACACCATCCGCATCAACAGCAAGATCTACCAACTGGTGGCCATCCCGATCTATAACGTGGAACATGATTTTCTGGGCGCGCTGACCTTCGGCAAGCTGATCGATTCCAAAGCCATTCAAGAATTCAGCATCAGCGCCCATGGACAGGCGGTATTCATCGCAGGTGAATCGGTCATCGCCTCCACCTTCATCGGCGCAGACCACCCGGGCGACCCGGTGGCGCTGTTCAACCGCTTGAACGTCCGCAATGGGGCCCTGGACCGGATAGAGATTGGCGGCCACAACTTTTTTTGCGCGAGCGGGAAATTTCCCTCATTGAAAGGCGACACTTCGCTAGGCTATCTGTTATTCAGTTCTTATGACGAACAACTGGCGCTGCTGAGCCAAACCCAGAAGCTGCTGTTGGCGGTGACCATCTTCGGCATCGTGATCGGCTCGCTAATCGTGTTGTACTTCATCAACAAGGCGACACAGCCGTTGCGCCAGTTGCATGACGCGGCCGAGGCGGTCGGGCGCGGAGACTTTTCGCACCGCGTCCATATCCAGTCCAAGGATGAATTCGGCGAACTGGCGCACACGTTCAACCAGATGACGGAGAATATCGAGCTGTCGCAATCGAAATTAAAACAGACGGTGGACACGCTCAAGACCACGCAGGCACAACTGATCCAGAGCGAGAAGCTTTCGGCGGTGGGCGAGTTCGTGGCGGGCGTGGCCCATGAATTGAACAATCCGCTCGCGGCCGTGATGGGCTTCTCCGAAATGCTCAAGGACGCGGATGTGGGCGAGAAGCACAGCCGCCACCTGGACCTGATCTTCAAATCTGCGCAACGTTGCCAGAAGATCGTGCAATCGCTGCTGAGTTTCGCCCGCCGCAGCGCGCCAGAACGCAAGCCGGTCGCGCCGAACGGACTGATCGAGGATGTGCTGGAGATGATCGCGTATCCGCTGCGCACGAGCAACGTGAAGGTCATCACCCATTTTTCGCCGAAGCTGCCGCCGGTGCTCGCGGACGGCCACCAGATCCAACAGGTGGTGCTGAACATCATCAATAACGCGCGGCAGGCCATCGAAGCACATCAAGATTCCGGCCGCATCACGATCACCACGAATTCCGATACGCGGTGCGTGCGCATCGTCATCCAAGACAACGGCCCGGGCATCTCGCCGGAAAATTTGAAACGCATCTTTGATCCCTTCTTCACCACGAAAGAAGTCGGCAAAGGCACGGGGCTGGGCCTCAGCCTGTGCTACGGCATGATCCGCGAGCACGGCGGCAACATCATCCCCAGCAGCAAACCGGGCGAAGGCGCGACGTTCACCATCGAACTGCCGGCGGCCGGTGACAACACTTGGTTTGAAACCTCTTTCATGACGGCCACCTGCACGGCCACCAGCGGCGCGGCCAAGCCGGACCTGCTCGAAGGTGCGGGCATGCGCATCCTCGCAGTGGATGACGAAGAATCGCTCCTGCAGATGATCAAGGAAGAGTTGACCAAACACAGCTATGAGGTGACCACCGCACCGAACGGCGAGACCGCGTTGCGGACGTTGCGCGACAAAAAATTTGACGCGATCATCTGCGATCTGAAGATGCCCGGCATCAACGGACGGCAAGTCTATGAACGGTTGCGCGTGGAAAGCCCGGAGATCTGCCGCCGCATGGTATTTGTGACGGGCGACATCATCGGCGACCAGTTGCGGACTTTTTTGGAGACGGAAAAGCGTCCTTGTCTGACGAAACCGTTTTCGCTAGGTGAACTGCGCGCAGCGGTGAAGGAACTGGTTGGGAAGGCGTAAAGGAAAGACGAAGATGGAGAATTGATGGCAGAGGATGGAAGGGAACATATCATTGGTGGGGCCCCTTCGTTTTATGTAGGCTTCGATAGCGGCCAAAAAAACCTGGCCAAAGAAAGCGAACCGTACAATGATCTCAAAATTGCCCCGCTGGTTCTGGTGCGGCACCTGGATCCTGGCCTTCATCGCCGGCATCGTGAATGTCATCGGCCTGCTGGGATTCAGCCACCAAACAGTATCCCATCTCACCGGAAACACCTCCATGCTGGCGGCGGCAATTGCGACGGGCGACATCCCGGCCGCCGGGCAATTCGGCATGGTCATAGGATCTTTTCTCGTCGGCGCCGTTTGCAGCGGGTTCATCATCCAAAACAGCACGTTGCAACTCGGGCACCGCTATGGTGTCACGATGCTGCTGGAAGCCCTTTTCCTTTGCGCTGCGGTTCCGTGGTTAAAGCATGAATCCGTTTATGGGATCTACTGCCTGGCATGCGCCTGCGGCCTGCAAAATGCCATGGTGAGCACTTACAGCGGAACGGTGGTCCGCACCACGCATGTTTCTGGAATGTTCACCGACCTGGGCATTTTTATGGGACATACCTTACGCGGCCTGCCGGTTGATCCGAAACGTTTGCAGATGTGTTGCCTGGTCATTTCCGGTTTCCTGTGCGGCGGACTGGCGGGAGCATCGGGCTATCATTTTTTCGGCTATGCGTGCTTGCTGATCCCGGCCGGGATCACGGCGACGGCATCAATCGCTTACGAAATCTATCAATTCCGTAACAAGACAAGCGCTGGCTCCAAGCCCTTATAAAACCGCAAGCCAGCATGCGCCCCGCGCGCGATAAGAAGACGGTGCAGAGCTTTCGTTTTTACACCTGAACGCGCACTGGTATTCTTTCGGCGACATGAAACATACGTCACGCAAGGCTGAGCCGGTGCAACCGCGGTTGCGCATCATGTTCGGCAGCGAGATCGCCATGGGGCCGGGCAAGGCGCGGCTGCTGGGGCTGATCCGGGAGACGGGTTCCATTTCGGAGGCGGCGCGACAGATGGAGATGTCGTATATGCGGGCATGGTCACTCATCCGCACGATGAATGCTTGTTTCCGCAAACCGGTGGTGGCGACAACACGCGGGGGTAAAAAGCAAGGCGGCGCCCAACTGACGGTCACGGGGGAAAATCTGCTGGCCCTCTTCGAAAAATTGGAAGAGGAATGTCTGGCCAGCACAAAGGCGACGCGGGCGGCGATCACGGCTTTGCTTAAAGGAAAGTGACAAGGGAAAACACCCTCAGTTGGAACAGATATTCCGTAAGGGCCAAACGGAGGCGGTGAACCCTGTTTTTCTTGCGTTCAAAAGCGGTGCCAAAGCGTCCGCACTCCATGACGCTTCGCGAAGAACCGGGCGAAAGAATTTTTCACACTTAGGGGTTGGCGATGGAAAAGCGCCAGGGGACTGGCGCACTCCATGACGCTACCGCGTTGGCCGTGGTAACGGACAATCAGGATGTTTCCAGCCGGGAGGAAAATCTCCAAGCGTCCAATCCCGCAAAGCGGGACTCCAGAGAAGCCTCGATATTCAAACATCAAAGACCGGATATGTCGCCCCTAACGGGACCGGGGATTTTTCAGATGATGCTTTCTACAAAGATGGCGCACCCACGGTGCCAAGACAAATATCTCGCGCCTTCGCCCAAGCACGCCAAAAAAACCAAAAGTTTCCCGCTGAATGTCTACAGCATGTCTCCAAACTTCCCAGACAGGAAAAATGAAATTTAAGAAATGGCGCCTATTCCGTGCAACAGATCGCGTCAGAGTGATTGGATTGAAAGGCTGACAGTTCGCCGGCAAATGATGGCATGCCGCCGCGATTGCAAAAAAAGCTCAGACCATGTTGTTCTGCGAGTTTTTGGCAATAGGTGATGAGGTCGTTCTGGGCGGGCAATTCTTCACGTCCGCTTTCAAAGACCACGACCAGGGCGGCCTGGTTTGCACGACCGTGTTGCGGCCACGTTTCCATCCACCGCTTGACGGGGACGGGCAAATCCACGCGGCCGCTCAGCGAGACCACGATGATATCGGCCTCGGTCGCAGCGTGAACGGCCGTAGTCCAAGACTGTTCCTGCCAAAAGTGGGAGAAATCGAGCTGGGTATTGTCAGCCTGGACCGAAATGCGGGCCAGCACGCCGTCGAATTCGGCGCGACCCGCGCGACATTGGGTGCTTTCAAACGCGGTAAAGACTTTGCAGCTCGGAAACGTCATATAAAAAGTTGT
>DASZCA010000272.1:0-5391 GCA_035943555.1 Verrucomicrobiia bacterium
GCTTTGCGGGAGGCCCAGGACATCGCAGCGGAAGACGATCATCTCCTCCGGATCGGCGACGGCGGATTGGAAGCGAGCGACAATTTGGGAAAGATCAATGGCGCCGATGGCGAGTTGGGAGATGCGGTAGGACCATTTGTGTTGCTGCTCCTGTTCGGGACGGCGGTGGTGGATGACGGGTTTGGAGCGGTCGAGGGCGGTGCCGCAAGACACGCAGGCTAGGAAATATTGGGTTGGTTGGGTGATGGGCGAAGGTTGTGATGTCATCGCCGTCGGATTGGAAATGGCCGGACCAGGTGAGCTTGGGGGCGAGTAAATGTTTGGAGTTATCCGAACTTGCCGAGCTGGTGCTCGGCGTTCCGGCAACGGGAAGATCCGGAGAGTTTGGAGTTTTGCGGTCACGTAAATTCTCCGAGCCGCCTAAAGGCGGAACTTCAAACGACGGAACTACTAACCTGATGATTTGCGGGAATTCTTCTTCGGGATTGTGCGCCCGCTGGCACTTCGGGCAGTGGAGGAGGAAGACGCCTTGGCTGCCGTCTTTCCAGGCTTTGTTCATGCCGCGACCATGGATGCGCTGGGTACCGGTTTTGAAAACGAAACGCAGGTCGCTCGCGGTCAGGCGGCCGCGCACGAATTTCATCATGCGCGGCTGAATGTCATCCAGCTCGTCCATGGCGGCGACATCCATGCTGAAGGTGGTGGGGACTTTGCCGAGGCCGCGAATCATGCCGACGGCCTTGCGCTCGCCATCGGTCACGAGGAAGGCGCCTTTGCGATTGACGGCGCGACCGGATTTGTTCAGAGCTTTGCCGACCTGCACCATTTCGGCGAACCAACCGATCTGATCCACGACATCGGGGCGGAATTTTGAATCCACGATACCCTCGACCAAATCGTCATCCGGCAGGTAGAGGCCGAAGTTGCGGAATTGCTGGCCGGTGATGTAGGCGGCGAGGTTCAGTTCCAGAATGGTTTTGCCGAACTGTGCACCGCCGGCGAGCGAGACTTCGGCGTCAGCGAGTTTTTTGGTGAAGATTTTGTCGATAGTGTCGACGATCTCGCGCAGAGCTTCGCGACCGGTGAAGGTGTAGTTACCGTAGGTGCCGGAGCCGGTGGGGACGCGGGCTTCGTTGAGCAGGAAGTCGGCGAAGGTAGGATGCGCAGGCTTTTTATCCAGCGCGATAAAAGCAGGATTTTCCATCTCTCTCGCCAAGAGTCGAGGAATTACATGATCTGAAAGCTTTTCCTGATTCATTGGGTGGTAGCGGTGGAAGTGCTTGCAGCAGCGGTTTTGGTGGAGGCTTTAGCTGACCAAGCCGGGCTGGGAGGGTTTTCAATCTCGCGGAGAGCAGGAGTTTGAGTATCGCGTAAAGCGTGAAAGGCGGCGCGAAAAGAGCGGGCAACGAGCGGGAATTTCTTGGCTTCTTTCAGGCACGCTTCCAAGGCGCGGGTTTGCTCACATTTGATCCATTCGGCGTGCTTTTCCTCGGCCAGAACGAGGTTGCGCTCGACGAGTTTGGTTTTGAGCCGGATGAGTTCGAAGTTAAGAGTCGTGTGAGTGAGTTGGTTGGCCAGTTTAATCAAATCCGTATCAATGGTGGCTTCGGCAGTCAACTGGGTGGCCACCACGCGGAGCAATTGCATGATAGTATCGAGTTGCGGCGCGGGATTTTTGGCGAGGTGGCTGACAACGACATGGGATTTGGCGGTGACCTTGGCGAGGTGTTCCAGCAAATGGTTGTGCTCGCGGGCCGTGCGACGCGTGGTGATAAAATGATGAAGAGCGTTTCGTGAACATTTGATCCGCTGGCCGATGAGCCACTCCAACATTTTGTCAAAAGTGGTTTTGTCCTGGTCCATCTGAAGCAATTCGTTGGTGAACGGGTCGAGCTTGGAACGGATGGGTTTGCGGGTGGTGAGTTGCAACGGTTCGATGGTTCGGCGGCGGTGGGTTTTGCGTTTCTTCATATTTTTATGATGGGAGATGATGTTTGATGGATTTTTAAAAATGGGGGCGCGCCCCGGGATCAGTCGCGTATGACGTTTGGAAGAGACGATGTTTGCGCGAAGGCGCTGCGGAGTACGGGCGCAGGTATCGTCGGTATGGCGGACTGATCCCGGGCGCGCAGGAGCGCCTCCGGGGTAAGATGGGCTGGGAAAGTTTTTAGTTGAGGGTTGAGAGTTGATGGTTGGGGACTTTGTTTTGAGCGCGCGGTTGTGTGGTGCACGGGCCGTTGTGTTTTGTAAGCACTGCGGCTGATCCGGCTCGGCGCGGACATCCGCCTTCGCCAAGGCTTCGGCGGGACAGGCAGCCGCGCTCCGGGGGAAAGTATCGGTCGCTGGCCGCGGGGATGGGCGGCCAGGACCGAATTTCCGGCGGAGGGAGCCGGAAGCAGGGAGGCTGAGGGCAAATGCGGCAAAGCTCATCCAATCGGCCAGCGGGACGCGGGGAGGGAGGGCGCGGCCGGTGGGGGATTGAGATGAACCACGCCGGGCCGCCGCCGAAGCGGGGCGTGTGGGCGCCGTGAGGGTGGGGCGCTCCGGGTGGCGGAGGGCCTCGCGCAGGTGCGTGCTCGTGTCCATGCACCAGCGATTAAATCATAGGTCTTTAAAATCTGAATTCGTGTGGGGAATGTAACTAGCAGATTTATGCCATTTATTTTCAAAAAACGGGAGTGGGAAGGGGGTCGGGCGGAAAAAATTCCGAATAAATCATAAACGCATTGGCATCATTGGATGGAAATGGTGTGCGGAAAAACGGGCGGGAGACGGAAAGTGGCACATTGCTGGGGAATTTGCAGATTTTTGAAAAATGAAAATTGAGCTCTTAAAACTTTTTTAATCGCAGATGGACGCAGATAACCGCAGATGGGGAGGAAAAATTTGCCGGGGAAATAAGAGCTGGGGACTGGAAAGTCGCCAGCACCGGCAGGCTGGAAAGCTGCTTTGTAGAAACCATTCACTCCAAAAAAGGTCAGGGCCGAGATGAGTGCTTGAATACGGATAGGGTGGTAACAGGCCACGTGCTGCGGCTGGTCCTGTCTCCCCAACACAGCCGCCGCCCATTGAAACGCCGGGTTTTAGAAAGGTTTCTACAAAGCAGCTGGAAAGCCTGCGCTACATTGGAAAGTCTGCCCTACATATATAGGGTCACATTTTTCCGTGGCGGCGGCTGGAGATGGAAAGCTAAAAGTTATGATGTCGACGGAAAATTGCACAATGTTATTGACAAAAAAATGCTTCAATGAAATAACAGTTCTCAACTCCCGGGGTTTGGGGAAAGTCCTCATCAACAGCAATAATGGGGATTCATAAGGAATTAAATCTGAAGAGGTACAAATGGCGCCACATTCTTATATGCTGACCGTTTTTTTTGGCGGATGGAAAAACGAGGTTTATTTCATCGTTCTAAAAGGGAATCGTCTCCCCATGCCATCTTGCCAGAACGCCGGTAGTCACCGGATCCCATGATTTTTGAATTATTATGCCTCCACTCACCGTAAAATTGGTACCCGGCGAAATAATCCTCCGCTTGGAGGACGACCTGGCAAATGCAGAGGGAATCGTTTGTTGCGAGGATGATTTCACATTCTATCTCAGCCGGGAGGAAGTGCTGGACGGGCTTGTCTTGAACCTGGAGTCAGAACCCAAGTTGATTCCGGAAGGTGTTTTCGACGAGCAGACCATCAAAAAATTGGCCGAGTCGGAGATCGCTTGGGAGGATATCAAGAGGAAGTATGCCGAACATTTGAAATCATCGATCGACGCCAACATAGTAATCAAATGTTGGAGTTCAAAAAACAACTTTGCTTTTAACCTGGAAGGCCGTGCAAACCTCGCTTCATACCATAACAACCAAGGATTTAGCGTCACCATGCGCCGCAAGGATCCGAAAAAGCTTGAAAGCCGTGCCAAGGAACTGCTTAAAGAAATGCGTCCGGATACGGTTATCGTCAAAGGCGTGACGGGTGGAAACAAAGAGTGTGAATTGGCGGTGATCAATCCGCCAAAAGTTCCCTCGGGTACCAAGGATTTTTTGTTCGACATCGACATCACCTGCCGCGTTCTTAGCCGTCGTCTATTTGCTGACGACATCAAAACGGGATTGATTGTAATTGCCGGCGGCACAGGCAGCGGCAAAAGCCAGGTGGCTTTTGGGTTGATCTGGCAATATATCAGGACGATATCAAAATGGAAACGCCGGCCACACCTGATCACCTTGGAGGATCCCATTGAAAACAAAGGATATTTTCATTCCATCGATGAAAAAAACAAGGGTGACCGGGGAGCAGACCATGGTCTCAACCGGCGGCGGGGTTTTGATTACACACCACGTAATTTGCGGGTGGATGCCGTATCACTGAAACAGGCCTTGTTGGATGCCAAGCGGATGACTCCGGCCGTGGTTTTTATCGGCGAGACACGGGATGCGGAAGATTGGCGGCAAGTTGTGGATTTTGCCGGGAGCGGTCATCTGGTCATAACCACGACCCACGCGGGTTCTTTGGTGGAGTCCATCCAGCGCATTTTCAAAGCCATCGATGCCAAGACCCCGGCGGAGCGGGGAAATGCAGCCCAATCCCTGCTCGCGGTGGTTCATCTGCAACCATTAGTTTTGGAACGGCCGGGGACGCCGCCGAACAAGCCGGAAAAAATCAATGCCTGTGTGCCGGCGCTATGGATGAATGCGGGCGGCGGAGCAGCCAATCTGGTGGCAGACGGCCTTGCTTCCATCGTCCCCAACAACCCCGCCAGTGCATACAATCCAGCGGAGGCCAAAGGCAGCCTGGGCCGGCATTGGTTTGTGCACGCTTTTCAGAAAGAAGCAAAGCAGCGCCTGGAGAAAATCGGGGACGGCAAAGCGGAACACGAAAAAAAATATGCTGAATTCGAAGATTATTGGCCGGCCTTGCAGATCAAAACTTTAACCACCGATCTAACGGCGTTGTGAGTTATTTATCCATGAAAACTTTTTCATCGACTGACAAAAAAAGCAGGGCAACCGAAAAAGAGGCCGCGGAGGGCGACATCCGCTTATTACGGTTCGGCATTCCTTCATTGGACCGGATGTTCTTCCAGAAGGGACATACTTACGATGCGGGGATCAATTTGCGGCCACCGGACGCACAGAGGGAAAAAGAAGACAGGCAACCGTTGGATCAGCACGTCAGCTTGTGCATACAAGGGCCGAGCGGCACGGGTAAATCTGTGCTGGGCCTGCATTTGCTTTCCCGCTATTGGGCAGACAGTTTGCAGTGGGAGTCAGAGCGCAAAGCCAGAAATCCCAACGCGGAATCTGCGGCCCCGCGGATTTTGTACCTATCCACCGATCTGGGGATCAAGCGGGCCCGGTCCACCTGGAACAGTTTTTATCTAGGCACGCCCAAT
>DASZCA010000273.1:0-3626 GCA_035943555.1 Verrucomicrobiia bacterium
GGCTCGCGGATCTTGCGCGGTGTGAATCTCACCGTTCCTGACCACAGCCTGGTCTGCCTGATGGGGCGCAACGGTGTCGGCAAAACTACCACGCTCAAATCCATCGTCGGGCTGGTCCGGGCCGACACCGGCACCGTGCAACTCGGCGGTGTCGATCTTTCCGCGATGAAGCCGGACCAGCGCGCCCGCGCCGGGGTTGGGTACGTCCCGCAGGGGCGCGATATTTTTCCGCACCTCACCGTCTGGGAAAATTTGAAAATTGGCCTCGTCGTCCACGGCAAGAAGGCGGATGGCCAGATGGATCGCGTGTTGGAACTGTTTCCCATCCTGAAGGAATTCCTTTCCCGCAAGGGCGGGGTGCTCAGCGGCGGCCAGCAACAACAATTGGCCATCGCCCGCGCGTTGCTTACCGACCCCAAGATTTTGATCCTCGATGAACCGACCGAGGGCATCCAGCCGAACATCATCGACCTTATCGGCGACACCCTGGTGAAAATCAAGAAAGAGGGCCGGTTGAGCATCCTGCTGGTGGAGCAGTACCTGGATTTCTGTCTCGCCGTTGGCGACAGCTTTTACATCATGGACCGGGGCGCGGTAGTGGCCGAGGGTCCGATCGCGAAGCTTAACGATGAGATCGTAAAAAAACATCTGACCGTATGACCGGCGAACTCCGCAGGGGTGATGCGTGGCGGTATTGATTGCATTGCGCTTCGGATTTTGCACCATGTGAACGTCGTTTTTCGGCTGGAAGACAACCATAATATGACCATGAAGATCAAAAATTCAGATCACGCTTCGCAACCATTTCTAACCCGGTTCCAACGTTTTACCTTGTGGCTTTCCTTGCTGCTGGTGCCTTCGCTGGCCCAAGCGCACCCCGGCATGCCGGGCCATGTGCATGGCTTTGAGAATGGGCTGTTGCATCCGCTGACGGGACTTGATCACATCTGCGCGATGATCGCCGTCGGTTTGTGGGCGGCCCAATGCGGCGGACGCGCCCGCTGGGTGCTGCCCGTAACATTCGTTTCCGTCATGATCCTCGGTGGCGCGCTGGGCATGGGCGGTGTTGGCATTCCCGGGGTGGAGCAGGGGATCGCCGCTTCGGTATTGGTGCTGGGTCTGCTGATTGCCGTAGCTATTCGTCTGCCGTTGGCGGCAGGCGCGGGCATTGTCGGCGTGTTTGCGTTATTTCACGGTTACGCCCATGGCGCGGAAATGCCTGAATCCGCTTCTGGTTTCACCTATGGCCTCGGCTTTGTGTTGGCTACAATTAGCCTGCACCTTGCGGGCATCGGGCTTGGCGTCACGGCGCAACGGTTCGCCAACGGACGTTGGATCCGGCTGGCTGGCGGGGCGATCGCCGCCTGCGGGGCCGCGTTTTGTCTGGCATGATAACCCTCTGACCCGCGCCGAAGCCTCCGAGTGCTGAACCATGATTATGCCGCTGGCCAATGTGGAGACCGGGTTAAAGGCGCGCGGTTGTGCGCAACTGACGGTCGAACACGTTTCCGGCCAGAGCGCCGTCACTTCCGCCTACGCGCGCGCCCCGCTCAAGCTGCTGACTCCGCGTGCACGCGGCCAAAGCGCCTGGGTTTACACCAGCAGTTTTGGCGGCGGCTTCGTCGCCGGGGATGAAACGCGGCTGGATTTGCGTCTCGGTTCCGGTGCCCGCTGTTTTTTGGGCACGCAGGCTTCGACTAAAATTTACCGCAACCCCCGCCGGCTCGCTTGCGGCCATGTCACTCAGGCGGTCATCGAAGAAAACTCCCTGCTCGTTTTTGCCCCGGATCCGGTGCAACCGTTTGCGGAGTCGAGTTACTTCCAGCACCAAGAGTTCCGACTGGGCGCCGGCTCCGGTTTGGTGCTGCTCGATTGGTTCACCTCCGGACGTGCGGCACGCGGTGAACGTTGGGCCTTCAACCGCCTGCAAAGCCGCAATGATGTTTTTCTTTCTGGGGAAAGGGTTTTTATGGATTCGCTCCGGCTGGATGCCGCCGGGCAACCGGTGGCTTCGGCCCATCGCACCGGCCGTTACAATTGCTTCGCCCTTTTGCTTTTGCTGGGCGCCCCGTTACAAGCGGCGGCGACGGATTTGTTGGCGGCCCTGGCTGCCAGCCCGGTGAAACGCGGCGCGGCGCTCATCGCAAGCGCCAGCCCGGTGCCGCACGGCGCGATGCTTCGCGTGGCCGGCGAAAGTGTCGAATCGGTCGGTCGTGCGCTGCATAGCCATCTAAAATTTGCCTCCGCCTTGCTGGGTGATGATCCGTGGGCGCGCAAATGGTAAACCACCAGATTTATGCACCTTTCACCCCGTGAACTCGACAAGCTGATACTGCATCAGGCCGGCTTTCTCGCCCAGAAACGCCTGGCGCGCGGCCTGCGCCTGAATCATCCCGAAGCCGTTGCTCTCATCGCCACGGTACTTCTCGAATTCATCCGCGATGGCAAAAGCGTGGCCTCTTTGATGAACCTCGGCCGGCAGCTTTTAGGCCGCAATCAGGTCATGTCCGGTGTGCCGGAAATGATCTACGATGTGCAAGTCGAAGGAACTTTTCCGGACGGATCGAAACTCGTGACCGTGCATCACCCGATCGCCAGCGACAACGGAGACCTCAAGCTCGCGTTGCATGGCAGTTTTCTGCCCGTACCGGACCTGTCGGTTTTCCCGAAAATTCCCAAAGAACCGGCGCCCGGCTCCATGGAAATCTTGGAGGGAGAGATCGAACTCAATGCCGGTCGGGCGCCGGCGGAAATTCCCGTGACCAACCTTGGTGACCGCCCGATCCAGGTCGGCAGCCATTATCATTTCATCGAGACGAACGCGGCGTTGAAGTTTGACCGCGGCGCTGCTTATGGCAAGCGGCTGGACATCCCGGCGGGGACGGCGGTGCGCTTTGAACCCGGTGAGACGAAAACCGTGAAGCTGGTGGAGATAGCCGGCAAAAAAATCATCCACGGCGGCAACAACCTGGCGGGCGGGAAGGTTTCAGCCGCCGGGAAAAAAGCGGCACTGAAACGCGTTAAGGCGGCCTCATTTGCGCATCAACCAACCTGATCTATGTCGCACAAAATGAAACGATCGCATTACGCCGACATGTTCGGCCCGACCACCGGCGACAAGGTCCGGCTCGGCGACACGTCGCTCGTGCTGGAAGTGGAAAAAGATTTCACCGTGCCCGGCGATGAATGCAAATTCGGCGGCGGCAAGGTCATCCGCGAAGGCATGGGCCAGGCCGCCGGCGTCGGCGCCAAGGCCGCGTTGGATTGCGTGATCACCAATGCGTTGATCGTGGATCACACGGGCATTTACAAGGCAGATATCGGCATCAAAAACGGGCTCATTTCCGCCATCGGCAAAGCGGGCAATCCGGATATGATGGCGGGCGTGACCAAGGGAATGGTCATCGGCGTCACCACGGAAGTCATCGCCGGCGAAGGCCTGATCGTCACCGCCGGCGGACTCGATACGCATATCCATTTCATTTGTCCGCAGCAGGCCCATGAAGCGATCGCCGCCGGGCTTACCACGATGGTAGGCGGAGGCACCGGGCCGGCCGTGGGCACTTGTGCGACGACCTGTACGCCCTCGCCATTTTATTTCAAGGCGATGTTGCAGGCCATGGATT